>NZ_CP043930.1:7715305-8027492 GCF_009720525.1 Gimesia benthica
TGTATCCCTCACCTTTCACAAACGTCCCATTATGATCAAGCATGGGGCTGAAATAGTGTCCCCAGTGTCCTGAAGTGAATCCGTAATACTCATCAAAGCCTTTGGCATTGGGATGATTCGGATATTGAGTGCCGTTATGCCATTTGCCAAAAGCGCCGGTCGCATAGCCGGCTGCTTTGAACGCCTGGGCCACCGTATATTCATCGGAATTGAAGCGTTCTTCCCCTTTGGAAACCCCGGTCGTCCCGGTGCGGGCGTGGTAGCGTCCGGTGAGAAAGGCGGCACGAGTGGGGGCACAGACCGCGCCTACATAAAAGTGATTAAACCGCACACCCTCTTTTACGAGCGAGTCAATATTCGGAGTATGCAGATTCGTGTTGCCATTATGACTGACATCTCCCCAGCCCTGGTCATCTGCAAGGAAGACAACAATATTAGGATGTTTCTGATCGTTTGCCAGAAGGTTACCGGTCAGCAGGCAGACCAGCAGACCGAGTGTAAGAATTGGTTTCATATTAGTTGCTCTTGAATAAGGAACGCTGACGTAAGTCTATGTGGTTGGAATTCATAGTAGCGGATTTGATCCGGCAGTTCACGTATCTGGAGAAGGAAAACTGACAACAGGCTTTTTGATAAGAAAGTTTTTTAATTGCTTTCTCGAAGCCGATTGTGACATGATGAAAAGGCATGAATTGCGCTCATCACAATTCGGTCACTGATAACAGAGGCTAAGGAATGAAACAACCTGCCTCTGTAGTGGAGTGAAAATATCCCAGATGGATTCTCCAGCAGACAGCCTCTCCGCAAATGATTCCAAACCGACCCGGGTGCGTTATCTGGTACTGGCTGGGTTAAGCAGTGGTTTTCTACTGGCCTATCTGCCACGCGCGGGACTGGCTCCTCTGGCGACTACGATTCAGCAGGATCTCAGTCTGGATGATCTGCAGATGGGACGCGTGCTGGCTGCTTTTTATGCCGGTTATTTCCTGTTTCAGATTCCGGGAGGCATACTGGGACAAAAGCTGGGAAATCGGCTGGCTTTACCTTTGCTCCAGATGACAGCAGGCATTGCGAATCTGTTAACGGCCCTGGCAGCTTCATTCGGACTGATCTGGTTTTCACGTCTGTTACTGGGGCTGGCGCAGGCCGGTATGGTTCCCTGTTCGGCACAAGTGATTAAGAACTGGATTCCCGTAGCGAAACGCGGTACAGCCAGTTCTCTGATGGGCAGTTTTATGTCCGTGGGGAGTATCATCGCCACAGGGGTGACTGCTGCATTGGTTGACCCGTTGGGCTGGCGTCTGCCGCTGGTGTTGTTCAGCCTGTTCTCTGTCTGCTGGATGTTCCTTTTTTTTCTGTTGTTCCGCGATCGTCCCCAGGATCACCCAAAGACGAATCATGCTGAAGTGGAACTGATTAACGCAGCGGACAGGAATGCCGTCTCAGAAAATAAGGCAACAAGCTCAACGCCGATTCGTCAGTTATTCATACGGATGATCTCGAATGCGAGTCTCTGGTTGTTCTGCCTGCAGTCCGTCTTCCGGGCGTTTGGATACGCATTCTTCATTACCTGGTTCCCGGCTTACCTGCAGCAGTCCAGTGGCGCTTCTGTGCAGAAAGCGGGACTGTTGGCGATGCTGCCGCTAACAAGTATCGTGTTGGGGACCCTCGCGGGAGGCCGTCTGATCGATCTGATTTATCAATGGACGGGCAACAAATACTTCAGCCGTTCGCTGCTTAGTGCCGGGTCCGCGCTGATCTGTGCCGTTTGTATTCTACTGGCCAGTCAGGTCCCTGCTGAAGATGCCGTCTACCTGATTTCCTGCGGAACGTTTCTCTCCGGCATGGGGAATCCCGCGATCTGGGTGACGTCTATGGATCTGGGAGGCAGACATACATCGGTCATTATTGCGATTGTGAATATGGCAGGCGTTGTAGGCGGTTATCTCTCCCCCATCGCCGTGGGCGCCTTATTCACCTATATCAAAGCAATGCCGGTACCGGAGTGGAATCTGGTACTTTACCTCTTTGCTGGAATCTATCTGGGGGCAACCTTGAGCTGGGCATTGATCAATCCCCGCAATTCCCTGTCTGAAATCTGAGGGCTGAGTTTCAGAGATAGTGAACGTTGTTAAAGAAGGGAAAGTCCCCTCAGGAAATTCCAGCTCAACTGTCGCCTTTGCCTGCTCGTCCGGTTAAACTAAAGAGACCACATATTTCATTCCGGTAGATATTCTCCCCGTAAAACTTCTGAAACTGAGCCTGGTTTGTCTGCAACACGATCAAACCTCACATGCTCCCTGTGACTCTGGCGCGAGTCTGGAAATGAACCTCATGATTGGGAAATTCAAAAGTTTACTCCTGCTGACTGCTCTGCTTTTACTCACCTTGGGAAAATCGGAAGCAGCAGAGCGACCGAACATTGTCTTTTTCTTCGCCGATGATCAAACCACCAGCACAGTTGGCTGTTACGGCAACCAGGTGATCCAGACACCCAACATTGATGAACTTGCCAAACGAGGCACTCGTTTTGAAAAAGCATACGTGAGCCAGGCAATCTGCTGGGTCAGTCGGACCACAATTCTGACCGGATTAACGGGACGCAGTTACGGAACTCCCGCGAATCCGGAACAGGCACGGCCCGACGCGGTCCAGACACTGTATACAGATCTGCTGCGAGAGCAGGGGTATCGAACCGGTTTCTATGGAAAATGGCATGCGAAGATGCCGAAAGATTTCAAGCGGGAAGCGCACTTCGATGAGTTCGAAGCGATCAGCCGCAATCCTTACTACAAGAAGCAACCGGATGGCAGCCTGCGGCATGAGACCGAATTAATCGTTGATCGCGGAATCGAATTCGTCAAATCGCAGCCCAAGGGGAAACCATTCGCATTGAATCTGTGGTTCAATGCCTGTCACGCTGAAGACAGTGACCGACGGCCCGGAATTGGACACTTTCCCTGGCCGCGTGCTGTCGATGGTATGTATGAAGACATTGAAATCGCGCCCCCTCGTCTGGGAGATCCTGAGATCTTCAATGCACAACCGAATTTCCTGCAGACCACGATCAACCGGGAACGTTATTTCTGGCGCTGGAATACGCCTCAGAAATATCAGACAAACATGCGGGCCTACTACCGCATGGTCAGCGGTATCGACGGAGCAATCGGTCGGTTCCTGAAAGCACTGGAAGAAGCCGGGCTCGCTGAAAATACCATTATTGTTTACTCTGCTGATAACGGCTACTACATGGCCAATCGGGGGCTTGCTGGAAAGTGGTCACACTACGAGAATGCACTCCAGGTACCACTGATTGTCATGGATCCCCGTGTTCCGAAAGAAGAACAGGGCAAAGTGACTGACGCACTGGCGCTGAATCTTGACCTGCCCGCAACGTTTCTGGACTGGGCCGGTGCGGACGTTCCGAAACGGTATCAGGGGCAGAGTCTCCAGCCCGTCGTGAAGGGAGCGAAACCAGCCGACTGGCGGACTGAAACATTCCATGAACATTTCGCAGTACGCAATCGAATTCCGGCCTTCGAGGGGATTCGCGATGGTAACCTGAAATACGTGCGTTACTTTGATCATGATAACTACGAGTTTCTGCATGATCTGGAGGCAGATCCAGATGAACTGATCAATCTGGTGGGAAATCCCAGATATGCAGAGCAGCTTCAGGCACTCAGAGATCGCACGACAGAGCGAGTCAAAGAGTTGGGAGGCCCTTTAGATCCACTGCGCGGTGGATTTCGGGATTCCACGGTTCCCTATCCAGTGGCTTCTGCAGCCGTTGGTGCCCGCGCGGACAAGGATGGTTTTGTCAGTGTCTTCGACGGCAAAACGCTCCGGCACTGGACCGGCGATCCACAATACTGGTCTGTTGAACAAGGGGCTCTGACGGGGAAAACAGATGGTTCTCTGAAGATGAATCGCTTCATTACCTGGAAAGATTCCACGATTCGCAACTTTGACTTACGAGTCAAAGTGAAAGTGACAGAGGGGGGCAACAGCGGGATTCAGTATCGGGGAACCTCTCGTCCCGATCTCGGACTGGATATCGTCACCGGCTATCAATGTGATGTGGTGGCCAACAATCCGAATTACAATGGTATGCTCTATGAGGAGAAGGGACGTCGAATTCTCTCGCACACAGGCGAGAAAGTCATCGTCGCACCTGATGGTCAGCCCTGGGTAGTTGGTAAGATGCCCGTCAAAACATTCGCCCCCGACGAGTGGCATGATTTCCGAGTGCTGGTACGCGGCAATCATCATGAGCACTGGATTGACGGCCACAAGACTGCGGACCTGATCGACCTCGATCCCAAAGGTCGGGCACTGGAAGGTGTGCTGGCCGTTCAGGTACACGTCGGACCGAAGATGAAAATTCAATACAAGGATTTCAAAATCAAGCATCTGCCAGACGATCTGCCTTTAGAACAGGCTGAGGATCATCCGATTCCCGCAGATGCTTACGGTGTTCGTCCTCAGGGACGCCTGCCCAGGAACTGGAAGCCGCCGGTTTATGGCAAACAGTAATTGGCTCCCAGCTGGTGCTGAAAGTACGCTCGCTACAGTATGACAACTGATTTCACCTTAAACAGTGTTGGAGTTCAACATGCGGATTTCACTTCTGCTGGCTGGCGTTCTGTGGTGTTTCACTTTCGTGCTGGATACGGTAACTGCTGCGGAACAGTATCTGGTCAGGGAAGGACGGGCAGAAGCAGAAATCGTGATTGATCCTGCAGCTCAGCGCAGCACGCGACTGGCTGCCCAGGAACTTCAGCATTATCTGAAAAAGATTTCGGGAGCAAAGCTGGAAATCGTCACTGAGACGACGGCTAAGGTGCCAGTCAAAGTTTTGATCGGGGCGAGTAAAGAAGCAGAAAAGCGGGGAGTCACGACTGCCGGACTGAAAGCAGGAGCCTACCGGATTGTTGCCGGCGACAACTGGCTTGCTATGCTCGGCGACGATACTAATTTCGTACCGATCGAACCCTGGCCCCGCAATCATCGTGATCTGGCCAGTGGTAAAGTACAAACGGCCTGGAATGCGATTACTGGTGAGCACTGGGGCTACCCTCATTCTCAACTCTACAAGCATTACACGGGTTCAACGGGTCTGTTTGGAACACCGAACGAGCAACTGGTCGACAAAACAGGCCAGGTCAATGTGTGGGGCTTTGACGAAAGAGGTTCCTTCAACGCGGTCTGCGGATATTTACGGGGACTGGGTGTGCGGTGGTATCTACCGGGGGAACTGGGAGAAGTCATTCCCCGGCAGAATACGATTCCATTACCGGCGATCGACGAAACGGTACAGCCCGATTTTCCGTTGCGGACAATTAACTTTCGTCTCGGTGTGTATGGTCGCGATGCTGCCATGTGGGCCATGCGGCTGGGGGTAAGACAACCCTACGGTCGGCAGGCCGCCCACGGTCTGGATCATATGACGCACAATACAGAGACACTCGAAAAGCATCCCGAATGGTTTGCCCTCTACGGCGGAAAACGTGATACCCAGCCGGGGAAACGTCTGAATCAATTATGCTATTCTAATGAGGAACTGTTCCAGCAGACCGTGCGCTATGTGAGGGCTCAGTTTGATCATTTTGACATGGATGTCGTTTCGGTAATGCCCCCTGATGGCTATACCGCGATCTGTCAATGTGAGCATTGTGCAGGCAAGGATACTCCTGATCGAGGTTACCGCGGTGCGTTTTCCGATTATGTCTGGGAGTTTGTGAATCGAGTGGCTAAAGAGGTTCGTAAAACGCACCCGGATCGCAAAATCTCGAACTGTGCCTATGGAACTTATACGCTGCCTCCTGAAAAGATCGACCGTCTCGAACCCAACGTGCAGGTGATTATTGTGGGGGGAAGAAGACCGACGTCTGCAGACCGGGAAGAACTCCGCCAGTTGCGTGACGCCTGGGTGAAAAAGACAGCAAACCCGATCATTATCTTCGAAAACTATCCGTTTACCGGACGGGGCTTCTATCTGCCGGCCTTCATTCCTCACGTACTGGGGGAGAGCATCAACGAGACCAAAGGGATCTCGAAAGGAGAAGACATCTGGCTCACGATGGATTTCGGCGAGAATGCGATTGGCTATAACCACTTTCTGATTTACTTCACCGCGCGGATGTACTGGGGGGAAAAGACCAGGATGTGGATGACCTGTTCAACGAATACTGTGATCTGTTTTACGGACCTGCTGCTCAGGAAATGCATACCTTCTTTCTTTACTGTGAAGAACACTGGCGTGAGATGGAGAAAGAGGCCGAGAAGGCCAGTCGCGCACTGGAGCTGTTTTCTGTCGCGAAAGCGAAAGTGAAAAGTGACTCCGTCTATGGCCGGCGAATGGCACTCATCGATAATTTCCTCAACGGATTGAGAAATAAAAGTATTCAACTGGCACAGAAACGGGGACCGGTTCCCGTTTTAAGACTGGTGGGTGATCCCCGGGGTGAAATTGTAATCGATGGGCAGCTCGATGAGCCCCTTTGGGAAAACTGCCCAACCGCTTCGACAGGAAGCCTGCGTGAACTGCAGACCGGACGCTTACCCGTTTATGGCACATCTGTTAAATCACGCTGGGTCGGCCGTGATCTCTATTTTGCGATTCGTTGTGAGGAAGCACCGGGCGAGCAGCCCCGCAGCACCACAACAAAAAATGAAGATCAGGCAATCTGGTTTGGTGATGCAATCGAAATTCTGCTCAGCACAGAGTCGCATAGTTATTATCAACTGGCCATCAATCCTGCCGGGGCGCTGATTGATCTGGATCGAGGGGCCGATAAGAAGGACTGGTTCCGCTGGGATTCACAGGCTGAAGTCGCAACTCAGATTAAAGACGGCTACTGGACTGCTGAAGTGCGGATTCCTGTTGTTCAGGATGAAAACGATCCCCTGCATCAGGTGATCGGACATCGTCCCACAGTCAGTCTGCCCTGGCACATTAATGTCTGTCGTCAACGAATTCGCGACAATGGTGCTGAATATTCGGCATTCGCGCCGACCGGGACTTCGGGATTTCATCAGCCGATGAAATTCGCCTACTTTTATCGGGGACTGTCACACCAGTTCGAAGCCGATCCGAGCGTGACAGATTACCTGATTACGAGCAAAAAAGCAGAAACACTGATGCGGCGCCGCAAGTATCAGTCTGCTCAAGATCTGTTCCTGTCCCTGGCTGCAGAAAAACAGATCACGGACCTGCAGAAGTCCGTGGCACTCCAGCAGGCGGCGGAATGTGCCCGTCAGCTGAAACAGGAATCACAAGCGGAATCGCTGGCTGAAAAAATACCACTGGAAACGGTGGCGAAGACAGTGCGCATGCAGAATCTGCTGGCACAGCGAAACTATGCTGAGTTGATTCAGCAGTTCCAATCAGAGGATTTTCAGGCCTGGCCATTCAGTCAAGTTGGAGAAGCCGCTCTGGCGCGGGGAATGGCCCGTTTACGAATGAAGCAGGGAGAGGCTGCTGAGACCGATCTGACACTGGCGTTGAATTATACCCCGGATCCACGCATCCACTCGCAAATCCTCCTGTTGCTTGGGGAAAACCGAGAACATAACTTGTCGGATGAAGCCGGGGCTCTGAAGGCGTATCGTCAGAACTATGAGAGGGCCTCACGGATTGGGGCAGCGGATCAGTTCCGTTCGATTGCGGGGGCGGCCCGGATTCTCACGAAACAGGGGAAATACGACGATGCATTACAGGCGCTGGAAAAAGCCGATATCGATCAACTCAAAGGATTCTGGCGCCATGAAATGCAACTCGCGAAGGGGTACACGCTGGCTGCTGCAGGAAATAAGCAGGCTGCGCAGCAGATTTACCAGAGTGTGCTGCAGGACAAGACCTCATCTTCAGGGCACCGCCAGCAGGCTGAGGAACAGCTCAAACAACTGGGGGCACCCTGATTCCCAAGTGATTAATGGGTCGGCTTCAAAGGTCCCTGCATCTTCTCAAGCGTGTCTTGTAAGGAAGCATAGTTGCGTTTTGCTTTTCCCGATAACGCATCTGTTTTCAGGGGAGACTTCTCCAGCGGGTCCTGTTTGAGCTCGAAGAAGCGGCCGTCATCGTAGAGTTTCCAGTTCAGAGAACGGACACAACGTTTACCTCGATGTTCAATAAAGATCCAGTCGCGACGATCTTTCCCGGAAGCCCCCTTGAGAACTTCAGCAAAACTGACTCCATCCCGGGGCACGCCATCATCCTTGAGGCCGGCGACATCCGCGACCGTCGGCAGGTAATCGGTCAGGTCAACCATGGTGTTGACTTCCTGGTTTGCTTTGATGTGTCCCGGCCAGTTCGCAATCAGGGGGACCCGGGTACCGGTATCATCCAGTTTACCTTTGCCGCCAGGGACGATTGTGTTGTTCCGTACCGAAACCACTTTAGGACGCACCATCTTCCCCTGTTCGTTGACATACAGGTAGCTCGCGGCGGGTGTCCCGTTATCGGTGGTGAAGAGGATCAGGGTATTATCGCGGACTCCCATTTCATCCAATGCCGCTACCAGGCGACCTACCATGTCATCCATGGATGTCATCATCTCAGCAAAGGTCAGCCAGTGTCCGTCATGTGCGTAAGCGACATGCTTTCCTTTCAGGTCATCAGTCACATCATGGCAGAGGGCCATCGGGTAATAGGCGAAAAATGGCTTCCCCTCTTTATGGCTCTCTTTCATGAAGTCAATCAGAAAATCGGTATAAATATCCGGCCCATATTTGCCCTCGGTGTTATTCAGTAACTTGCCATTCTGGTAAATCAGTGGATCATGATAGCGGCCCCCTTCATGCCAGCCAAACAGACACCACTTGTCAAAACCGACGCGGCTGGGATGATCCAGGTCGTTTTTCATGAAGCAGAGCTGCCATTTCCCGGCAACTGCAGTCGCATAGCCGGCCTGCTGCATGCGATCGCCAATACAGATTCCCTCAGCAGCGTCTGGAAAGTCTCCCCATTTCGAGCCTGCTTTACCAAACCGGAACGGATAACGGCCCGTCATCAGGCAGACGCGAGAAGGGTGACAGACGGGCATCGAGTATGCCTGAGTGAACTTAAGACCTCCCTGGGCCAGCTTGTCAATGTGGGGAGTCGGATAGCTCTGGCCCCCGTAACAGCCGATGGCATCACTGCCCACATCATCCGCCATAATGAGCAGAATGTTGGGTTGGGACTCAGCAGCAGACAGGACAGCCGGGGAAATGAATAGCAGCGCGAACGCCAGTGTATAAACAAACTTCAGGGCAGGCATGGGGAAACTCCTCAGGGGGTAGTAGATATCAATGCTTTCAGATCGGGTAAATCATAATAACGCAATCCAGCATGAACCGCATTGTGGATGTGCTGGTGTGCATCTGGTGTCTTCATTAACGATCTCCAGGACGGAATTCCGCCTCTGGCAGTCAACTCAGAGATCAGTTCGGGCTCCAGAGCGGCAGCGTGGAGTCCCGCCGGGGTAAGTTCCCCCTCAGTAACGAGACGCAAGGACTCCGCCTGTCGTTGCGTTTTCAACCATCGGGCACTGACCAGCATATCTTCTGTCCGCATACTCAACCAGGAACGTCCCAGCATGTAAGCGATGTAATAATCGGCTCCGAAGAACCGCCAGTTGCGGGTTGTGGTTTCGCCTGTGTCACGAACTTCGACGATGAGCACCGGATGCCCATGGCGATGCAGTTGCCGCGCTTCTTTGACAGCGCTGTTCATTCCCGTTGCGGGGGCCAGCAGGACAGGCGGGGCGGTTCCTCCGGGCCAGTATAATGCAGGGAGGACAATTCCGGGTTCAGGGTGGATGATCAGTCGCAGAGGTTCATCACGGTTTGAGCCAGACTGAAACTGCAGTGACTTTGCACGTCTGCCATTCGAACCGATGAGTTCGACTCGCGGCTCTGGCAGTTGCGTCAATTTTCGAATTCCGGTTATCTGGTGAATCAGGTTGCGTGTCAGGGGAGGTCGCTTCAAGGCCAGTCGCCGTTCTTCAGCCTGATTTACTTCCAGCAGCGAACGGGCCAGAGGCAGTTGTTGTACCTGGCCGCTGGGGGTGACCTGCAGTTCCCGATCTGTGTAGACCTTGACGGAAGCCTCTTCGAAAACGTTAATCTGGCGTCCCTGCAACCAGAGTGCAAAGAATCGGACGGCTCCTTCTCTGAGTCGTTGGCTGAAACCATGTTTTTCATTGGCTTCGATCAGTGAAATCCGTTCTGGGTATCCGAGCAGGGTATAGGCTCGCTTGGCCTGTCTGAAGGCATCCCAGGTGCCTTCAATCGGAACAAAATCACGCGTCGCAGCCAGGATGAGCGTTGGTTTAGGGGCACGACTGAGGATGAAGTCCGGGTGATCAAAACCTTCGCGGATTTGAGCATACAGATTCTGCTCGGCATCACCGGGGCCGGGGCTTTCGTTTTTCTCGCGATGGGTGGTCATGAAACAACCCGGCGCAGCTGCCTGGATCCGCTCATCATAGGCCATCAGAAAACTGGTGAGGTTGCCTCCCCCTGAATTCCCGGTGCAACCAATACGTTGCGCGTCGACATCGGGGCGACTGCAGAGATAATCGAGAGCACGGACCGCGTCCCAGACCATGTACCCGCCCAGGCTGCGTCCCAGCAGAATCGGCGCGACTCCCAGTTCCTGGTGTTCATGACTGGCACGATGTGCTGGTTTTCCGTCAGAATCGATGATCTGTTTACGTTCCCCCTGACCGATGGGATCAAAGCAGAGCACTACGAAACCCTGTTTGACCAGTAACTGGTTCGCTTTCTGGTAAGATTCGTACGCTTTTCCGTTTTCACTGTGTCCCAGGGGATGCAGAATCGCCGGGAAGGGGCCCGGGCCATCGGGACGATACAGGTTCGCGGTCACATAAAAACCGGGCTGGCTCTCAAAGTAGAGCTTTTCGATTGTGAAGCCATTGGCTTCGATCGTGCCGGTAACCATGGGATTGAGAGGAGTCTGTGGCGGCATCTCTCCCAGGCACTTACGTAATGTCTTCCGAAGTTTTTGCTGATATGCGGCGAAGCGTTCTGGAGAACCTAGTGCCTGCTCGAATTCTATTCGGCGTTGATCGAGTGCCCGATGGCTCTGTTGGCGCAACCAGCTGCGCATCATCTGCTGTGTTTTGTCTGCATTGAAATCGGGAGGCAATACGCGATAGGGTTTCTGGGCCAGGCTTTCGCTGCAGATGGCGCTTAGAATGATGACCAGGCTGAGAATAAATGACTTCACGGAAGTTTCCGTTCTGACAGGTGGGACGCTGGGGTAAGATGAATCTAACTTCATCCTAACAGCTCACTTTCACTCAAGTCCAGTGTGATTGATGTCCCGCTATGAGAGGACCCGATAATTGAAATCTGTGTCGAGAGTCAGTTGCGCATTTGTGATACCCGGTACCTGATGGCTATAATTAACTTTCAATCTAGTGTGTTACCCGTCTAAGTCAAACCTTTCTATCGACTGTTTTATGTCATCAAAGAGCCACATCAGGGGAGTTAACAGATGCGCTTATCTGGAATTACCTGTCTTATCCTGGTACAGCTGTTCGTATCAGCTGTCTTAGCAGGAACGCCTCGACCGGATATGGTCATCTTTCTCTCAGACGATCATACCTGGCGTGATTCCTCAGTCTATGGCTCTCCCGATATCAAAACTCCCAATATGGATCGCCTGGCGGCCCGGGGGATGACGTTCAACAACGCGTTTGTTGCTTCTCCCAGTTGTGCCCCGAGTCGCGCCGCGTTGCTCACAGGATTGTATCCTGCCAATAACGGAGCAGAACCCAATCACTTCCGGCCACGGGCCGAAATCAAGAAGTTGCCCGCGTACCTGCAGGAACTGGGATATGAGGTCGTCTCATTCGGTAAGGTCGGCCATTATAAACAGACGCCTGAATACGGGTTCGACATCGCCCGTCATTTTCGCTATCACGAAGATATTGCGATTCCCAAAGCCATTGAATGGCTCCAGCAGCGTGACAGTGATCGGCCACTCTGTCTGTTTGTCGGTACGAACTGGCCTCACGTACCCTGGCCGGAAGAGATTGGTGACATCGATCCGGCAGCATTGCAGGTGCCTCCTCATCATGTGGATACGCCGGTCACCCGAGAGTGGCGGGCGAAATACATGGCCGCCATTCAGACTATGGATCGCGAACTCGGGCAAGTCTATGACGTGGCTCGACAGAAACTGGGAGATGATGTCTTCTTTCTGCATACCAGCGATCATGGCGCACAGTGGCCGTTTGGAAAATGGAATCTGTACGACGAAGGGATTCGCACTCCGCTGATAGTAAGCTGGCCGGAACAGATCAAACCGGGGGTTCGTACAGACGCGATGGCATCCTGGATTGATATTCTGCCGACATTGATTGATGTCGCCGGAGGCACGCCCCCTGACTCCATTGATGGCCGCAGCCTGCTCCCCGTCTTGAAAGGGGAAACAACCACACATCGCGAGGTTATCTTCACCACGCATTCGGGGGACGGTGATAACAATGTCTACCCGATGCGGGCTGCTCGAACGCTGGATGGCTGGAAGTACATCCGCAATCTGCATCCCGAGTTCCGGTTTACCAGTCACGTGACGAATGCACGTGCCAAGAACAGTTACTGGGACAGTTGGGTTCAAAAAGCAATCACCCACCCCCAGGCACGACAGAAGGTGCGACGTTATCTCGAACGACCGGATGAAGAATTATACCAGGTCAATACTGATCCCTATGAGCAGCAGAATCGGGTTGATGAACCTGAGCAGGCGGAACGTCTGCGCATGCTGCGACAACAGGTCGATGACTGGCTGGAGGAAACGGGAGACCAGAAAAATGTCTACGGCAGACCACAGCGGATTGCTGCTGAGGATAAACCGAATGTGATCATGGTCTTCATTGATGACATGGGGTGGTCAGATCTCTCCTGTTTTCAGGGAGCAGCTGTTAAAACAGAATATATTGATCGGCTGGCTGCCGAGGGAATCCGTTTTACGAATTTCTATGTGAATTCGCCCATCTGCTCCCCTTCGCGGGTTGCTTTGACTACTGGACAATATCCTCAGCGCTGGCGGATCAATTCTTATCTGGCGCAACGCAAAAAGAACCGGGAACGCGGGCTGGCGCAATGGCTGGAGCCCAAGGCACCTGTGCTGGCACGGGAACTGAAGCATGCGGGATACGCGACAGGGCATTTTGGAAAATGGCACATGGGCGGACAGCGGGATGTGGGAGAAGCGCCTTTGATCACCCGCTACGGGTTTGATCAGAGCCTGACTAACTTCGAAGGCCTCGGCCCACGTGTTTTGCCTCTGAAGGACGCCTATGATGGAAAGCCTCCTCAGAAACATGATCTCGGTTCCGCCAACCTCGGACACGGTCCCATTCGCTGGGAAGATCGTTCCGTCGTAACGGCCGCTTTTGTAAAAGACGCTCTGAACTTTATCGATCAGGCTGAAGCGACGGGCCAGCCTTTCTATCTGAATCTCTGGCCCGATGATGTCCATTCTCCATTCTTTCCGCCCGAAGTCGTGCGTGATGCGACGGACGGAAGTAAACGGGCCCTCTATTACGCGGTTCTCAAAGCCATGGATCAGCAGTTGGGGGCATTGTTTGATCGCATACGAAATGACGTGAAACTGAAAAACAATACATTGATTCTGATCGCGTCCGATAATGGTCCTGAAATCGGCGCTGGTCTTGCCAATCCATTGAGGGGGGCCAAGACCTGGCTGTATGAAGGAGGTGTTCGTTCGCCGCTGATCGTCTGGGGGCCGTCGCTGATCAATCCAAAAGCTGCTGGCACAACAAACAATACGTCCGTACTCAGTGCCCTGGATTTAAACCGCTCGCTGTATTCACTAACGGGTACAGAACTCCCACTGGGAGTCCAGCTCGATGGCGAGGATCTGGCTGATACGTTGCTGGGAAAAGAAAAACAGAGCAGACAGGCACCGCTGTTCTGGAGACGTCCTCCCGATCGGCCGGGGACCAGGGAAGAACCGAATCCAGATCTGGCCGCTCGTGCGGGAAAATGGAAGTTTTACATGAACTACGACCAGACCGGTATTCAGCTTTATGATCTCGAACAGGATATCTCGGAAACCCGAAACCAGGCGGCACAACATCCGGATCTGGTCAAACGTTTGCAGCAGGCGGTCTACGAATGGAATTCCAGTCTTCCTGCAGACGCCGGAGATCCCAACTGGCGGCCGAAAAAGAAACCTGCCAAGACAGGAAAGGAAAAGGCAGCTAACTGAATTTTGAGTCTCATTATTCTCTACAGAATGCCTGTATTGAGTGATGATCTCACGCTTGGAGTGGATCTGCTGAAAAAAGTTAGGATTCATAAGAAAAGATTGAATTGATCGAATTCATCGGCTAGAATCAAACTACCGATCAAGATATGTTCATGCGTCGGTCCCTGCTCGCATCATCCTACCCAAATAGCGTGACCCTATGAGATTACGTTCCTTCCACACAATGGTAGCGTGTCTGGTGTTGGTTCTGTCAGGAATCACATCGACTGTCACTGCCCAGACTCCACTGCATCAGCAGATCGATCAGCTCATTGCTGAAGGAAAGCCGCAGTTTAAAAAACAGGCTGCTCCTCTGGCCGATGATGCCACGTTCCTGAGGCGGGTGACCCTGGACCTGACCGGGACCATTCCCACGGCCGATGAAGTTCGAACTTTTGTTGCAGATTCATCTCCGGACAAACGCAGCCAGCGGATCGATCAGTTGCTTGCCTCACCAGAACACGCCCGAAGGTTACAGTATCTGTTCGACACGATGCTGATGGAGCGTCGACCGGGCAAATATGTGAAGACAGCCGAGTGGGAAGAATACCTGCGTCAGTCTTTTCTGGAGAACCGTCCCTGGGATGAACTGGTTCATGAAATTCTGACTGTCGACGGAACAGATAAGACAACCCGACCCGCGGCCCGTTTTCTGTTGGATCGGGAATTAAAATCCGAAGTCGTGACGCGCGATCTGGGCCGTATCTTTCTGGGACGCGATCTGCAATGTGCCCAGTGCCATGATCATCCCAACGTGAATGATTACCTGCAGCGACACTACCATGGTCTGGATGCCTTCCTGAGCCGCAGCTATCTCTTCAAAGATCCCAAGACCAAGCAGGCCTCGATCGGTGAAAAAGCCGAAGGCCAGGTCTCCTTTACCTCCGTGTTTACTAAAGAAGAGGGGATGACCGCCCCCCGGGTCCTGGATCTTCCCGAAATTCCGGATCCGGCGGACGCGAAAAAAGCCTATAAAGTCAAACCTGCAAAGAATGTGCGTTCGGTCCCGGTTTACAGTCGACGTTTGCAACTGGCGGATGCACTAACCAGTCAGCATAACGAAGCGTTCCGGAAGAACATCGTTAACCGTCTCTGGGCGACGATGATGGGCCAGGGGCTGGTTGAACCGCTCGATATGTGGCACTCGGATAATCCTCCGACCCATCCGAAAATCGTGTCGCTTCTGAGTGAAGAGCTAGCGAATCATGAGTTTAATCTGCGGTACGTGATTCGTGAACTGGCACTGACCCAGACCTACCAGCGCAGCAGTCATGTTTCAGCCGAGACTGAGATCCCCGAGCGATCAGCTTACCAGATGGGCCTGCTCAAACCATTGACCCCCGAACAACTCGCCTGGTCCATGATGCAGGCCACCGGGGTGACCTCGGCGACCTTGGAACGTCTGCAGACGAAACAGCGCAAAGTCGATGAGAAACAGAAAACCAAAAAAGCTGATGACCCTCTCTGGCAGGAAGAGGCGTTACACGGCGCATTGAAAGGGAACGTGGTTGCCTTTGTCCGGACATTTGGGATTGTCGGCGCACAGACCACACGTTTCGACGCCTCGGCTGATCAGGCCCTGTTTCTGCTAAATGGTAACACGATCCAGGCCTGGCTCGCTCCCTCTGGTAATCAATTGACGGCCCGTCTGAAGAAGCTGGATCAGCCGACCGCTATCGCAGAAGAGTTGTATCTTTCCGTATTTTCACGGTTCCCCACCGAAACAGAAATCAAACAGGTGGCCTTGTTCCTGAAAGGTGGCCCGAAGCCTACCGACCAGGATCTGCAACAACTTATCTGGGCGGCACTCTCTTCTGACGAGTTTCGTTTCAATCATTAAACCCATCACCTGAGTTTCTCACTGAGAGGCAAAAGGACATAGTATGAAACGCAATCAAGGATGCCATTCTCTGGATCACCAGATTGCCCGGCGACAATTCCTGGCGGGGGCCGCTGGTGGAGCAGTCTGCCTGGGGCTCTCGGATCTGTCTGCACACGCCGAGACTGTGAAAAGCCAGCATAAACGGATTCTGCAGGTGTATCTCCAGGGGGGCGTCAGCCAATTGGAATCCTGGGACCCAAAACCAGGAACTGAATTCGGTGGACCGTTTCGTGCAATTCCGACCTCAGTTCCAGGCATGCATATTTCTGAGTTGCTGCCTCATACTGCCCAGAGGATGCATCTGCTCTCCATCGTTCGCAGCATTAATCTTAAGACGAACGACCATTCACAGGGACGCCTGTTTATGGAGAAGGGGAGGCGGGCCGGCGAGTATCCCTATATAGGTTCGATCGCCTCAAAGTATCTCGCGCCTGCGAATAGCGAACTGCCGGGATATATTCACATTTCGACAAGAGGACTCAGCGATGCGACGGCTGCTTTCCTGGGAGCACAGCATGCCCAGCTCAAATTTGAAGGGGTGAAGCCACCTCAGAACCTGGGATTACCCCAAAACCTGAACGCGACCGCAAACACACGCCGCCTGCAACTCCGGCAGCAGTTCAACCAGCAGTTTCGACAGGGACGCCGTAAGGCACAGACGGAAACCTTCGATGCTTCGTTTCAGCAGGCTTCCAAATTGATGGCCCGCAAATCGTTCTTCGAGAAAACACCTGACGCCAACGACCTGGAACGCTACGGCAAACATGATTTTGGCCGGAACTGCCTCCTGGCAAGAAAGCTCCTGGAGAATAATGCCACCTGTGTCAAAGTGACCCATCATGGATACGACTCTCATGCTGAAAATTTCAATTTTCATCTTGAGCAGCTCGGGGAATTCGACAAAACATTTTCCATGCTGCTCGATGATCTGCATGAGCGAGGCATGCTGGAGAGTACGCTGGTGATGGTCTATTCCGAATTCGGCCGAACACCGAAAATCAACGTCCGCTACGGACGTGATCACTGGGGAACTGCGTGGTCGATCGCCCTGGGAGGTTGTGGTGTTCAACCGGGAGCCATTATTGGTAAGACCAACGAAAAAGGGACTGCCGTCGCAGATCGCGAAGTCGACGCCGGCCACCTGTTTCATACCTATCTGCAGGCACTGGGCATTGATTCGACCCGCGACCATGAGATCGGCGGACGTTCGATTCCCATCGGTGATCCCACCACACAACCCATTAAGGAGTTGTTAGCATGAAGCCGCAACAGACCACCGAACCACTTGTTGCCTCCAAACCGGTAATTGACTACAACGCCGTCGATCCGGTGCTGACCCACCAGACGGCTGAGTTCAAGCATAAATTCCCTCTGACCTCCTGTAAGGTGGATCCCACCGGAACTCATCTGGTGGCGGGAGCTGAAGATCTGGAAATTCAGGTCTGGAACTTAGAGACCAAGGCTCAGAGAACACTCAAAGGGCATACCAGTTGGGTGCGTTGTTTTGATTTTTCCCAGGATGGAAAAACTCTCTTTTCAGCCTGTTGGGGAGGAGAGATTAAAGCCTGGAATCTGACGGTTGCAGAACCCAAACCTACCTTGAGCATACAGGCGCATCAGGGTTCGGCTCGCTGGGTCCGGATATCCCCTGATCAGACAAAACTGGCAACCTGTGGAAATGATCTGCTCGTGAAAGTCTGGAACGTCAGTGATGGCAAATTACTGCATTCCTTTGCCGGACACGAACGACATGTTTATGCAGTCGATTTCCATCCGGATGGTCAACAGCTGGCCTCTCAGGATCTGATGGGCACCATTCACGTCTGGGATTTGCAGACCGGGAAGAAAGTACGCAGCATCGATGCCGGCGTCATGACCGGGTACGATAACAAATTTGCCGCAGATATGGGCGGCGCCCGCGATTTCAAGTTCAGTACCGATGGCAGCGAACTGGCCAGTGCGGGGATTACAAAAGTCGTGAACTCCTTTGCTGGAGTCCAGGATCCCATCATCGTGTTGTTCGACTGGAAGTCCGGAAAAGCCAAAGCACAACTCAAGCCAGATAAAACATTCCAGGGTATCGCCTGGGGGGTACGTTTTCATCCGGAGAACTTCCTGATTGGCGCTGGTGCCAACAGGAGCGGTAAAGGCGAACTCTGGTTCAGAAAGCCGGGTGAAGAAGAGTTCTTCCACACCATGAAGCTTTCAACTGCAGCACGGGGGCTGGACCTGTTCCAGGATGGCAGGCACCTGGCCGTCGCGCATTCAGATGGGGCGGCACGCGTTTATCGCATGACCGAAAAACAACCCGTCTAGAACACCAATACACGGTGACGGATCTTCCTTCTCGAAGATTAACTGTAGTTAAACGCGCGACAGCTGACTGAAAATACTCCGAGATAGACCACTCTGACTTTCAACAAAGGACGATCATGAATCGACTGAACCTGTCTGCTTTCCTGGTACTGACCCTGCAGGTCAGTCTGATGTTGAATCTTTGTCAGTTGGGGCTTCATGCGGGGGATACACCACCGTGGGCAGTTCTGAAAGCGGCTCCCGATCAAAGCCCCTTACCAGGCACGCAGCAGTTAACCGATCAGAGTGACCTGAGTGCTAAAATGATAAAAGGCATTGATCAGTTCCTGTTAAAACAGATCGCTTTGGCGGCGGAGAATCGAGCCGAGACTTGGCAACGCGATTTCAGTTCCCCTGCCGCTTACGAAAAGTCCATCGCCCCTCAGAAACAGGAGCTGATAAGAATCCTGGGGCTGTCAGATCCGATGGTTTCAGGTCGTTTTTCTTACCTGGAAACTGCTCCTCAAAAAATCGCAAATGACTTTGAGATTTATGAAGTGAGCTGGCCGGTTCTCGATGATCTGCAGGGGGCCGGGTTACTGCTGGTTCCCTCGGGGAAGATCCGCGGAGACATCATTGCGGTGCCTGAAGCGTCTCAGACACCGGAGGACCTGATCTACTCAAAGCAGCCGGGGGGCAGCTACGCTCAGCAACTGGCTCGCTCCGGGTTTCGTGTGCTGATTCCGACTTTGATCAATCGTGAACTCAACAAATGGAATCTGAGTCAGCGGGAATGGCTTCATCGGGCAGCGTTCGAACTGGGACGGACTCTGGCGGGTTATGAAGTTCAGAAAATCCAGGCAGGCGTAAAACTGCTCCAGCAGACCAGCGCGGACTCCTCTCGTCCAGTGGGAATTATTGGCTGGGGAGAAGGAGGGCGACTGGCTCTCTACGCAGCTGCGTTGGATTCTGAAATTGATGTCGCTGCCGTCTGTGGTTATTTTGGTCCCCGTGAAAATCTCTGGCAGGAACCAGCGGACCGTAATGTATTCGGTTTACTTAATTCTCTGGGCGATGCAGAGATTGCCAGTCTGGTGGCACCTCGCTCTTTGATTATCGAGAATGGAACCTGTCCAGAATACGGTTATCGCACGACCGCAGAGGGGAATCTGGAGGTCATTGACGATCACTATCCCAAAATGAAGGGAAAACCAGGCAAACTACTCGTCCCCAGCCAACAAGAGGTTCGGGATGTATTCGCACATGCGCGTCAGTTTGTGGCTGAATTGAAGACTGAAACTCCCTGTCTCACATTGATTGAAGCGAATGAAACTGTTGGTGACAAAACGCTGCAGGCTTTGATTTCCAGCCTTGATACTGACGCGACACTCTCTACTGAAGTGAAACCATTCGAGTTGAAAACGCGCTCGTACGCGGCACAGCGACATGCCGGGCAACTGGCAGAAATTGAGAGACACAATCAGCGGCTGCTGCAACTGGCTTATGAGTCTCGCATCGATTTCATGCAGAATCTCAAGACTGGCTCTTTAGATGAATTTAAGAAAACAGTCGAACCATATCGTGATATTTTCAAGAAAGAAGTTGTGGGCGAATTTGCTCTGAATCTGCTGCCCGCCAATGCCCGAACTCGTAAGTATCAGGAAGGACCGCAGACCGTCAGCTATCAGGTTGAAATGGATGTGTTTCCTGATGTGACCGCATATGGAATTCTCACACTTCCCAAAGATCTCAAGCTGGATGGATCTGAGAAACGACCGGTCGTCGTGACCCAGCATGGTCTGGAAGGTCGCCCCCGGCACACGGTGGGAGAAGAAAAATATGCCGCTTATAAATCCTTCTCAACCCACCTGGCTGAACGGGGCTTTATTACGTTCGCGCCCCAGAATCCGTATATCCTGTTCGATCGTTTTCGGACCCTGCAGTTCAAGGCGCAATCAATTGGTCGGACTCTGTTCTCCATTGCGGTTCCGCAGCATCAGCAGATTACTGACTGGCTGAAAACACAGCCATTCGTCGACGGCAACCGAATCGGCTTTTATGGGATTTCCTATGGTGGAAAATCAGCCATGCGGATACCGCCACTCGTTGAAAATTATGCACTTTCGATCTGTTCAGCTGATTTTGGAGAATGGGTCTGGAAGAATGCAGCCACCGATCAACGGTCCCTGCGGTACAGCTATGTCAACAAAGGGGAATATGAAATCTTCGAATGGAATCTGGGGGGGACCTTCAACTATGCGGAAATGGCAGCCTTGATCTGTCCTCGGCCCTTCATGGTTGAACGCGGTCACTTTGATGGAGTCGAACCCGATGACCGGGTCGCCCAGGAATATGCCAAGGTACGTTTTCTGTATCAGGCGCAACTGGGGATCGGTGATCGAACCACGATTGAATGGATCAAAGGTCCGCATGCGATCCACGAACAGGGCGCTTATGATTTCCTGCACCAGCATCTCAACTGGCCAGAGCCCGAAAAGTCCGAGTGAAACTGACAGGCCTGCGATTTATTCATCTTTATCGTTGGTTGTATCTTGAGCGAGCAGATCCTGGACATGCAGCAGGACGGCGGCATCAGCCTTTACCGCAGATGAATCAAGCAACGCTTTTCGTTGAGCCGGAGAGAAGGAACCGTCCTCTTTTTGAGTTTTCGCAATCAGTCTTTGTGCCGTCTCACGTGGTGCGCTGTATTTTCCATCGCCGTTCACATCCAGGAAAATGGGATTGGTAATAGCCTGAGAAGCCTTGCCATAAGTTGTCCAGCCGGGCAGGGTAATACCATCTCCCAGTACAAACGCAACGACATAAGCGTCGTGAGGAGGGAGTTCCAGTGAAAAGGTCAGCGTCTGATCAGTTGGCTGTTTTGATTTCGTCTTGATGGTCTGGTGAGCAACTTGCTTTCCGTTCACATAGATCATTGCTTCGCGTGGTTGAACCCATGATGGGGAAGCGACTCGTAACGTTGCGGTCAGCTTTGAACCTGTTTTTTTATCAGCGTGGATGGCTTTCACAGGCACCATGTCTCCCATCTGATACTGTCCTTGCAGTTTCAGGTCTGCAAAGATTCCTGCTGATGCCACAGCCCGCCCCTGTGTGAAAGCAGCATACACTTCCCGGGGAACGATCTCAGAGACCTTGTCAGCTGTGCTTTTCAGGTATGTCCGAGCCTGTCCAACCGGATCATTCACGGTGTGGGAATCAGTGGCGCCGACAGCGGTCAGTCTGGAACCACGGTTCAGCAGTGACATCCAGTCTTCCAAAGCGTAGAAAAAATCGGGGATTTTATTCGCAGGCTGAACTACTTCATAACCGTTGAAGTTGAATTCAGGTCCCTCTCCCCGATTCCCCGTGCGTCGATTGAAACGAAACCGACCGAAAGGACCATCCGGAATACTGGGCCAGTAGGGATGGTTCAGGATAATGACCTCGGCTCCTTTGAGCCGCATGTCAGCGATCAGTTCACCCCAGTTATCATTCTCCAGAAACAGGGGATTACGTCCCTTCACGCCGCCGGGGACGGCCTTGGCCGGATCAAAGGGAAATGCTGTAAAATGTCCATTGCGGGTTGTGACTTCATCACCCGAAATCGCATGGAAGTGTGACTGTGTTCCCGTCGATTTCTGAAACGGATGGTAGTCCGAAATATGATTGTGATCGGTGGCTACAGCGACTTCGATTCCTTCGCCGGCGATTGTGATCATGCGTTCTTCGAATGTGGCATTACCGTGACCGCTGCCGGGTAAGGTATGGATATGGCTGTCACAGGCAATAAATCCCGTGGTGTCTACTTCACGTGAAATGACCATAGTATGTGACTGGGGCTGATCGTAATTTACGACGATCGACTGTTCATCGTATCCCCATTCCATCCCTCGCGTGGCGTACAGAGTATACTTTCCCGGGGGTAACTCAAATGTATCCCCAGTGCCTAGCGTATAAAGAATCCCAGGACGGACGGCAGTTGTCGGCTGACTCGCATTATAGAGGTAAGGCAGTTCACCAGATGCATTCACAATTGTCAGCCGTGCGGGAACAGGCTGACCTTCAGGCGTCTGGACCTTTACGGTCACGGCCCCCAGCTGCAACGCCTGCTTCAAAGGACGAGGATCCAAAACGAAATTACGTACAGCTGCAGGTTGGCCTTTGCCGGTAATCGCCAGTGTGTTTTCACCCGTTTTCAGAACCTCTGCTGGAACCGTATAGCCGACCCGCTGAAAACCGTCTGACTTTTTATCAGCCCCAACCTGGCGGGTGTTTGCTTCAAGACGCCCCAGGTCCTGGTCGTTGATGAAGACGTTCCAGTATCTACCGGAGCTTTGTTTCTGTAGCTTCAGGTCGAACAGCAAAGTAAATTCGGTTTGATTGGCGTTAGCAGAGAAAGCTATCTCATAAGCCTTTTTCCCTTCAACCTGATGCGACTTAGCATCAATGACAAGAGCCGGTTCAGCGGAGAGGAGTTCGCTGGTGAAAATGGCCGTGATGCAGATGGTCCATAGAATGAATGCTTTATGACGGGGCAGGTCCATGGAGGGAGAATCCTAATGAGTGTGCGAGTTACCAGGTGGGCGGGAGAATCAGAAGTATTCACAACAGGCATCATCTGTAATGAGAAGTGTGCCTGTTTGCAATCAGATTATAAACGACCAGTTGAAGAACTTCGCAGTGACCATGTGTGAATTTTCTGTGAACAGACTGAATTTCTCTGATGAGTGTCACCGTCGAGTAAAACAGCCTCAATCAATTACTTCAGATTTGTCTATGGATCGAACTCCAGGCATCAAAAAAATATTGTCAAAAGCGGTGGATTTCCGCGACGGGTTTACGTTTATTTCTTAGAGACTCTGAAAGGACGACTCGAGGTCTTGAGCCGTCCGGTTGATCAACTTTTTTGTAGGGCGGGCCTTCGTCAATACAAAAACAACCACGCGCCTGGTGACTGGTGAAGCGCCGTTCGTTCGAACTGTGCGCCAGTGGCCTCGCGCCTCAGGAGATCCCATCATGCTCTTTCGCAAAACCAATCATCAACGCAAGGCTTCTCGTAAATCTTCTCATGCCGCAGTCGTCGAGAACCTTGAAACCCGTCAACTGTTGTCCGCGGCGAATTCACTCATTACAGAGCCAGTCAATCATCAAAATTCGATGTCAGATACAACTCCCGAATATGCGTCGATCGACGGAACGGGAAATAATATCGACAACCCGGAACTGGGCAGTACCGGGACGCTACTGATCCGACTGGCTGAAGCCGCCTACAGTGATGGTCTGTCAACTCCCGCGGGAGAAGACCGGCCGAGCGCTCGGGAAATCAGTAATGTGATCGCAGCGGCAGACTCATCACAGACAAATTCCCGCTATCTGACTGATCTGTTCTGGGTTTGGGGACAGTTTATTGATCACGATATCACTCTGACTGAAGCCGCTCATGATGAATATGGTGACCCATTGGAATCATTTCCAATCGAGGTTCCGACAGGTGACCCCTACTTTGATCCTGACGGCTCTGGAGATAATGTGATCAGTCTGAATAGGAGTGCCTTTGAAGAGGACGAAAACGGCGTACGTCAGCAGATCAATCAGATTACGGCTTTCATTGACGGGTCGATGATCTACGGTTCTGATGCAGAACGGGCCGACCAGTTGAGAACTTTTAGTGGGGGGCAGCTGAAAACCAGCGATGGAGATCTATTGCCTTACGGAGATGATGGATTCTTTCTGGCGGGTGATATTCGGGCTAATGAAAACGTGGCCCTGACGTCAATGCATACTCTCTGGGTACGTGAACACAATCGAGTCGCAACTGAACTGTCGCTGGATAATCCCGACCTGACCGATGAAGAACTTTATCAGCAGGCGCGACAGATTGTAATCGGTGAATTGCAGGCGATCACGTTTAATGAGTATTTACCTGCTTTGTTCGGAGAAGATGCCATCAGTAAATACATGGGATACGATTCCGGTGTTGATCCCAGTATCGCGAACGAGTTTTCCAATGCCGCCTATCGTTACGGCCACACAATGCTGTCGTCTGAACTACTCCGGTTGGATGCAAATGGAGACGTTGCTGCCGAAGGGAATATCTCGCTGGTCAATGCCTTCTTTAACCCGGGAGAACTGGAAGCCAATGGGATTGATTCCCTGTTACGAGGCGCCTCAGTCAACCTGGCACAGGAAATTGACAATCAACTGGTGGATGATGTGCGAAACTTTTTGTTTGGCCCTCCCGGATCCGGTGGTTTTGATCTGGCATCGTTAAATATTCAGCGTGGACGAGACCATGGGCTGGCTGACTATAACGCGACCAGGGTTGCTTTGGGCCTGGAAGCAGTACAGAGTTTCTCAGATATCAGTTCCGATCCAGAAGTGGCAGCAAAACTGGAGGCCCTGTACGGCACGGTTGATAATATCGATCTCTGGGTAGGGGGACTGGCTGAAGATCATCTACCGGGCTCAAGTATGGGGGAGACGTTCACTTCTATCATTGTCGATCAGTTCCAGAGACTGCGGGACGGCGATCGCTTCTGGTATCAGAATATCTTTTCTGGTGATGTATTAAAAGAAATACATGATACGACACTCGCCGATGTGATCGAGCGGAATTCGGAAGTGTCCGGTCTGCAGGAAAACGTATTCTTTGCACCGTCGGTGCTTCAGATCGACCTTGCAGATTTCGGGAGTAATGATGTTACCATTCGCGAGCGAAACGGAAATCTGGAAGTGATCGACAACAGAACCAGGACCGTGATCAGCAGTCAGTCACTGGAAGGCATTGAGCGATTAATGTTGACCGGCAGTCATCACGAACCACAGCAGATCACCATTGCCAATCTGAGCAGTGCCATATTGCCGGGGGGAATGGTTGTAGAATCAGGCAGAAGCCATTCCGATACCTTAGTCTTGAATGGAACAAGCCAGAGTGATTCGATTGCGGTGAATGCAAGTTCTGTAGAAATCTCTGGCCTTCAGGTTGAGTATATAGGACTGGAGCGGATTGTGCTTCAGGGGATGGACGCGAATGATACGATCGCGGTTGCCGGTGGGCTAGAAGTAGATGTCAGCATTCTTGATCACCAGCATCGTGATCGACATCATGAGAGAAGAGGAGATCAGGATCATCTGATGGCGAAGCGAGACAATCACCATCCCAGACAGGAGCCCGTTCGAAACGTAAGGGGGGATTCAATGGATCCAGGTATGATTGTGCTTGATCAAGTATTTGCTTCCAGCGAGCTGGACCAGATTCTGGACCAGTCACCCAAAAGACGTAGACGTTAATCGATAATGAGCGCTGGTTAAGATGGGATTCAATATTTCCGGATCCAGGATCTGGCTCCCCAATTCGGGGCTGGATCCGGAATATTGTTTTTTCGAGTTGTAATGTACAGACTTAGGTAAATACACCAGCCTCATTTTTATACATGAGACGATATTGGATTCTGCTCAGTCACTTGAAATGGATCGGGATAGGTCGACCAGACTTCGGGACCATCGAGCCATTCAGAGTCCTGAAGCAGGCAACGGTCCAGGATTCTACGAATCAAGGTCTCATCCATGTCGCGACCAATAAAGACCAGTTCCTGACGACGGTCCCCGTACTGTCCATCATATCGGGAAATAATCTCCCGCTTCTGTTTCTGATCAATGTTCCACTCCTCAGACTTTGTGGCGGCCCACCAGTAACCAGCGGGATCAAATCGCATGGAGATACCGGCGTGTGACCAGAGATTGGCAATATTGTGCTGTGAAGCGAGCCAGGCGAAGCCTTTACTACGGAGAACATGCTCCAGCCAGGAATCGTCTCTGTCCAGTGCCCGCCAGAGACGTTCCGGATGAAAGGGGCGACGGGCCAGGTAAGTGAAACTCTGCACTCCATACTCGTCGACTTCTGAATGAATCTCACCACGTGGTGTTTCGAGCCAGCCTGTATGCGCAGATGCCGAATCCATGTCAAACAGGCCTGTTCCCAGCACTTGTTTTAAATCGACTTTTCCGAATGAGGATTCGAGGATTTGAGCCTTGGGATTCAGGTGCTGAATTACTGCATACAGTTGTTCGAGTTCCTGCTTGCTGACGAGGTCTGCTTTATTGATCAGAATGATATTCGCAAATTCGACCTGATCGATGAGCAGGTCCACAATGTTCCGTCGATCGTCTTCGCTCAGTCCCAGCTCCCGGTCAACCAAATCTTCGTGGGACTGATAGTCACGCTGAAAATTAGCGGCATCAATGACTGTTACAAGAGTGTCCAACTGTGCGTAATCCGAGAGACTTCTACCCTCTTCATCTGCAAACGTGAAGGTCTCGGCGACAGGCATCGGTTCTGAAATGCCCGTTGATTCAATCAGCAGATAATCGAACCGCTGTTCCCGCGCCAGGCGACTGACTTCCACCATCAGATCTTCTCTGAGGGTGCAGCAGATACAGCCATTGGACATTTCCACCAGCTTTTCCTCCGTACGGCTCAACGCCTGATTACCCTCTTTCACCAATGCGGCATCGATATTGATCTCACTCATGTCGTTGACGATCACAGCCACTTTCAGCCCGGCCCGATTGGCCAGTACGTGATTGAGCAGTGTGGTTTTTCCCGCTCCCAGGAAACCGGAGAGAACGGTCACGGGCAGTTTGCGAGGAACGTTTTCGGAACTCTGAATCATAGGTAAACTCCATTCTGTAAAATATGATTCGTATCATTGATTCCCGCACCGTCAGAGACCTGACAGAGAGGAATGATTTCAAACAGCGATCAATCAGTGATTACGTGACGAAGCCTGGCGTGCGTAAGCTGAGGGGGGTGATGCGGGACTGGAGGCTGCGAACTCAGTTCATGTCCCTGAGATAAGCGTCCACCATGCGGCGATGTGTATGTTGTATGTCAGCGACCAGACGACGTATCTCATCATGTTCTTCATCCTCAATCTCGTGGGCCAGCAGTTCCAGCTTTTCCCGCAGCAATTGAGCCTTCCAGTGATGGTATTCACTGCGATTCAGGTTTCGTAAATAGACGCCGACTTCCAGTTTGCGGGTCCAGTCATCATAGATGTCAATCCAGTATTTCGAGTGCGAGACGTTTCCGGAGAGGGCGCCGGAAAGCGCTTCCGTCTTGGCAATCGTCATCTCTTCGCACACCAC
Source organism: Gimesia benthica (assembly GCF_009720525.1). Taxonomy (NCBI): domain Bacteria; kingdom Pseudomonadati; phylum Planctomycetota; class Planctomycetia; order Planctomycetales; family Planctomycetaceae; genus Gimesia; species Gimesia benthica. Next base: position 7,742,920 of record NZ_CP043930.1, read on the forward strand.
ATCCGGTGAGGGGTAATAAGAAAAACAGCCGACACCACTGGCAACGATCAGGCCGACCAGAATCAATATCCCCAGAACTGGGCTGGGAAGCACAATGTCATATTTTCCGGACTTCACTGGTTTCACTTTTCTCAGCCAGTCTTCGATTCGCCCACGGCGGTCTACTAACCTCAGAAGAAAGCCGATCAGGATCACGCCCCCCAGAATGCCTGTTGAATAGATCTCATAGGGATCAATCACATGCCCCAGCTTCTGTTTCGCTGTTTGATAGAAGCTGGTCGTTCCCAAGCTGAAAGGCTGACAATAAATATCGAACGCATGCGTGTGATCTGCTGGTTCAATATTGGTCGGAAAGAGCGGTTTCTCCACTCCATAGGCCAGTCCGACGATTACCAGCAGCAGGAGGGCAAACCAGACAATCGTTTTTTCCCAGTTGTAATTACGAACGATCCAGGCCACCAGGCCCAGATTTACACCCGCACCGAGTACCAGCAGGATGAAGGCGGCACCGACCGAGTTGGCATGCTGAAACATTGATCCCAACTGAGACATCGCCAGCATGGGAGTCGCATAGACGGGAATCGCTACACCGGTCATCAGCAGGGGGGCGTATGAATTATCGTAATTGACGGACCTCTGCAGACTGGCTTGCGGGAGAAATGCTCCCAGCAGGGCGACTCCTGCCAGACCGATCAGGATATACACCAGGCTGGTCCCTGATGCTTCTTTGGCTGCACTGTAACCGACAGATAAGACGCGTTTGATCCCGTAGGGGATTGCCTGGTCATCAGCGGGTTGTTCTGTTTTCTCAGGGAATAGCCGGTCCCAGATGGTTCCCACCAAGGTGACGATGACCAGCGAGAAAAGTGCGAAGGTCAGGATCGTGACCGGCTCGGAAAGGGTCAGTCCATAGAGCAGCGAAAGCGGGTTAAACAGCGGGGCGGACATGGCGAAAGCAATAATCGTGCCTCCCGCCAGTCCTGCCTTCTTTAACTCCCGGGCAACGGGAATGACGCCCAGCGAACAGACCGGAAGCAGCATCCCGATGACCCATGCTCGGAACAGAGAGGATCGGGTGCCTTCACCAAACAGCCTTCTGGTTTCTACGGAACCAAAGAATCGCTGAAAAATAGCGGCAATAAACAAGCCTGCCAGAATGAAGGGAGCGGCTTCCAGCAGGCACTGTACGAAGCGGAGAGCGAAGCCCCAGAGATAGTATTGAATCATGACGAAGTTCCGAATCAGAAAGAGAAGTCAGAAAAAATGAGCCCTGCGTCAGTTAACTTTGAATCTTCTTAGTTTCTGAGCGTCCCGTATACTGTTTTAATTTGTCGACCAGGAGAAAGTAGCGGCCGACCAGAGTGGCGTCGACCTGGGAGAAATCCGTCTGTTGAAAGACCGATTTAATCTCAGTGGAAATCTGTTGGACTTCATTCCAGTCTTTGTGTTTCAGTTCGCTGTCGGCTGCCAGTTCGGGAATCCAGTCAATGATTTCCTCCAGTTGCTGTTTTTCCTCCTGGTTCACCGAGGCTGGACTCTGATTCAGCAGAGTTCTCATCCGGCTGTCCAGTTCTCTCACAGTCTCGGTATAAGTTTTAGGCTTATGGTCCGGAATATGATGTTCCAGATGATCTTCTTCCACAGCTGATTCCCCAGTCTGAGTACATCCGGCCTGAAATGTCCCCAGGAGACTACTCAGACACAGTACGGTAATGACCGGAAATCGACTTTTAAAAAGAGGCTGATGTTGCATTGGTCTGCCTGTGATTACGAAAGAGAAGAAACCTTTGAGCAATGAATTCAATTAACGGACGGCAATGTATATTCGGGTAACTTCACCGATTTGAGTATCTCATCAATCAGTGCCAGGTTTTCAGACTGATCCACGCCCAGGCGAACACTGAGCACGGGCAGGGCCGTTTCCAGCAGATCGTCAGGGATGACATAAATTCTCTGCTGGAGGAAAGCGTGTGCCTGGGCAACCCGCTGCCAGGTCAGTAAACCTCGTGGACTCAATCCCAGACTAACCTGTGCGTGTTTACGGGTCACATTTCCGATCTGAACCAGATAGCGTTGTACTGACTCTGCTACGGGAATCGCCACAATCTTGCGTTGCATTTCCAGTAGTTCCTGTTCGCCAAAGACTGGTTCCAGCTCAGTAACGATATCGTTATTCTGATCGATGGCTGCAGCCAGCATGCGGATTTCATCGTTTTCTTCCGGGTATCCGATGCTCAGCTTCATGGAAAACCGGTCAAGCTGTGCTTCCGGCAGGGGGTAGGTACCATGCTGGTCGATCGGGTTCTGTGTTGCGATCACGAAATAATCCTGAGATAACTGGTAGCGAACCGCATCCACGGTCACCTGCCGCTCTGCCATCGCTTCCAGTAACGCACTCTGGGTACGGGGAGTCGCTCGATTGATCTCATCTGCCAGCATGATGTCGGAAAAGACGGGCCCCTGGCGAAATTCAAACTCGTGTGTCTTCTGATTGAAAATATTGAAGCCGGTAATATCGCTGGGAAGTAAGTCTGGCGTACATTGTACTCTGGCAAACCGGCCTCCAATCAGGGTGGCGATCGCCTTGGCCAGCATCGTCTTGCCCAGGCCAGGGTGATCTTCCAGCAGCAGATGGCCGCGGGAAAGCAGGCAGATGATCACCTTGTCGATGACATCCGCTTTCCCCTTGAGCACCTGGTTCAGTTTGTCTCTCAGTTGATCGACTCTGGAATATTCCTGTTGTAAATCCATCTGGATGTTTTTTTCTAATAGAGATGCCATGCGTACCTGCTTATAAAATTAAATAAATGCGTCTGTCAGGGCGTCCGTTTAACCCAGCGGGCTTCGTTAATGATTTGATAGCAACAGTCGCTGATCTGTTCTCTGCCAGGAGACTGAATCTGATCAGCGGAACTGGGAGCAAAGGCGGCCCAGTTCACATAGTGAGCCAGTTCCGACAGGCAGTCTGTGTTAACCGATAAATGTTGTGATTGTTGCCTTAACCACTGGTTGAGAGACATCGTCAGTGGCCGCTTCTGTCCCTGGCCTCTGATGCGTAATTCGAGCAGCCAGAGGGTTCTGAAAATCAACCGGCGGGTATCGCGGGGGCGATAGAGTCTGAGCCAGCCTGTGATCAGGCAGTCATAGATCTGATACCGGAAGAGGCAGACGCCGATGAGGCTCGCGAGTGTGATGAAACAGAAAACGAAGTGATTACCAATCCAGTATGTAGCGACCAGAATCGCTTCGACCGTTCTCTCGTATAAAGACAGGGGAGGTCCCAGTACCGAATAACCGGCTGTGGGCTCAATGGTACACCAGTCGCCAGGACCCGGGCCGACTTTCACCTCTACCCAGAAATGAACATCGTCTGCACAAACCGGAGTGTGGTCCGATTTCAAATCATAGTCAGCCGGACTGGCATAGAAGCCACTGACCAGCCTGGTCGAGTATCCCAGTGAGCGTAGCATCAGGGCGGCGGATGAGGCAATCAGGTAATCTGGCCCCACCTTGGTTTCGAACAGGAATTTATCCAAAGGTAACTGTTGTTTTCCATCGTAAGCGACTGAGCGATCGTGCTTAAAGTGCGCGCGGTGATACTGCTCAATTTTCTTAATTCGGTCCCAGTCATTTTTCGTGTCAGCAACCAGCTGATTTGCCAGCCCGCGAATTTTGGGGATCAGCGGTACTTCAGGTAGCGCGATGTAATGCTTCTGCTGATGTGACAAGGCAGCCAAGCGGGCATCGCGATACTTAATCTGTTTTTGATCCGGAAAATGACTGATCAAATGCATCGGAACCAGGCGGGGCAGCTCTTTGCGTTCGAGTTTAACAATGCTGTCCTGATACCAGCCAAACAGGTCCAGGCGATCGACCAGGTCAATATGAATCTCGCGCAGGTGCAGCGGAGCTGGAAGCTGATTCGATTTCAGATGGTTATTGGTAATGACATGTAGTTCGTTCCTGCACTCCTGAGACAGCGTATGGGCTTTCCCATTCACAACCATCCAGGGCTTTTCAAAGCGATCTTTGAGCGTAATGCTCTTCTTAAAGTCTGTTTTTAATGGTTCGCTGAACCAGTTCACACCGTCGAAAATATCGTACGTCTCCATGCGCAGGTGCAGGGGAGTCCTGCCCGACACGTGCAGTAACGCGTCGGATGAAATACCATCTGACGTTTTTTCGACAGCTGGTTTCTGGTCTCTCGCCGTTGAAAAATGGCGGTTGATATTTTCGGCATCGGGCAGTTCTTTTTCTTCAATATTCTGATCCTGCAGTTTAAGTCCAATCGCCCGGTCGATGTTCTTCGATATTTCCCCTGGTTCGTCGTACGTATCAGACATGATGTCGTAGAGGCTCGGGTCATCCGATGACATGAAAGGGGCGTTTTCGATGGGAGCAAAGTTGCGTATATCGTACTTGCCGGCTACCAGCAACTCCCCATCACCGAGTCCATCACGGGCATGAAGATCGCCTCGGCTGTCTCCACCGGAACTGGGGATGATTCCCTTGAACGCATGGACTACCGGGTTCTCACCGGAAAACGAGACGATCAGCAAGAGCAGCACTGCGATTGCGGACAGCAGCAGATATTTACCTAGATTCTGTTTTTTGACTGCCGGTAACAGGGCAATTCTCAGGCTGTTCCAGTGGGAATAAAACAGCCAGAAAAAGCCCAGTACAAGTTCCAGACCCGCGAGTGCAATCATATCCGGTCCGGAAAAAGTTGTGGCGGCACAGATCATCAGAAAGATCGATCCCCAGGCGGCAAAACGCTGGTGTTTTCCCCAGCAACCGGCTGCAGCCATTACCAGAATGGTATTCTTGACCGCAAACATCAGGATCAGTTCAAAAGGCCTGCCAGTGCCCAAACAGATACGCTGAACAGGCTCCCAGGCCAGACTGAGCAACATGACGGCCAGCAGGATCAGGTTCACCGTCGATTCTGTACCTCCCCGTTTTTTGAGCGCAAGGAAGTACTTTGTCCCCAGAAAAGCCACTGCCACCTCGATGAGTGTGTTGACAGCGATCCAGGTTCGAGAATATCTGCCATGAGAGTCTGAAATACAGAGCGCTAATGCCCCCGTCAGGACCATCGCGATACTGACGTAATGCAGGATCCGGCTCTCCACAGATTTGGTTCGTTCAGCCTGCATAGCACGCTTTCTTCCAACTGTCGGTAAATGCTTTTAGGCGACTCTCTTCAGGGCCGTTTAGGTGTAACCAGGGTTCGCATTCGCAGCTCGGTTCATTACCCGATTGACGGGCAGGGGCATCCTGAACGACGATCATCCGGGAACGAAGTCGGTTCGCTCCCTGATTGACCCTTTGGGCGAAACCACTGCTGTTCGTAACAATGAATTCAGGCAGGGGAGAAGCAGCGTGCTTTCGTAAGGAATTCTCGAGTCCCCCGTTGGGAATGGAAGCCAGTTCATCGAGCAGTTTATGCAGGTCTCTCTGATTTCCATCACAGCGAAACAACTGGTCGCCCACGAGGCATTCCACTGAAGCATGCTGATTTAACAGTGAGTGACAGATACTGGCTGTGATGCGAATCACCGCTTCCAGGGAGTCGTTGTTACCGTGCCGGTAATGCGCTCGCTGGAGATCAGGAATCACCCGCAGAGCACAAACCGCCGCTGCCTGGCGTTCGGTGACAATCATCTGGCCCTGCCTGGCGGATTGTGACCAGTGCACCCGCCTCAGGGAGTCGCCCAGCCGAAAAGCCCGGGTGCCGATGACGTCGCCGTAATCACCCGCCCGATGCGAAGCAAAGCGGTCTTCGCTGGAAGTGACTTCTCTCAGCTCAGGCATAAAGGCCAGCTGGGAGATCTCCGGCCAGACGATCAATACGGAATCGACGGTTAGAGGAATCTTCTTCTTATATAACCCGAACGGGAAGGCCGTCTCCAGGAAAGCAGTGCTGGTTGAATAAATACCTCGTTTCCGGGGACTGAAATCCCAGATATACTCACTGGTTTTCCAGCCCGGGATACAATCGATGGCGACTTCACACAGGTGGTCATCATGTTCTGAGAAGGGATGCCGCAGATAAACACCCCAGGCGGGCCAGGGCCAGCTGTTTTTGACTACCAGTCTGGCACCGACAGGTTCCCCGCACCGGGTACGAACTTTGTTAAAGGAAAGTTCTGCTGAAAGTCCCTGTACGCTGATCCAGGGCCACAATACGCCGATCAGAATGATCATTGCCAGGGCAGCCGCGATATACAGAATGGCCGAATTGACCAGCAGCCCGCAAATGAAGGCGGTCAAAATGCTGATCGCCAGGCACCAGAACGGGTTTCTGACCCAGTAGACCCATTGATTAAGCTGGGGGCAGAAATCGTATTGGAGCATCGTGTTGACGGTGTCTAACCAAGAATGAGCAGTTTCTGACTGCTTGTGACCATTCCGTTTATCTGGTTCATGCATAGTTCACCTGATACGCCCGGGAGAAATATTATTGATGATTAGTTAAAGGGACTTCCCTGTCCCTGTCATAAGTGAAACGATCCGTCCTGATATGCCACACAAGTCCATACGGTCTGATTTGTCTGGTGTTTAATCCAGTAAAAACGCCTTTTACGCTGCGTTCCGTGATAGACTTCCGGGGGGCCCTGCAGTTCCGGGCTGCCAACCATACTCGGGTTAGCTTTGAAATAGTGTGCCAGTAGGTCGCCGTCTGATTTGCCAATTGAAGTCTCTCTTTGCCACTGCCCCCCATCAATTTCCAGAACCGCAGGCGGGGCGACAATTGTGGGGCTGTTCTGGTCTGTTTCCTCATCGGAACAGGCGGTCCACAGAACTGGGGCTGTCAGCAAAAGCAGTGCAAGGTGTCGTCGAACAAGAAGTTGAGAGTTAACAAGCATGGGAGAGTTCACAGCATTCATCGGGGAGTGAAAACATCGTTTCTAATCAGACTGTCTGGGGAGTAAGGATATGCGAACGGTCAAAATTCACCCAGGACCTGACCATCAGCGCGACTGAACAGGTTTCGTAGGGTCTCCAGGTGGATGTTCTCCCCCAGGAACCGCACACTTCCATCACAGAGCAGAACATTGGCACCGCCGACATGCAGGCTACGTGCTCCTGACACAATCTCGCCGTGATGGACCACATCGGGAGACTCAGAATTAGGGGGCAGATAACCGTGTACCAGGGTGCTGTATCCTAAGCCGCGAATCCAGGAGCTTGCTCGCCCACCTTCGTAGGCAGTGGCGGCACGGGAGGTAAGATCGTCAGAGGTCGCAGAGCAGGAACCTCCGCCTGAGACCCGTTTCATTTGACGGTTTGGGTCCAGCAAGGTGGAGGTATCCGATCCTCGATCCCCAAATAGAGTTTCCGCCATGAAGATGGTGTTCGTAGTACCGTCCGTAATATCACGCAGTCGCGTCGAAGAACCACGCCAGAAGAGGCCATCATTTTCAGATGTGCAATATTCCGTATTGAGTCCAGAGCCTCCGTTGACCATGTAATTAGAACCAGCCCAGACAGTGCCGTTTGAATCGGTATAGAACACGTTGCCTGCATCACCGGGGCACATGAAAATAGGGATAGTCTGTTTGGCAACATCTACCAGGGCAGGGTTTAAAGAAGCTGCCCAGGGAAGGCCTGAAAGCAGTGGTTCTCTGAAATCGATCAGATTGTGTAAATTACCCTGGTCGATGTAAGACAGTAATTGAGCTGAGGGGGAGTACCCATACAGCGAGTCGGCGGCCAGCAATGGTAGACGTGAATGTGTGGAATAGTAATTATGCAGCGCCAAACCAAGTTGTTTCAGGTTATTTTTGCACTGAGTTCGTCTCGCAGCTTCACGTGCCATCTGGACTGCGGGCAGTAGCAGGGCAATGAGAATGGCGATGATGGCAATCACCACCAGTAATTCGATCAGTGTGAAACCACGATATTTGCGTTTCATGTTCTATACTCCAACGGATTTTGAAAAAGAGGTATCGAATCCGGCGTTAGGAGGCGGCTTGCCTGAATCTGTGACTGCATACGCATATTACAATTAATATACTCTATGATGCAAATGCAAAATGATTGCAATAGAATGTTTTTATAAAAATGCCTTAGTCGCTACTACGCGAAGTGGAAATGTGGGCTGGAAATCTGTGAAGGGAGAGCGTATAAGGAGCGTTGTTCCCGAGAGGGGCATTCCCTCGGGAACAAGTCTGGAACTGATGAGTTCGTAGTTGAAATGACTGACAGCAGAAAGCGTATGTTCTACTCTCTGTTTCCAGTTACTGAGACCAGGAGTAATGCATTAGAGTCGAAATCGATCTGATTCTCTGGCTGGAACTTTTTGTCTGATCCATGGTCTGTTTACTACTCGGTCTCTGCAAGGGCTTTGAGTACAGTCGTCCTTCACGGTACGTATCAGCCAGAGCAAGTGGAATTTGTGCCTCTGCCAGAACAACCAGGGCCTGATTCTCTTGTGTCCGGGCCAGCATTTCCTGTTCCCGCGCTACAGCAAGTGCCCGCCGTCCTTCTGCTTCTGCTCGAGCAATGTTGACGTCCGCATTTGCCTGTGTGATCCGCAGCTGTGCCCCGATATTCCTGCCAACGTGAATCGAGGCAATATCGATGGAGATGATCGTGAACGAAGTCTGTGAGTCCAGGCCTTTGGCGATTACCTTTCGGGAAATTAATGTCGGATCGGCCAGCGCTTCCTGATAGAAGTCACAGGCACCGATTGCGGAAACGATTCCCTCACCCACACGCGCGATCACGGTTGATTCTGCGGCACCGCCTATGAGGTTCGAAAGATTAGTCCTAACGGTCACCAGCGCGCGAACATTCAGTTGAATGCCGTCTTTGGAGACACCATCCAGAGTACTTTGGATGCCTGCCTTTGGTTCAGGACAAAATATGACTTTGGGATTTACGCTGACCTGGACTGCTTCCAGAATATCGCGCCCGGCCAGATCGATGGCAGCCGCGGTATCCCAGTCAAGCTCGATCTGAGCGCGATGAGCTGCAATCAGGGCAAGAATAATGCGGCGTACGTCTCCCCCAGCCAGATACTGGGCCTCAATTGCATCGGTCGAGATATTGGAAAGTCCTGCCTGAACGGCCATGATTTTGACCTGGACAATGACTCTCGGATCAACTTTTCTGAGAGGCATCATAATGAGTGACAACAGGCTAATGTGGGTCCCCGTGACATACGCTTGCAGCCATAACGAGGAAAATCTCACACCTACGAAAAATAGGGCAGCTGTGCCAGCGGCTGCGATCAGCCAAAACCAGAAATTGATCATTATAGATGGCTTTCACTTTCGATCAGTGTTTCCACGGATAGATCACCTGCGAGCTTAAATACCTGCAGTGGTGTTCCTGTTGCATAAATATGGATGATATCTCCCGTAATAGAATCGATGTCTACTACAACTTCTTGCAGGGGAATACCAGCGATTCTCTCGATTTCCGCTCCCAAAAGTCCGAGCGAGTCTCGGACCAGTTCTGCATGAAAATCGCGTAAGCGCACAGTTCCTTTCTCGGTCTGGCAAAGAATGGTCTCAGCCGGGGTGAGGGCCTCGAGCAATGTGATCACCATCATTCCGTCACTGAGGACTACTGTCACAGATTTAGGAGTATATCCTGTACGCTGCCGTTGAAAATCATGGACCGTATGTGCCACTTTTGCTGTAATGGTGAGCGAGGAGTAAGTCATGAGAGTCTTGTCCCGCAAGTCGTGCAGACGGTTTTTACTCTATTAGCTTCATTTTTAATTATGAGAATCGTTCGACCAGTTTGGTCCTCAACCGTATCGTGTGCAAGATGTCTACCATGACAGACTTTCTGCGAAATGATGTTTCGTGCAAGTACGCTTGCAGATAAAGTCTGGGCTAGTTTCATCATGCCGTCTTTCGAATGTGAATTGAGAAAATCAGGAATGCAGTCTGATACAGACTCTGGCACCATCACGATTTGGTCTACATGATCAAAGTGAGAGGAATTGATTCGAATGTTTCTAATTATTGACTTGGAAAATACCTCTTCGATTTGTCGGGTAGAACGAAGACTTTACCAGGCCGAACCTTAAAATCAGACAAGTATCGTCGTTTCAGTCTTTGAAGGGCGTCTGAAATCGGACGGGAATACTTACTAAGGTCGCGAAAGAATACTGCCTCTGCAAATCACAAATTAGAGAGGCTTACATTGCTCCAGTCAGCCTGCCATCAAGTTGATCTAGTGCTTTGGATTATGATGAGCAACGACAGCTCCTATCTGTCAACTACTGCACTTATAGAAAAAGATGACCGCTATGCGTCCATAGACAAGTTTTGTGAATCAACATATTTTTCGAACTGTTCGCAGCGTTCTTTAACCGACAGAAACGGCATTCCATCTGTTTTGCGATAACGTTCACCCCGGATGAACCAGAACGCCAGCCCTCCCGTATTGTGCCTGGGAGTTCGGGTCTTTCTGGGAGATCTGACTCCCAGTGAACCCTTACGGCCAGTCTTTTCCCATCCGCGGGCTTCCATGATCATACGTACCAGAACTCCAATTGCCTGTCGGAATCGCATACTTCGCTGGACGTGCACGCCGGAAAGAAACTGATCAACTTCAGGCAATGCTTCCAGTTCACGAACGACGCCAGCCAGGGGGGACCGATCATGATGCAGTTCAGATTCTTCCATCCTGCGCTGCCGATCAGGACATTCGAAAAATTGCAGAACGGCATCAAAAGGTTCATCAGATTCATTAAAAATATCCGAGAAAGTTCGGCCCTGACTGTCTTCGAGAAATTTCTTTCTTGTAATCTTTACTTTCGGCATCCGTCAGGTCCTTGATATTCAGGTATTGAACAGCTCACTTTGTACATGCAATATTGGAACGTACAAATATTGTATCTCCATTATGGGTGAAGACAATGGCAATGTTGAGTGAATCCATGGAATGCCACCATTATGGATTTATTATCTATCAAGGCCTGCGTTGTGACCAGAAGCATCTGAATGAAGACAATAACGGAGCTTATTATCAGAGAAAACCAATCTACCAGGGTAGAAATTCAGAGTTTATATGCAGTATCGAAATCAGGATGCCCTAAGGAGTTTCAGGCAATTCATTCACTTTACGTCTTAGACGCACTGTTTCGGGGTAGTCATACGTCAGTAATAGAGCCCCCTCGGCGGCATATTTCTCGAATAAACTTGAGATCAGATAGTCTTCGCCGGGCCAGGGGTAGGCAAATACGACATCAAAGTCTTCGAGACTGCATTGAAGCTCATCGTATCCATCTTCCGCATCTGTGATGAGCCAGGAATAAGCGGCGTTGTTGTCGACATACGCCTCCTCAGCAAGGAATTCGGCGCCCGAGGGGATAAAACTACCCAAAGCGAACTCTACCGGGAGATCAAAATCATCTGCCAGTCTGCGGGATGCTTCAACCAGGGCCTGATCAACTTCAATTCCACAGGCTGTAAACTCAAGCATCGAAGCTAAGGACGCAACCACTCCGAAACCACTTCCCCATTCGCACATCAAATTTCCGGAGGCAAGATTCTCATTAATGATGGCTTGCAGAGCGAGATAGACCGTTTTGAAATCACTTGGTACAAAGCCTGAAGTGCGTCGCTGGCTATTCTCAAGAAACTGGCTGACTCTTAAATCAGCTTCGCGAAGAAAAGTATCTATCTCATTTGGCAGAACCGAACTGTGATTTGAAATTTTAATATCCACTAATGACACAGCAAATAATCCTGCAGAGACATTGGCACAGTGTGAGGCACCACGCTTCGTCGTGTTTTGAAACAGTTGATAGAGAATCGACTGAAGTAGAATCAGTCACGAGCAAAAAACAGCCAGTCAGTCTGTTGTTCGTTGATCAAATTATTGAAAACGGTCACGGGTTCGATATGAACTTCACGAAACACCTCATGCAGCGCATCGACAAACCGCGAGCTCTCTGCGTACGACCAGACGCCGAGAAGTCCTTCTTCTTTCAGATGGCGCTTCGCCAACTGCAGTCCATCGGCGGTGTAGAAACTACCGCTGGTGTCGTCCAGATTATCATCAGGCGAATGATCCACATCGATGAGGATCAGGTCATGCATTTGCTGGGGTGGACTGGCAAGTTGCTGATAGATGTCATTTTGTATGACTGATAGACGACTGTCTGTGGTCAGTTGATCCGACAGTGGGATCAGGCCTTGTTCCAGCCAGTCGATCACCTGTGGCAGAAACTCGACCACCTCTAATTGCGAAACTCGCTCGGAGTTCAGCGCTGTCGAAGCAGTATATCCCAGACCGAGGCCTCCTACCAGCACCTGCAGGCCAGTTCCTGGGTGCATTTGCAACGCGATTTCCGACAGCGCCTTCTCGGAGGCCGTCAGGTAACTGCTCATCAGGAATTCGTGATTTAGTGTAACTTCTGTGACGATGGTTCCCGGTTCGCATAACAACTCGCGACGACGCAAGCACAACATGCCGAGATCCGTGGGCTCATAGGCGAGAATCTCAAAGAACGGAGGTTTCATAGAAGAGCGGCTTTCGTTACGTATGAAGTTAGCCGCCTGACAGGCAAAAGCGTGTATCTGTCTGTTCTATTTTCGAGTTTTCGTAATCCGGGCTAACCTTGGATCCAGCAGGACCTTCAAGGTGAAGGCCCTGTTTGCTCCTGTTCGTGTTGCTGAGATTAAGAACGAAGTTGTTCTCAGTTTTCTCAGATTGGTCTCACGTTCTCGGCACACGGTCCTTTGGGACCACGTCCTTCAGTGTACGACACTCGCTGTCCGGTCTGGAGCTGGTCGAATGGTATTCCTTCAAGATTCGACGAGTGGAAGAACAGGTCCTTGCCAGTTCCAGTATCGATAAATCCAAAGCCCTTCTGCATTACCACTTTGATCGTGCCTTCAGCCATATTAAGTCCTGTTCCTCAAAAAGAGTTTCTATGCGGAGCTGCCTGACACTACACTGGAGAGACCAATTCGCCGCGTAGACGAATCGTAACTGAAGGGAAGTTGCGAGGTCAACAGGCAGGGACAGTGTTTGTTTTTAGTTCTAAGATTAAAACAGAGCGTTTTAAGAGAGAATTCGGAGGATGCATTCTTAGCGAATTCAAGAAACAGACACTCATGCAAGACTGAAATACTAAATCAGAAAAGAATGAATCAGCAGCACAGACTCATGACATGTCCCGAGTTCTACGGTATATCACTCACCCGTAGACTGCTCACTGTCGAGTTTTTTTGCCTGCTTGTGTCCTTCATCGGACTGCCCGAGTTTCCAATAGCTTGACAGGTATAAGTGGCTGTTGGGAAGCTGATGTTCTTCCTTGAAGAAATGCCTGAGTTGCCGCATACTGTTGAATTCGCAGGCGGACCAGACGGCTGGTTGGCCTGCCTGCCAGGGCAAGGCTTTGACCTTTGAAATCAGAAAACCTCCTTCAGGATCCGGCTGGGGATTTACTTCCCAGTGGAATTTCAGACCAGGGGGGGCTTTCAGGGGCTGGATCTCTGTTTCGCTGGGAATCTCGATGACGACATGTCCGCTGGCATCGTCGGGCAACTGTTCCAGGTTGACACTGATCGCTGGTAATGCGGCCATGTCACCGACCAGCAGAAACCAGTCCGCGTCGTGATTAATCAACTTCTTTGGACCGGGATCGCCGACCTGAATCCGGTCTCCCGGTTGCGCCTGTTTCGCCCAGGAGGATGCGGGCCCCAGGGGATCGTGCATGACAAAGTCGAGGTCGATTTCCATCGGCCTCTGTTGTCTGATGGTGTAGGATCGCTTTTGAGGGGGCTTGTCACCTGCTTGCGGAAACATCAGTTTCACGTAAGCACTTTCCTGATTGCTGGGATAATCAGCCATCGCAGCGCCCCCCAAAGTGATTCGCAACATATGCTCGGTGATTCTGCTTGTGCGAATGACTTCTAATTCTCTGATGGGCCGATTAGCCATGGGCATTGTCTCTTGTTATCTGGGAATACTCAATGACGCAGATTCAATCATAGCGCATGCAGTCTCGGGATACAAATTGAAGGCATGCAGTAAAAATTGCCGGTCATTGGGGGGCGTTTTTTAAACAGCCCGGAGCGGTTTGGTAAGGGGTATCAAACTACAACGAATAAAGACCACTTACTGAAACAGAACCTGTTTCGATAAGTGGTCTTTTGTGTGTGACTGGAAAGTCGGGATGACAAGATTTGAACTTGCGACCTCTGCGTCCCGAACGCAGCGCTCTACCAGGCTGAGCCACATCCCGTGGGAGTCTTATTCTATCATGACGTCATGTCCGGTCAACGCAGTCGGATACAAAGTCTCGCGACTTTTTGACCGAAATCATGAAAATCAATAGGGTTGGACAACGGGAGCTGCGCCGGCGGTGGCTGGTTCTGTCGGGTAGTGAGCTGGATCAACGTTGATTGGCTCAGGTGCAGTTGCGACACCGTAGGGGACAGGCTGGCCAACTGCTCCGGGAGCCACCAGCATTGGCTGTGAGGCAACACTGCCGGTGGAGTAGGCATTCGCGTGACTGATCTGGGGTGAGTTCATCATCGCCACTGTCCCGCTGGAAGCACCACCGGTGTAGGTGGGAAGAGGGTGTGTGTAGCTGGCCTGCGCGGTGCGTGTCTGGTAACGGAACATGCTGCCATTGCCCAGGGGGCCATGTTCCCATCCCTTCGCAACAATCCGGTCCTGTGGGCTGGCGGGGGCATATGGTTTTTTCAATGAAGCGATCCGGGACTGAACCTGTGGCTGATACCATTCAGACTGCAGGGACTGCTCGTACATCGCGAGAGCTTCTTCGTTACGGCCACTCTGCTGATAGACCTGTCCCATGTGAGCTAAAACTTTGGGATGGTTGGGGTCAATGTTCGCAGCAGCTTTCAGAGACTGTTCTGCTCCTGTCATGTCACCATTCTGTTGCAGCAGCCAGGCCATTTCCAGGTGAGACTCTGCAATGTAAGGCTGAGTGTCCCGCCAGGCGGTAATATGCTGAGCGGCTTCCTGTTGACGTCCCTGGCTGATCATCAGTTCCGCCAGACCGTGATGTGAAGGCTGGTGAGTCGGATCAACTCGCAGGGCATTGCGGTAGGTCTGTTCCGCACCGGCCAGATCACCTTCTTTTTCCATTACGACTGCCAGGTTATGGACGTAGTCGGGATTTGTAGGATTATTTGCGATCGCCCGGGTAAAGGCTGCATGAGCCTGAGCATAATCCCCACGTTGATAGTAACCATTTCCCATTTCGTTACTGGCTACACCATGCATGGTATTACAGCCGGATAACGTCAGTGTTCCCAGTGAAAATAAGATTGCCAGATTGCAGAGAACCGAAAATCTGTTTCGAGTTGAGTGCATCGTGCACAGCTCCATCGTTTGTAAGTATGGACTCAGAACTCATTTCTAAGTGTCATACTGTCGGAAAATGGTTTAGTTCGGGGGGATTGTTTTCAGTTGACGATTTGAAACGCATCGGGATATGACTGGGAGAGAGGTGGGCGAAAGATAACAGTCGTTAAAAAATCGAGCAAGAGGAGTTCGTTGATTTTTTCACGTTTTTTGATGTGATATCGGGAATTAATTGCGAAGCTAAGTCCAGAATTAATCTTGTGATAGAACCAGATCCGAATCAGGGCGGACTCGAATCTGGTTTGATATTTTGATCTCAGTTGATGGGATTAAATGACTTCTCAGGTGGATTCACAGGGGCAGCCTGAGGTTCTACCAGCGAGCCATGTTTTTCAATGTGGGAGAACCAGCGCCGGGCCGTTGACCGTCGTTGTGTGGGGGTCGCAATGTCAGAGTAGTCGATGGGACGGTCTGTCAATTCGTGAATATAATTGAAAGCCTGTTCCCGGACAGCAACATGTGGATGTTCCAGCCATTCTACCAGTCTGCCTGAGATGAAGCGATCCTGGGCATCCTGTTTCTGGAAGCCCCAGAGCAGGCGTTCCATCGTTTCTGCCATCTCGGGAGAAAACTGTTTCTGGAGCGCCGCTTTGAGCAACTCTCCGTTTTGCGGATCACGCAAGAGCCAGTTTCGAATCCCATTTACGGCTTCCATTCGGGACTCGTGATGGTCAACTTCATTCAGTACCTTCACCAGTTCCTGGTAACGGTTGGTTAACGCCAGAGATTTGGTTGCCAGGTCGGAGATGTTGGGTTTCAGGTCCTTGGTGATGGCGGGCATGGTAAGCGATACCAGCTGGTCGTCTTTCAGCTCTTTAGCGAAAGCCGCGATTTGACGACGAGCCAGATAGGAGCTGTCTTTGTAGTTAGGTTCGACCCAATGCGGAACCCGCAGGGGCTTATCACCATCAGAAGGATTGATTCGTCCGGCCTTGCGGTCTTTGGCGGAGAGTGACATCCAGTGGCCAGCATCGATGGTGTGCACCTTGCCGGATCCATCTGAGAAGCGGATCATCCCCGAATAGGCATACAGGATCCCTGTGTAGTTCTCAGGGCCGGGTTTCTGGTCGGGATGCGTAGGTTGTACGGGATCGATTTCAATGCCACACACGCTGTCGCGTGTGACCAGTTCGATACGCCACAGCTCATCATTGACTTTGATCGACAGGGTTGGTCCAGCTGCGTCCCGGGCATCATTCAGGCCACGGGAGGCTTCGATTCTCAGACGGCCTTCCTGGATCTTGAACCCCATCTCGGCGGCTTTGTTTTTACCTTGATAAGTTACCTCTGTTCCGGGCAGCAGAACCACTTTGCACAGGGCTTCGGGAATATTAATCCGCGCGGTGAACGGTGCGGGTGAGGCGACTGCAGATCCAGCCTGGATCGGCATTACCTTTGAGAGGATTAACCAGTCATTTTTGTCGGCCAGTTCGCGTTTCTGATCGACCTGGGCCAGGAAGAATCCATCTTCTGATTCAATTTGTGCAGCCGGTGCTTTCTGAGCGGCATCCGCCATTTCAATTTTCGCTGGTGCTGCAGGAGCAGCATTTTCAGGAGTTTTACTGTTCATGGCCACGGTATTATCTGCTGGTTTTGCAGGTGCAGCCGGTGGTGTTGTCGGATTTTCAGCAGGTGTTGTCGTTCCGGGGGTGGCCGGCAGCAGGTTCTCCACGGGGGGCTTAGCGGGAACTGCGGTTGGGGCAGCTGTTTCTGCATCAGCGGGCGGAGGAGCATCAAATGCGGGGGGCTTGGTATTCATTGCTACTGTGTCACCGGCAGGCTCCGGTTTGGGGGGAACCGGTGTCGTTTTAGCTGGCTGTTTTTCAGGAGTCGTCGCTGCGACGTCAGTTCCCGGCTCTGTTGGCGCGGGCGCCGATTTTTCTGGTGTCGGCTCCTGAGGTTTGGATAAATCAACTTCTTCGTTGTCAACCTGATTGCCAGCCACTTGCGGCGTAGCATCAGTCCGTGTGAAGAATGATGGGAAAAAGGTTGGATCGTTGAAGAACAGGCCAGCCCAGACGACTGCGGTGAGCAGAATCAGGACGTAAGGCGTAAAACGCTTCCAGAGCGGTTTGGTTTTCAGGTAGTCCGGAATCCGCGAGGAAAAGGGTTCCGGTTCTCGAGCGGGAATAGACTGTTGTTGAGGCGGAGTACTGGTTCTGACGGGGGCCGTTGCTGCAACTGGCTGAGGTGCGGCCGGAGGTTCAGCAACAGCTGTCTGAGTCTGAGGGACCACTTCTGTCTGGTCGCTGCGCAGGGCTGGCCCCAGGGCGTAAATCCGCTCTCTGGTATCGGGGTTAACGGTGGCTGGTTCCCCCAGAACCAGGGTCAGGATCTGATGGGAAGCGGCGACTTCCACCAGATTGACATCAGAGTTCAGGCAGATCTTTTCCACATCGGCCACACTTTCCGGGGGGAGTGTGTTGTCGAGATACTCAGAGACTGTGTTCGGATCGAGGTTAGAGCCGGGGCCTTCGACTTCCGGAGCAGTCAGGCGGCGTCTGCGTAACACATCTTTGATTCGTTCCACCAGCGAGGAGGCATAGCTGCTTTCCTCCAGTTTTTTGCCGATTTCTTTGATCTGGGCCGGCTCTAAAACATCATCCAGATAGGCGATCAGAGTTCTGAGTGTTAAACGCATGCTGCACCATTGTTGAGCTGAAAGAAGTTAATAATTTGAAGAGAACTCGGGGCTCTCTATCATTATTAGTGATGCAGGCGTCGAGATTTCGTACAAAAATAGTCAGAAAAAAGTCTTAGAAGTCACAAAAACTGCTGATCGCAGGGTTTGAGGACGCCTCAATTGGCTTGCGGTGAAGCGACTTCGGGCCTGAGAACGGTTTTCTGATCGGGGCCCTGGATTATTAAAGGCACGTAGAGTTCCGGGAAATCGGTATCGTTGGTCTTGATCACAACCAGACCGTCATGTTTTCCCGGCGGCACAAGATCTTCTACGATCACATCCACTTTTTGCTGTCGGAGTCCATCGTTGTTTTCCAGTGCACCGAGTTCCACCTTGGCATATTTGGATGTGCTCTTGACGCTGATGATTTCAAAATCTTTACCGCCACGGTAATCAGAGACCGTCACGGGGTGGACGGTGCGACCGGGGGTGAACTGGTAGATCACCAGTGCTTTCGGTTTAACAACCAGTCTGCGAATGGGAAGTTCCACTTTGAATGTCAAGCGGGCCACGCGTTCCATCGTATCTTCGTATTTGAAGTCGACGAAGAGCTCCTTCTGTCCGGGAGATTCACCCGCCGTTTCCATTTTGAGGATGAACTCGCCTGATTCGTGAGGTTCATAGACCCGTTTCTCCAGATGCGGTTGTAGACAGCCACAGCTGGGAATGAGTTCTTTGACGGTGACGGTCTGATCGCTCAGGTTTTTGAAGCGAAATCGGGCACCGACGACACGTTCGGTCTCTTTGATCATTCCCCGGTCGACAAGAAATGTTTCAAATGCCAGAGCAGGGCGAGGGGCTCCTGCCATCGATTTCTGCACGGTAGAACCATTCCAGTAAGCGATACTGGAAAGGACGAATGGTAAAGTGGCCAGAGTAAGTAAGCTGCGTCTGGTCCATTTTGACTGTAAGATTCGATTGAGCATGGCATCCGTGCCTGTCTGAATGATTACCGGAAAAGATCTATACCAAATCTGCGGTATCTTTATCAAATTCCGGCAGTTAGGACAAGCCCGGGTTCGAAAGCCGCTCTCTGGACTTAAGTTTCGACTTGTGTAGAAACATTCGATTCTGAATTGCCTGATTTAAGACCGCTCATCAACAGCAGTCCCAATACCATGATTCCTGCTCCCGCCCAGTAGGGAGCGGTAATGCTGCCGGCTACCAGTCCATTACTGGTTCCCTTGAACAGAATGATCCCGGCCAGCGGTCCCAGGATTCGTGCGAGAGCTGAGATACTCTGGCCGACTCCCAGAATTCCTCCCTGTTCATCCTCTGAAGTATTCAGCGAAAGCAGAGACTGCAGGGAGGGGGTGGTGGCGGAAAAGCCAATCACCGAGATAGGGAGAACCGCGTAGAGCAGGGGGTAGGAACCGGAATTACCGGCGACCCCAATTAATAACAGTCCAATCACCATTAAGACGATTCCGATGAGTCCCATGCGAAATTCCCCCAGCTTGGGGATCAGTCGTCGCACAAGAATGCCCTGGCTGAGCGTCAGGATCAGGCCAATGTAAGCAAAGATGAAGAAGTTGCTGCGGGCAGCGAATCCGAGTTCCTGCGTGAGCAGTGAGAGGGTGGATTCGAACTGGGCAAAGGCGAAGGTGGTTAAAAAGATGGTCAACAGGATCAGACCGATTCGTGGTTTTGAGAGTGCATGCCTGAAGCTGGCGATATCAAACCAGTGGTGGCGACGAGTCAGTGACTCTGACGTTTTCTGCTGGAGTGATTCCGGTAATTTGAAAATAGACAGCAGGGCAGCGATGCCGGAGAGCACGCTGGCCACATAGCCGGGAGCAGCGCTGGGAGTCGCTCCCGCTTCTGCAGAAACAAAAGCAGCACCGATGAGTGGGCCGAACGTAAAGCCGATACCGAAGGCGGCACCGATCAGGGCCATGCCTTTACCGCGTTCTTTGGGGCCGGTAATGTCGGCGATGTATGCTTGCGCTGTCGGAATCGTGGCTCCGGCGATGCCGGCGCCGATCCGTGTGATAAAGAGCCAGGTTAATGCGCCGATTCCTAGAAATGTTCCTGTATTCCCCAGTGAGGTCGCGAAACCGAACAGGCCGTAGAAGAAGGTGGAGCCCACGAGCCCCAGAATCAAAATCGGACGGCGTCCCACACGGTCTGACAGGCGCCCCCAGATCGGGGCGAACAGAAACTGCATGGCGGAAAAGGATGCCATTAACAGCCCGAGCGTGGTACCGCCTGCTTCAAAATGCTCTCCATATCGCGGGAGCAGGGGGAGTACGATTCCAAAACCGAGCAGATCAATAAAAACAGTTACGAAGATGAGAAACAGGCCTGCCTTGCGTCCTTCCGACACGTGGATCCCCTTTGAAGCAGAAGTCAGTACGGTTTAAAAAGCAACAATGCCGAGGAAAGGACTCCTCGGCATTGTTGAATCATTGTCGAATTCGAGTTGGAATTCAATAGACCGCACTCAGGCAGTTTTATCTGCAAAGTCGGCTTCCGGGGTGGCCGGGTTATCGGGATCGAACCATTCCGGTTTGAACTCGATGCGGACTTTGTGCTTCATGGCCAGGTTGGCTGTGAGTGCCATGATCGCATCTGCCATCGCGACCGTACCGTTACACTTCAGGCCGCCTTCGAGAGGACCTTTGTGGTTGTCGGTACGAATACAGTGGCAGAAGTGTTCCATCTCTTCTGTATAACCGCGGCTGATCTTGTCACCCATGGCCTTGGTCGTATCTGAAGCGGCAGCGGAAGGTGCTGTCGTTTCATACGCATCCAGAACCGGGCCACTTCCATCGCTGGACTTGATGACCCACAGACGCTGGTCTGGACCCCCACCGCCGGTAGAAGGACTGGCTTCTTTGAAGAGCAGGGCTTCTTTTTCGGTTTTCATGATCAGGGTTCCCCGGCTACCTAGGACGGTTTCACCGTAAGGTTCCCAGCGGTTGGTGTTGATCGAGGAGTAAGTCACGATGCAGATGTCACGCGGATTCGTTTCCGGATCGTAGTGAGGACCTGGGAATTCAAAGGTCACGTAGACGTGATCGTCGATCTCGCGATCATCTTCCTGTTTGTCCTTGGATCCGATGCCTTTGACACCGTAGAAGTTTTTCCCGCCGTAACCCTGAACGGCCAGCGGATGAACTTTACCCAGGAAGATACTGCAGGCATCCAGCTGGTGACTGCCCAGTTCGGCCATCAGACCGCCACCGGTTTTGTTGTACAGACGCCAGTTGATGAGTTCGTCCATGTTGTCGTAGCCGTATTCCTGGACTACTTTCTCCAGGGCTGCTTTGTCCTCTTTGGGGACACCTTTCCGCCAGCTGTCACGACCGGGGAAGCTGTTGTTCCGGTGCCATTGAGCGCGAATATGACGGATATCGCCCAGCAGACCGGTTTTGACCAGCTGGTTGGCGTTATCGTACAGAACGCTGTAATGACGCTGGTGACCTACAGCCAGCAGCAGGTTTTTCTCGCGGGCTTTTTTGATGAGCTCTTTGCACTCGGTAATGTTGTGGGCCATCAGTTTTTCTGAGAGCACATGCAGTCCTGCATCCAAAGCTGCCATGGCGATCGGAGCATGCTGACTCAGGGGAACAGCGATAACGACTGCTTCCAGACCCAGCTGATCCTTGGCGGCGATCAGTTTTTTATGGTCATCAAACTGTTTGATCTTGGCTGCTTTTTCATCACCCAGTTTATTGATCAGGCCCACGCGGTGTTCGTTGCCGTGACCGTGCATTGCTTTCTTGCGGTTGGAAGGCCGCAGATCGGCTATCGCCACGATCTCCATGTATTCGGGCGGATGCTGTGTAATAAGCACGCTGCCTTCATCGCCGGTGCCGATAAAACCAACTTTTACCGGCTTACCTTTGAGCTTTTCATAGCCGAAGTAGGCGGCTCCCAGGCCGGTTGTTGCTGCAGCAGCGGTCGTGATGAAATCACGTCGTGTAAACGAAACTGCTTCGTTGAAGTTGTCTTTACCGATTTGTTCCTGTTCAGGTGTCAAATTCATATTGGTTCTCCCTGGTACGCAACGCGTAAGTGTTACCTTATTGGAGGAAATTTAAGGTTTAGTGGTTATTATAGGTGGGAAACAAGGCGTTTGTAAGCTGTACCTTTACTTATTACGTTACTTGGTACCGATTTAGCTGGCTTTATTCGCTGTTTTTTTCCGTTTCTGGAAAAATCGGTAAAACAGTCCATCAATGCCAAACCAGGTACCGGTTGGCAGGGCAGCGATCGCCAAAAGTGCAAGGACTTCGATCAGGTTCTTGTTGACGATAAAGCTGTGTTCCGGACCTGGTGCTTCAGGAACTCCCGGCCAGGGAGGCATTACCAGATAGAAGGAAAGCAGCATGCCGGCTGCAGCGATGGCTGCGACGCGGGTTCCCAGTCCAATCAGCAACAGGATTCCCAGAACCGTTAAGCTGGCGATGGTCATCATGTTGACCCGGTGGATCTGCGTGTTTTCCGGTGGAACCGGTCCGGCTGCGAGTTGTTCGGCTGTCAGAAGCTCCCGGGCTTCCGACTCCATTTCGTCTTCCATGGCGCGAATCGGGTTGACCAGTTCGCCTTTCATCTGCTGGATTTCAGACCAGATTTTGTTCAGATGATCGACTTTGTAATCCTGGTCCGCCTTGGCCAGTTTCTGTTCGTATCGATCCAGGGCGATCTTGTACTGTTCGATCTTACCGATCCGTTTTCCGTCGATCGTTCCTTCCTGCTCGACATCAATCTCCCCTGCCAGTTCGGGATTCCCCCGCAGTGAAGCCTGCATCTTTTCGATGTAGCTCAGACGTGAGGAACGAGCATAGGCCTTATCAACTGCGTCGTAGAATTCGCGATCGAGTTCGGTACCGCCGGTCAGTTTACCATCGGCGCCTTTTTTGACGGGCACCATCGACTGCAGTCGCTGCTTTTCGCGAGGTGTGATGTGCTTTTTACCATCAACGAGCAGCAACTTACGTTCAGGATCGTAGCTGACCACGCTTCCAAGGCTACCGTCGATTTTGACTTCAGGCGGTAAGGCACTCAGTTTAGCAGCAAAATATTTATTGCCATGGATCATCTGGTGTAGACGCGACTTCTGTTCGTCGGTCAGGTTCGGGTAGTGGTTCAGGAAACGTTGTTCCCAGGCAGTCCACTTGGCTTTGACTTTGTCTGCATCCAGCCAGTTCAGGTCATTGGGGTCACCTGTCATATCCCGGAACTGATCGCGGAAGGGGCCCTTGGCATTATTCAGATAGCCTGCAGCGGTCCAGGGTCTGGTTGAGCTGAGCGTTTCAATTTTCCACATGCCTTCGTACAACAGCTGCCAGCCGATGGAAAGGCGTAAGACAACGATGAACAGGATGGCAATCCCTGTAATTTTCTTTAAATCTTGCACTCGTCAATCCTCTTGATTTTAGGGGATTTCTATGGGTTTGGCTTGTGTTTCCGTAATGGTGGTCGCGACGCTGTGCGATCAGCAGAGACAATCTGTGCTGAATTCTGACAGGCGGACGACGCTGAAGACGACAGGACATTGGCTGTCTTGTCTGAGATCAGCATTCATCAGAACAGGGCAGGCAGGTCTCTCTGGTGAAGAGAAAACAATTGCCGGAAATCAGTCTGTTCTGTTGAAGATTCCCTTATAGCGACAAACAGTTATGACAACAATTGGTCGCGGTCCAGGAACAGAAACTCATTGGGGATTCCACGAATCACCGGGGAGAGTTTTCTGCCATGCGCAGGCGGGGGAATTAAGATCGTACCGATTTCTGTATGATTATCGCAATACTCCAGAGCCTTTTCGATGCCGATTACGTAAAAAGCGGTGGAAAGTGCGTCTGCCAGGGCTGCATCAGGGGCAATAACCGTTACAGACAGTAATTCTGAGACCGGCCAGCCTGTTCTGGGGTCAAGAATATGCCCGTAACGCTTCCCTTGATGCCGAAAATGCTGCACGGAAGAACCGCTGGTCGACATCGAGCAGTCCTTGAGCAGAATTGTTCCCAGTCGCTGGCTGGTAAACAGTGGGTTTTTGATTCCCACCGGCCAGCCTGGTAGTTGATTGTGTGTGCCCCTGGCCAGAATACTGCTGAAGCCGCCGTAGAAGAGCCAGTCTTCCAGTTCCTGATCAAGCAGAAACCGTCCGGCCTGATCCAGGGCATAGCCTTTGCCGATGCCTCCCAGGTTGAGTTCATTTTGGGGCGAACGATAACGGATGGTGTGGGCCAGATTGTCAAATTCGAACTGATCGATGCCGGTGTGGGACAGGCAGTCTGAAATCTCTTTTTCAGTAGGAATCCGCCCCTGCAGGCGGCATTCCCGCCAGAGGGCAATCAAAGGACCGGAGGAGGGATCAAAGCCACCTTTCGTATCAACGCAGATTTCTCGTGAGCGGTCCAGGATTTCGAACAGTCGCGGATCCATGGAGACGGCACCGTTCGCGGCCTGAGTATTGACGCGCGACATCTCACTGGTGGGCTTGTAGACGGTCATCAGATGTTCGAGCTCATGGATCAGGTCCAGAGCATCGGAGGCGTGCATCACCTGTTGACTGGGGCCAGGGTTCATGACAACCGCAAACTCGGTTGCCATGGCCCGTGTGCTCAGACGGATTGTCGAGCCACCGGAGGGGGCCGCAAAATCTTCCGTCGCATCATTCAGGTAATCAGCAATATCATTTCCGACCCGCTCCGCAGCCTGTTTCAGGACGCGGCCGGTCAGAAAGTCTCGCCGATTACTTGTCGTTTTTTTTTCAGACATGGGGACATCTTGGGTATGTCAAGTCGTGCGCTTGCCTGACAGACACCGAAACCTCCGCCCGTTCTGAAACAGGCGGAGATCTGAACGCGTTGACTCAGGCAAACGAAGTAAAGTAAGGCACATCAGCGGCCCGGTCTTTGATTTCGTCCGTACTCTTGAGCAGCTGTGCCAGGAAGTCGTAGGTACCTGTGGTCAAGGCGGAGCGTGCATTGTCAGGCAGCGTACAATCGAACTCCTGATCTCCACAGCGAACCTTCATTGCCAGCAGGTCGACAGTGATTTCCTGGTCGGGATTGGCCTTCACAGCCTGATCCAGTTGTTCCAGCGCTTTACGCGAAGCACAGACGGCGGGCACACCCAGTGAGGTGCAGTTTCCGAAGAAAATTTCTGCATATGATTCAGCGATAATCGCCTGGATTCCCCAGCGAATCAGTGACTGGGGGGCATGTTCACGTGAAGAACCACAGCCGAAATTTCGTCCGCCGATCAGGATGGACGCGTTCTGGTATTGGGGTTTATCGAACGGATGATCGGGGTCCTGCAGGCGATCGTCTTCGAATGCATGTTCTCCCAGACCTTCAAAGGTCACGCACCGCAAAAAGCGGGCGGGAATGATGCGGTCTGTATCGATGTCATCCAGCAGCAGAGGGATACCTGTTCCGGTTACGGATTCAATTTTAGTCATGATTCGGTCTTCAAATATATCTTAAATGGAATTGGCTGTTCGTAAGGTTGGACGGTCCTGTGAGCGTGACAGATTACGCGGTAGCGGCACCAGACAGTTCGCGGACATCGGTGACGCAGCCACTGACGGCAGCAGCGGCAACCATGGTCGGGCTCATCAGCAGGGTACGGCCTGTGGGGCTACCCTGTCGTCCTTTGAAATTACGGTTGCTGGAAGAAGCACACAGCTGGTTGCCCACCAGTTTGTCCGGGTTCATGGCCAGACACATGGAGCAACCGGCTTCACGCCATTCAAAGCCGGCTTCGATGAAGATTTTATCCAATCCTTCTTCGATAGCCTGTTTACGAACCAGCTGAGAGCCGGGAACAACGAGGGCTTTAACGTGTTCAGCCACATGCCGTCCTTCGACGACTTTCGCTGCTTCACGCAGGTCGGAAATTCGCGAGTTGGTACATGAGCCGATGAAAGCGACGTCGATCTTCTGGCCTTTGATCGGCTGGTTCTCTTCGAGTTCCATGTAACGATAGGCTTCTTTGATCAGTGTCTGCTCGTCTGCAGGATAGCTGGAGACGGCGGGCAGTGACTCGGAAACGCCGACGGATTGGGCGGGGGTGATACCCCAGGTCACGGTAGGTTCGATATCGGCTGCATCGAATTCGACGACATCGTCAAACTCGGCATCCGGACCTGAGGCCAGGCTGAGCCACCATTCGGCTGCTTTTTCGAAGGCTTCTCCCTGAGGGGCATGCGGACGTCCCCGCAGGTAATCGACAGTGGTCTGGTCGGGATTGATGTATCCACAGCGGGCACCACCCTCGATGCTCATGTTACAGACCGTCATCCGCTCTTCCATCGTCATCCGGTCGAAGACATCGCCGGCATATTCGTAAGCGTATCCAACGCCACCTTGAACGCCCAGTTTGCGAATGATGTAAAGGGTGACATCCTTTGCGGTTACGCCTGGTCCGAGTTCGCCGTTTACTTTGACCTGACGGACTTTAGGACGTCCCAGTGCCATGGTCTGGGTGGCCAGCACATGGGCAACCTGGCTTGTTCCAATTCCCAGTGCGATCGAACCAAAAGCGCCGTGAGTACTCGTATGGCTGTCACCACAGACGATTGTCATGCCGGGTTGTGTCAGTCCCTGTTCTGGTCCAACGACGTGCACGATTCCCTGACGGTCATCGGAGACATCCAGCAGCGTGACACCGAATTCGGCGCAGTTCTTCTCAATCGCGGACATCATCTGTTCTGCCAGATTGTCTTCGAAAGGGCGTGCCTGATTCTGAGTGGGGACGATGTGGTCGACTGTGGCAATGGTCCGTTCGGGGAACAGAACTTTAAGACCGCGGTCGCGTAACATTTCGAAAGCTTGAGGACTGGTCACTTCGTGAATCAGGTGCAGGCCGATCAGCAGTTGATCCTGACCGGATTCCAGAGTTTTGACAGCGTGTAAATCCCAGACTTTGTTAAACAGGTTTTGTGTGTTACTCATTTTCGTTTTCTTCGTTCCAACTTGGATAGTTCTCTGACAGAATCGTTTGACCAGGTCTTGCCGGTGATGAATTGTGGTCACACTCTAAAAAGACGTGACACGATAGCAGGCTGGACGGTTCTTGTGTACTGGTGGCCAGTTAAGGCGGGAGCAGTCTTTCGCAATCACGAACCATACACAATCTGGGGCCTGATTATAAGGTTTCCGGGATCAACAAATCCAAAAAAACAGCTGCAGCCCCATCAGGGGCAGATAATCGGCTGACTCAGAGTCCACTGCCTGATGACATTATTGCAGAATGTTGCGGCTTGTGTATAACATTGTAGGAAATCTGTGGACCAAAAGGGGTAAGAATTTTAAAAAGGTGGGCTGGAACCGTTGTGTATTGTTCAGTCAGTTTTTAAACTCCACGGCTTGATGCAAGTTATTGCCTCATCATAACTTCATGAATACCAACAGCGAAATCGACAGTCTCCGCTTGTCTTAACCTGCGGTTATTGCTTGGCTTACGTTGCGTGTTGGCGCTCAGCTTCCATTGAGAATGAGCTGATTTGAGGCACTGTTTTTATCGCTTTTCCAGGCGATAAATGCACCCACGATTAACATTTAACGGTCTGGTTATCTAAAGTGTTTGAAGGATTAACTGCCAATCTGAAAGATGCACTCACCGGTCTTGCCAAGGGTGGAAAGCTCACCGAAGGCAATATCAGGGACGGGTTGCGCCAGGTCAGACAGGCGTTGCTGGAAGCAGACGTTAATTATGAAATAGCCACCAGCTTTATTGATCGGGTGACCGAGCAGGCAGTTGGTGAGAAAGTTCTGAAAGCCGTTCGCCCTGATGAGCAGATCATCGGGATCGTCCACCAGGAACTGATCAACCTGATGGGCCCGGTCGAACCCGGTTTCGATTTCAAAAAGTCAGGCATCACCGTCATTATGATGTGTGGTCTGCAGGGGAGTGGTAAAACCACAACCTGTGGTAAGCTGGCCCGCCTGCTGAAAGAGCAGGGACGTAAGCCAATGCTCGTCGCTGCCGACTTGCAGCGTCCCGCGGCGATTGAACAGTTGAAAGTCATTGCCGGTCAGGTAGAAGTACCGGTTCATGCAGAGGCTCCGGACGGAAACAACGCCGTCAAAGTCTGTCAGAATGGTCTTAGCCAGGCGAAGAAGCTTGGGAATGTCGATACGGTTATTCTCGACACCGCCGGTCGTCTGCACATCGACGAAGATCTGATGAAAGAGCTGGAGCAGATCGAACGTAAGCTCCAGCCCGACCAGGTCATTTTCGCTTGCGACGCGATGACAGGTCAGGACGCAGTCAACAGTGCCAAAGCGTTCAACGAAGCGCTGGAACTGGATGGCGTCATTCTGACCAAACTGGATGGTGACACCCGTGGTGGTGCCGCTCTGAGTGTGAAAGAAGTCACCGGAGTTCCCATCAAGTTCATCGGTGTCGGAGAGGCCCTCGATCGCCTGGAAACATTCCATCCAGACCGGATGGCAGGACGTATTCTGGGTATGGGCGACGTCGTCTCCCTGGTGGAGAAGGCACAGCAGCAGTTTAATGAAGAAGAAGCTGCCGACCTCCAGAACCGGATGGCACAGGGTAAATTTACCCTGACTGATTTCCAGAAGCAGATGGCGACCATCCGCAAAATGGGGCCCATGCGGGAAATCATGAAAATGATTCCCGGAGTGGGGGGACTGCTGGATACAAATCCGGATGTCGACCCTGGTGCTGAAATGAAGCGGATTGATGCGATCATCGGTTCGATGACTCCTGCAGAACGGGAAAATCCCGAACTGATCGATCACAGCCGTCGCCGCCGGATTGCCATGGGAAGTGGCTCCGATCCTTCGGACATCAGTCGTCTGGTCAAGGATTTCAATAACATGGCCGGCATGATGCAGAAAATGGCCGGCATGGGCATGCGTGACAAGATGAAAGCGATGCGCGAGCTCTCTTCCGGGGGCATGATGGACCCCATGGGAGGCATGACCAAGAAAAAAGAACGCAGCAAGCGTGGTGGTGATATCAGCAAGCTGCGTGAGAAGCGAAAAAAAGACAAAAAAGCCAAAAAGAAGCAGCGAAAAAAGAATCGCTGATTCAGAGGCGATCTCAATTGAATTCAATTTTTGTATCTTCCAAAGTTTAGAGTTAGTATCCTAAAGGAGAAATTTGTGGCAGTTCGAATTCGTATGAAAAGAATGGGCCGGACACATCGCCCGTTCTATCGTATTTGTGTAATGGATTCACGCAAACAACGTGACGGTGAAGCGATCGAAGAAATTGGTACCTATGACACCTCCGTCGCTGACAAAGCACAGCGCGTCGTGATCGACATGGAACGTGTGGATTACTGGATGTCAGTTGGTGCTAAACCTTCCGAAAACGTGGCAACACTGATCAAGAAGGTCAAGAAAAACAAATTCGGTTCCGCTGCGGCACCGGCTCCCATGCAGGCTCCCAAAGAACCTCCTGCTCCCGAACCGGAAGCAGAAGCTGGCGAATCAGCAGAAACAGCTGAAGCACCTGCAGAAGAGACCGCTGCTGAAGAAACCCCGACAGAAGAGTAAGGTCTGCGTCAGCCCTGACGTTTTGCTCTGTGAGTGAGCATTATGCGATTTGATATTCTGACTTTGTTTCCCGAACTGTTTGACAGCTATCTTGAGCAGGGGTTGCTCAAGCGGGCGATTCAAAATCAACTGGTCGAGGTTCAGCGTTGGAATTTCAGGGACTGGGCAACAGACAAGCATGCCTCGGTAGATGATCGCCCTTACGGCGGTGGACCAGGGATGCTGATAGGCTGTGACACGGTCTATCAATGTGTAGAGCATGTTCAACAGGTGGTTCCGGAACCCGGTAAGCTGATCATGTTGACCCCTCAGGGGAAAACGCTGAATCAGAAACTGGCCCAGGAGTTATCCCAAGAACGTCAGCTCACCTTATTGTGTGGAAGATACGAGGGGTTCGACGAACGAATCCGCATTGGTCTGGAGCCAATGGAAATTTCGGCAGGCGACTTCATCACCAACGGAGGGGAAGTCCCGGCCATGTTGATTATCGAGACTGTGATCCGGCTCATACCCGGAGTACTCGGAGACGAGAGCAGTGCCAAGTATGATTCCTTTTCGGAATCGGGACTGCTCGAATATCCGCAGTACACACGGCCTCAAAACTTTCGTGGAATGGAAGTTCCGGAAGTATTATTAAGTGGAAATCATCAGGAGATTGCGCGCTGGCGGCATGAGCAGAGTCTGCAGCGAACTCGCGAGCGACGAAATGATCTTCTCACTGAGTCGGAATCAAATTCAACCTGATTTTTTAACGTAAACAGCACGTTCCCAAGGGCTCTTTCAGAGTCAGTCAGGCGTGCCAAGAGGACTTGAAGTCATGCAGGAATTATTGAAAAAAGTAGAAGAATCAAGCCTTCGTGAAGAGCCGCTTGAGTTCGAAATCGGCGATACCGTCGACGTGCATACCCGTATCAAGGAAGGTAACAAGGAACGCATCCAGGTTTTCACTGGTGTTGTGATTGCCCGTCGCGGCAGCGGAACCCGTGAAAACTTCACCGTTCGCCGCATCGTAGCCGGTGAAGGTGTAGAGCGAATTTTCCCTGTGCACTCTCCCAAAATCGCCAAGCTGGATGTCAAACGTCACGGTCGCGTTCGTCGCGCCAAACTGTACTACCTCCGCGATCGCGTTGGTAAAGCAACCCGTCTGACCGAGCGTCGCGCCAAAAGAGACGGCGAGTAATCGATCGAAACAGAAACAGCAGCACTGTCACTGCAGCAGTGCTGCTGTTAGACGTTCTGGTGCGCACTTACGATTGAGCCTGCCCCTTGTCGAAGAGGCTGCTTATGGCTGGAAACTGGTTTGGCAGATTTCTAGGTGATCGGGGTGAGCGTGCCGCCGTCCGTTATCTGAAACAGCACCGTTATCAGATTCTTGCTCGCCAGTATCGCATTGAACTCGGCGAAATAGACATTATCGCCCTCGATCAGGAAACGGTCGTCTTTGTCGAAGTCAAAACCAGGAAATCAACCGCGAAAGGTCAGCCCTTCGAGTCCGTAACAGGACAGAAACAGAAACAACTGACCCGTCTGGCAGGCGTCTTTCTTAAAAAACATGGTCTGCTGAAGCATCCCGCACGGTTCGATGTGATCTCCATTCTCTGGCAGGCAGAACAGAAGCAGCCTGAAATTCAGCATTTTCAAAATGCCTTCCCTCCGGCGGGGGACTTCCAGTTCTTTATCTGAGTCACCTCGATTGTAAATCGGTGACAATCCTTCTAAAGTACGCGGAATGAATTACTAAATGTTCTTTCCTGAAGGAGTCGACTATGTCCGCTGAGCAGAAAGCTGCTGAACTGGGGCTGAATTTTGAGCCTGTTGAACCTGGGTATCTCAATCTCTGTATTCGTACCGGTAACCTGTTGATGACTTCTGGTCATGTGAGTGATCAGAAAGGACGTCTGGGTGAAAACGTAAGCCTCGAAGAAGGGATTGCTGCGGCCCGCGATTGTGCCGTCAAGATTCTGCGGTCAGTTCGGGATGAGCACGGAACACTCGATGGGCTGCGGGTCATCAAGCTGCTGGGCTGCGTCAACTCGACTCCTGATTTTACCGATCAGCACCTGGTGATTAATGGTGCTTCTGATCTGTTCCACGAGCTCTACGGCAAGACCGGCGATGGTTATCACGCCCGCAGTGCACTCGGTTTTGCGGCTCTGCCTACAGGTGTGGCTGTTGAAGTAGAGGCGATTTTTGAAATTATCGATGCATAATAGACGGCCTGGCTGCTGAAGTGTCAAACTCTGGCAGTCAGGTTGAAAGTACCATTCAGGGCGGCTTTTCTGTGAATTCGCTTGACAAATTTGTCTGGTCAGTGTGTAATACACCTTGATTGGTATCTACCAGAAACTAGGTATGATTGAAGGGGACCTCAATTATATTATTAGTTCTGGCTGGATTTCACTCAAAACTGTGAAAAGGATTTCCAACCTGAAACGGGAGTTTTACCTCTCATTCCACCTTGCTTTTACAGCACCTTCCTTGAGTTCTGCGGGCGCAGTCCGGAATTAAGTCTCACCTTTTTGCCAACTGGCCTGCTAACCGGTTATAGCGATATAACTTGTTAAATCTGACTACTTTAAGGGTTATTAAGCAGGGTTTGAGATCACTCTCAGATTTTGGGTTGCCTTTTTCCGATAATATAAACAGGAGAAGGAACTCGAGATAAGCTGCAGTGGTAATTCTCCATTTGCTTGACACAGAATGTGTTAAGTCGAGAGTTACGTAGATCTTATAACTATAGGCTGAAACAGTTCGCAAAAAGGACTGGAACTGTTTCTCTGTAGGAAATTAAGGGTCAGGCTAAGATGGCTGGGTCAAATCAAACGCGCGTGGTCATTTCCGGAATTGGAGTTGTATCTCCAATTGGTATCGGTATAGACAGTTTCTGGCGCAATATATGTTCAGGTGTTTCGGGGATTGATCGTCTACAATCAATTCCAATCGAGAATCTTCCGTCCAAACTGGCTGCAGAAGTCAAAGACTTCAATCCGGACGAGCACCTCTACAACAAGAAATTCATCAAAGTCATGTCACGCGACATCCAGCTTGGGGTGTCTGCTGCTTCCGATGCTGTGAAAAACGCAGGTATCAAACGGGGAACCGTTGATCCTGAGCGTTTTGGTGTCTCCTTTGGTGCTGGTCACATTCCGACGACTCCCGATGAACTGGTCGAAGCCGTCAACCGCTGTGCTGCCGATGATTCGTTCGAAGTCACCCGCTGGGGTGAAGACGTTCTGGGGCAGATCACTCCGCTGTGGATGCTGCGACAGCTCCCCAACATGCCAGCCTGCCATATTTCCATTGAGCATAACGCTCAGGGACCGAATAACACGATTACCAGCCAGGACTCTTCTGCCTTACTGGCTCTGGCTGAAGCGATGCGTTGGATCAAGCGTGGCGCAGTCGACTGCATGGTTGTCGGTGCTTGTACCTCCAACATCAATCCCGTCGATCTGTCCCGGAAGAATCTCATCGATCTGCTGTCACGCGATGAAGATCCCAAACGTGCCTGTCGTCCATTCGATCGTGATCGCAATGGTACGATTCTCGGTGAAGGTGCTGCAGCTTTCGTGGTCGAAAACTATGATCATGCCGTTCGCCGCGGTGCTGAAATCTATGCGGAAGTAATCGGACTCGGTGCCGGCTGTGATGGCAGTTCAGACGAGCAGAACGATACCGGCCTGATGCGGGCTGTTGAATCGGCTGTGCGTCAGGCAGGAATCAGACCTTCCGAACTGGGGCACATCAATGCCCACGGTAAGAGCACGAAGATCGACGATCAGGTCGAAGCACGTGCCTACCACCGACTGTTCGGCGATGATGCGGTTAAGATCCCGATTACAGCACTGAAGAGCTACTTCGGTCACTTCGATGCCGGCTCTGGAGCTGTTGAACTCGCAGCCAGTATTCTGTCGCTGCGGCATGGTGCAACTCCAGCCACGTTGAACTACGAAACGCCGGATCCATTGTGTAACCTGGATATCGTGCACGGTGAAGTTCGGCCGCTCATTACACCAACGACGATGTCGGTCAGCCGAACCTCCTTTGGGCAGAGTGCTGCCGCGATTCTGCGGGCCATCTAAGCCAGTCGCTTCTGCTAAGAATAACTCTCACTGCGTGAATTCTGCGCGCAGTCACACATCCCTCTTGAGAAGCAGAGCAAAAAACATCAGAATGGAAGGGTAGAGCAGACCTGTCTTTAGTGTCTGTTGATGAACAACCTTTGTTCCTGATCCAATTACGCTCGCTAGAACCTCAGGAGATCACGTCATGGCCACAGACGCTTTAGATACCGTAGCAGCTACTCCCCAGATTCGCAGAACTCAGTTACTGATCGATGGTGAATGGCGCGATGCGGTCAGCGGGAAAACTTTTGCGACAGTCAATCCGGCTACAGAAGAAATCATCGCAGAAGTAGCGGAAGGGGATGCAGCTGACATCGATCTGGCCGTTAAAGCTGCCAGGGCTGCTTTTGAAACAGGACCCTGGTCGAAGATGGATGCCCGGGATCGAGGGCGGCTGATGTACCGTCTGGCCGACCTGATTGAAGAAAACATTGAAGAGCTGTCTGCACTGGAGTCTCTGGATAACGGCAAACCGATTCGAGACAGTCGTGCTGCAGACCTGCCTCTGGTAATTGACTGCCTGCGGTACTATGCCGGCTGGGCAGACAAGATCGAAGGCGCGACCATTCCAATTCGCGGCAACCATTTCTGTTATACGCGACGGGAACCCATTGGTGTCGCCGGTCAGATCATTCCCTGGAACTTTCCCTTGCTGATGGTTGCCTGGAAATGGGCACCTGCACTGGCGGCCGGTTGCACAATCGTCATGAAACCGGCAGAACAGACGCCGCTTTCCTGTCTGCGTCTGGCGGAACTGGCGATGGAAGCCGGCTATCCACCCGGGGTCATCAACGTGGTACCTGGTTACGGTCCCACCGCAGGTGCCGCATTAGTCAAGCATCCAGATGTTGATAAGATTGCCTTCACGGGGGAAGATGCGACCGCCAAAATCATCATGGCTGATGCCGCCCAGACCCTCAAGCGCCTGACATTTGAACTGGGCGGGAAAAGTCCGAATGTCGTTTTCGCCGACAGCGATCTGGACGCTGCTGTAGCAGGTGCTGAGTTCGGGCTGTTCTTTAACCAGGGGCAGTGCTGTTGTGCCGGCAGTCGATTGTTCGTTGAAGAAGCCGTTCATGAAGAATTCGTGGCCAAGATTGTCGAGAGAGCTTCGGCCCGTAAGCTGGGAGATCCTCTCAATCCCGAAACCACTCAAGGCCCACAGGTCGATCAGGCACAGATGGAGAAGATTCTGAGCTACATCCAGAAAGGGACTGAGGCCGGGGCAAAATGCGTAACCGGTGGATCCCGTTTTGGTGAGAAAGGTTACTTCGTAGAGCCGACGGTCTTCGATCAGGTGACCGATGATATGCCGATCGCCACCGATGAAATTTTTGGACCGGTAATGAGCATTCTTCCGTTCAAAAACCTGGATGAAGTCATCACGCGTGCCAACAATACCCAGTTTGGGCTGGCGGCAGCGGTCTGGACCAGTGACGTGAAAAAAGCACACCTCATGGCGCAGAGTATCAAGGCCGGAACCGTCTGGGTGAACTGTTATGATGTGTTTGATGCCGCCGCTCCCTTTGGTGGATTCAAACGGAGTGGCATCGGGCGTGAGTTGGGGGCGGCCGGGCTTGCCAACTATACAGAATTGAAGACGGTGACCATGAATCTGGACTGATCGTCTCACCAGGCCCAGACGCCTTCTCGATGAATAAGGGGTGAAATAGCGTTAGCTCGAACTTGATATCTGATAATAGTTTACTATCATTTTTTTAAGGCCGGAGAGCCGGGTTCAGGATCGACCGCTCACCCTAATCTGCTATAATCGGCCCGTAATCAATTTCATCACCTCTAGAACAGGACGTTCGAATGGGCTCATGGCATATCATCTTTACTCTGGGAA
This sequence comes from Gimesia benthica, assembly GCF_009720525.1. Lineage (NCBI taxonomy): Bacteria > Pseudomonadati > Planctomycetota > Planctomycetia > Planctomycetales > Planctomycetaceae > Gimesia > Gimesia benthica. Next base: position 7,778,434 of record NZ_CP043930.1, read on the forward strand.
TCTTTCTAGCAGCTGGTTTGCTGGCAGGTACCCTGGGGGAGCTCTTTCGCCTGCCCAAGGTGACCGCCTATCTGTTGATCGGAGTGATCCTGGGGCCAGCGATTCTGGATTTGATTCCCCATGAACACCTGGAAGAGCTCAAGCCGCTGACGGACCTGGCTATGGCACTGGTTCTGTTCGGGCTGGGGAATCACTTTACTCTCTCCCGTCTGCGTCGCCTGTTTAAACGAGTCTTGCCACTTTCGATCGGAGAGGTCCTCGGTACATTTTTCATTGTATTCGTGGGGTTGCTGCTGGTAGGGGAATCTCCGGGAGCGGCGATTCTGCTCGGGGCGCTCGCGATTGCTACTGCACCGGCGACGACGATTCTCGTACTGAAGGAAATGCAGTCAGAGGGGCCAATTTCAGAATACACCGGGATCCTGGTGGCCCTCAACAACCTGATTTCCATCATCGCTTTCGAAGTGATCTTTGTGGCTGTCTTCTTTCTGCAGGGAGACAGTGCACATGCCTCTGTACTGCCCCAACTGGGACACCTACTACTCGATATTTTCGGGTCCGTATTCATCGGCGTCTTCGGCGGTCTGATGATCAGCTACGGCAGCTCCATCATCAAAGGCAGCCGTCGTCTGATCATGTTTGTCGGTCTGATTGCACTGGCTCTCGGCTTATGTCGCACAACAGGCGTGCCCTATATGCTGACGTTTCTGGCGATGGGTTTCACAGTCGCGAACTCGCTGGCTGAAGAGGATGTCCCGAAGGTCGAAGCCGAACTATACCCGCTGACCGGTTTCCTCTGTGTGCTGTTTTTTATCATTCACGGAGCGGAACTCAAACCACAGCAGTTTATTGAAGCCGGTTTGATTGGGGGCAGCTACATCGTGCTGCGTCTGGTCGGTAAATACATCGGTATTTTCATACCGGCCCGGATGCGGGGAGAAGAACCCGAAGTCTCACTCTGGCTGGGAACAGCCCTGTTTGCCCAGGCGGGAGCTGCGATCGCGCTTTCAGCAATCGCCGTCAGCCGGGATCCCGTGTTGGGCGGTCACCTGCAGACCATCATTCTGGGATCGGTGGTCTTCTTCGAAATTGTCGGTCCCATCATGATTCGCCAGTCAGTCTTGCGGGCAGGGGAAGTCCCGTTGATCCATGCGATTCATCATACCGCCGGCGATCCGATCAGCGAATTCCAATCGATGATCCGCCGTTTCCTGGTCTCTTTCGGTCTGTTGTCCGAAATCGATCAACCTCCCGATCAGATTCTGGTCGAACAGCTATATCGTAAGAACGTCAAGGGCATTGCCCAGACGGCGACGTTCAACGAAGTGATTTCGTTTATCGAACACAGCCACGACAATACATTCCCCGTGATTGGTCCAAATGAAGAGGTCGTGGGCGTCATTCGCTATCAGGATCTGAGTAATACCCTGTTTGACCCCAAGATTGGTTCCCTGGTCCGCGCGGCTGACCTGGCGAATAATCTGGAAACCGTTGTTTATCCCGACGATTCCCTGGCACGGGTCTGGAGCAAATTTCGCGAAGGTTCCTACGATTGTCTGCCGGTTGTTTCACGCGAACAGCCGCATCGCATGCTGGGGGTCATCAGACGCTGGGAAATTCTGAAATACTACATCAAGGGGCACCGGTCGGCCCAGAATCAGGATGGTAAATAGATCGCATTCATCAGGCTGTCGTTCAACCGTTGCGATTTGGGGGAAAACCACTAAACTTGCAGATACTGGCGGAAGAACCAGTCATTTTTTACTACCATCAAAGTATTTACATAGAGGATTCGTGACGTGAGTCGAGTTGCCCTGATCACTGGAATTAATGGCCAGGATGGATATTACCTTTCCCGGTTCCTGGAAAGTAAAGACTATGAAGTCCATGGGATCACATCCTGCAGTAAGCCAGGGATCGGAGAACCCCCTCATAACTGCTATTATTGTGATTTCGCAGAAGGCTCGAATCTGAATGAAATTCTGGATCGGGTCAAGCCCGACGAAGTCTATCACCTGGCCGCCCAGAGTCACGTCCGCCTCTCGTTTGACATTCCGGTTTACACCGCGGAAGTCACAGGTGTCGGCACTCTGCGTCTGCTGGATGCGATCCGGTATTATGAGCAGCAGAGTGGCAAGCAGGTCCGTTTCTACCAGGCATCTTCCAGCGAGATGTTTGGTAAGGTCGTTGAGACTCCTCAGAGCGAGACCACGCCGTTCCATCCCCGCAGCCCGTACGCCTGTGCCAAGGTCTTTTCCTACTGGTTGACGATTAACTATCGTGAATCTTACAACATGTTTGCCTGTAACGGCATCCTGTTTAATCACGAATCGCCGCGACGGGGGGAAGCCTTTGTGACCCGCAAGATTACCAAGGCCATCGCACGTATCAAACTCGGGATGCAGGACAAACTTTATCTGGGAAATATCGACGCGAAGCGGGACTGGGGTTTCGCCGGCGATTATGTCGAAGCGATGTGGCTGATTCTCCAGCAGGAGAAACCGGATGACTTTGTGATCGGAACCGGCGAAACGCATTCGGTTCGTGAATTTCTGGAAGCCGCCTTCGGTTCTGTCGGACTCGACTGGCGAAAATATGTTGAAATCGATCCGCAGTTTTATCGACCTGCAGAAGTCGAACTGCTTTGTGCGGACCCCACCAAAGCCCGTGAAAAGCTCAAATGGGAACCTAAAGTCACCTTTGAAGAACTCGCACGCCTGATGGTCGAAGCCGACCTCAAACAGGCGGAACAGGAAAAACTGCTCAAAGAGTCTGATTCCTGACCTGCCTGCGCTTCCACTGATTCATTGCGGATATTTCCATGAGCGTTCAAAAAGAAATTGAAGAGCTGCGTCAGCAGCTCGAGCATCATAACCGGCTGTATTACATTCAGGCGAAGCCGGAAATATCCGACCGCGAATTCGATAAGATGATGAAGCGGCTGGAGCAGCTCGAGGAAGCACATCCGGAGTATGATTCCCCCGATAGCCCTACTAAAAAAGTGGGTGGGGCACCGATAGAGGGGTTTCAGACGATTGCCCATCGTCTGCCGATGCTCTCGATCGACAACATCTTTGAACTGGATGGTCTCAAGGAATTTGAAACCCGCATCTGTAAACTGCTTGGAGAAGAGCAGGTCGAACTGACGGCCGAGTATAAAATTGACGGTGTCGCAGTCTCCCTGGTCTATGAAAACGGGCACCTCGTACAGGGAGTGACCCGCGGCGATGGCCAGTCTGGGGATGACATCACCCACAACGTCCGCACCATTGGTGGAGTTCCTCTGCGCCTGAATGCAAAAAAGCCTCCCGCGCTGCTGGAAATCCGGGGAGAAGCTTACATCAGCAATTCTGATTTCCAGGTGCTCAATGTAGAAATGCAGGAGCAGGGGAAAGAACCGTTTGCCAACCCGCGCAACACAACAGCAGGCGGTTTGAAACTGCTGGACCCGAAACTGTGTGCAAAACGTAAAATCCGTTTTTTTGCGCACGGTATCGGAGCGGTTGAAGGTGTTGATTTTCAGACGCATGTCAAATATCTCGACGCGATTCAAGAAATGGGTATCCCGGCGACACCCAACGTTAAGGCTTTTCCCAACCTGGAAAAGACCATGGAACATGCCCAGACCATGATGGATGACCTGCACTCGCTCGACTTTGAGGTTGACGGGATTGTGCTTAAGGTCAATCGCTTTGATCAGCGCGATCAACTGGGCAATACGTCCAAGAGCCCGCGGTGGGTCGTGGCGTATAAATGGGAACGATATGAAGCGGTCACCCGGGCAGAATCGATTGTCTTCCAGGTGGGTAAAACCGGAACGGTGACTCCGGTAGCTAACCTGGAACCGGTCCAGATCGCCGGGACCACGGTTTCTCGGGCCAGTCTGCACAATCGAGATGAAATGCAGCGGCTGGGGATTCAGATCGGCGACTGGGTCGTCGTGGAAAAAGCCGGCAAAATCATTCCACACGTGGTGCGTGTGGAAGAGCATCGCCGGGATGGCTCTCAGCAGGAACTCGAATTCCCCACGCATTGCCCTGAATGTAATACGGAACTGGTTCAGGATGAAGGGGGCGTTTACATTCGCTGTCCTAATCCGGAATGCCCCGCTACGGTTCGCGAGACTCTCCGCTATTACGCTTCGCGTCAGGCGATGGATATCGAAGGCATGGGCATCAAGATGATCGAGCAGTTGCTGGAATCCGGATTGCTTAAGGGACTGGCCGACATCTATCGTCTTGACGAACATTACGAAGATCTGATTAACCTCGAACGCCAGGGAGAAAAGTCGATCGATAATCTGCTGGCAGGCATCGAAAGTTCCAAGCAGCAGCCGCTCTGGCGGTTACTCACGGGGCTGAACATCAGGCATGTGGGGGCCAGTAATGCCCGGATTCTCGAACGGGAATTCGGAACCATCGACGAGATTACCAAACAGAGCGAGGAAGACCTGGCGGATGTGAATGAGATTGGTCCCGTGATCGCTGGTTCTGTGTATAACTTCTTCCACTCCGATTTCGGTCAAAAGCTGATTGCAGATCTTAAGGAAGAGGGGCTGAATATGGGGACACCGGTTTCCAAACAGGAAAAGCCCGCTGGTGCCCTCGAAGGTAAGACCGTGGTTGTCACCGGCACTCTATCGCGATTTACCCGTGATCAAGCTAAGGAGTTCATCGAGAAACACGGAGGCAAGGCCTCGGGATCGGTATCTTCGAAAACGGATTACCTGGTAGCGGGGGAGAATGCCGGTAGTAAACTGACGAAAGCACAGTCGTTGGAAGTACCCGTTCTTTCGGAAGATGAATTTCTGGCGCTGCTGGGTGAGGACTAAGGTGTCAGACTGAAGGAATGACGGTCTGCGTCAGATTCATCTGAGACAATCGATCCAGTCGTTGCGTTAGATTGAATTCATCAGCATACAGTGACTCCAGATCCCAGAGATCCATCAGCACCCGCCCCTGACGTAATTGCAGGCATTGTTCCAGCACACTTTCAACGGAAGAAAGTTGGGGAATAGAAAACTCACCTGTGGACTGCAGACGTTCAAGCATGCCGTTCCCCGGTCGAGTGGGAATGATGGCACAACAACTGACGCCGAGTGAAAATGCATATTCGACGGAGCGAATCGCCCATTCACTACCCTCCGCCTCATTCAGAAACGGAGGTTTCAGCAGAATGAACGCGCGGACTTCAATAGCGTGCTCTCTCAGGAAAGAAACAGCCCGGGCAAAGTCGTCTAAGGTCATGCGTTTGTTGAGAGCCGGCAGTACTTCGGGATGAATCGTCTCCAGTCCCAGCGCGATTTCCAGTTGACCGGGGATCTGTTGTTGGAACTCCGGGCAGGCCTGATTGCAGAGCAGGGGATGATTCTCGAGGATTACACGTTCAAAAGGCTGGATCAGTTCCGCGATTTCAGGCAGGTCCTCGGGGGGAATCGCTTTGGCGTCGAAGAAATTACCACTGTTGTAAAGCTTGATCTGGGTGGCAGGGGGCAGCTGTTTCAGGGCGTAGCGGATCTGCTCAGGAATGGCGCCCGGGGAAACGCGATTATCGGTCGTGTTCTTCCAGAGGTCGCACATCAGGCAGCGAAAAGGGCATTCACGGTTCGTCAGGAAGATCGTCGAAATCTCTACCGGATGGCCTGCGGCGGACGCCTCTCGTTCATTCAGAAATGCATAAGGTTGGGACTGCGAGACTTCGTTTTTCGGACCCCGGGCCTGCAGGATCTCCTGATCGTGAAATTGTCGAACAGGCAAACTCATGATATGTGGCGGCTATCCTCAGAATCAGGAAGGCTGCTGGAACAGCGAAAGCAGAGTCTCACGATAGACGGTCTCTGATTCAGCAAAGACATTCTCGTAAGAGTCGCCATTCAGGCTCCCCTCCTGAAAACGCCGTTTCGGATAAACGGGCATGGAGAGTCCGGTGACCTGTTTGATTCCCCGGCAAACGATGTCCCCTTTGAGAGCATACAGTTTACGGGGATCCCAGTCGGTCAGTTCGATAAAGGGAATCCCCTCGGCGACTTCGATGACGTTCGGCAGTGCATAGGGACTGAAACCCTGGAAGCCCAGTGAGCGGGCAGGGGCATAAGTGCGGACGTGACCGCGACTCTGTCCCCCCGAATAGGTCAATGAGTGCTTGACCGCTTCCACTCCCCAGCCTTCCTGGTAGAGCATCAGATTATTCAGCACGCTGCGAATCGTCAGCTCCGGATTCGCTTCGATCGGATAGTCTTTCAGGTTTTCATCGCCACCATCGCCGTCGATGAGGTGCTTCCAGTGGGGATATTGCTCGCGAATCTTTTTGCACAGGGCGTACGTCATCATCGCCGCCTGCACGTCCAGCTCTTTATAGTCTTCGACGACTTTGATTGTTTCTTTATAGTCCAGCGCATCTACCGGGACCTGCATGATTTCCAGGAACAGACTCAAATTCAACTGGTCCAGAAATTCATAAGCCTGTCTGCAGTCGCTGCCCTCACCATCGACAGAGAGCGAGAACGCTTTGAGACGGGACGGAGATTCCCCTCGCGTAATCAACGCGTGATACAGCAGCAGGAAGATCGCACCGCTGTCAATTCCTCCCGAAAACAGAACTCCGATTGGCTCCTGCTGAGGAATGGTGTCCAGCCAGCGATGTATTTCCTGAGAGACAGCGCTGATATACGCTTTGCCGATATCATCAAGCTTATTCGACAGTCGGTTTCGCTCGGGAGTAAAGTAGCGCGTTGCCTGTGGATTCGGGTCCGGACAGCCGATCAACTGCAGCTCGATCAGATAGTGGGCGGGAACCATCCGCGTGTAGGAGGGATGGAACTGGTTGTCGAGGCCTTCACTCTTGAGGAATTCGTAGATCTCATCAATACGTTCGGCGATTACCAGACAGGGACCTTCCGCCCGTTTCGCCAGGAAGAAACGCATGGGTCTGCCGATGGAGCGTGCCATGCGAACACGTGTTCCCTCCTTGTGGACCAGGGCAAACTGCCCATCGATCTCCCTGATCTGTTCAGGAGAACCACTGCCCACACGTTGCGTGGCTTCTTCAAAAGTCATATTGAAAAGCAGGTTTGCCTCTGGAGCCAGCAAGTTGACAAGTCGCTCCACGTACTCGTGATGAATCATTAAATCTAATCCTGAGATTTAACAGGGCCCGGAAATGAGTGAGACTGCTCCCGTCTGCTGCCTGAATTTTATGATTCCACTAGACAAATGAAAACTCACTCCCGGGTAAACCATATTAATTTCGTGAAATTCACATTAGGATCTGATGCGACACTTTGACGCACCTCTGGGCCCGTCCTGATACAGTTTCTTGATTCATCCCTAAGCCGTTCTGGGGTTGTGAATTGCGCGCGAGTCTGGTACTTTTTGAAAAACACATGGGAGAGGTTTTATGAGTACGGGCCGCATGAGCAAATCTGTTTCTCGACGGACTTTCCTGAAGTCCAGCGCTTTGGGAATCTCTGCCGGCTGGGTTTCGGGAATGGGGATCAATGCCGGTGCAGGCTTGAAACTGAATCCGGGGCAGAAATCGGTGGTGATGATCTACCTCCCCGGTGGCCCAACCCAGTTTGAAACGTTTGATCCCAAGCCCGAGTCTCCTGTCGAGATCAGGGGCTCCTTTCTCCCGACCCAGACCAAAGTACCGGGAGTTCAGTTCTGCGAACTTCTGCCTCGCCTCTCCTCAATTGCTGATCGTTTTTCTGTGATCCGTACTCTGGTTGGCATGGAAAACCGGCATGAATCGTTTCAGTGCTACACCGGTCGCGCTGGGGGGAGAACAGAAGATGGTGAGCCTGCAGGCGGCTGGCCAGCCTTTGGTTCGGTGATCTCCCAACTGCTGGGCCCCGGCGCAAACGGGATGATTCCCTACGTCGATGCGGCTCCGAAAATGAGTTATGGACCCTATAACAATAACGGGAGTCATCTGCAGGGGAATCCTTCCTGGCCTGGTTTCACCGGCTTCAAACACATTCCGTTTACGCTGGAAGGGGAAGTGAAATCAGACCTGGTGCTGCATGGCATCGACCTGGCGCGGTTGAATCAGCGGAAATCCCTGTTGCAATCTGTGAAGCGCAGTCAGCAGCAGATCGACGGCAAAGGCTTGGATAACTTTCAGGATCAGGCTTTTGAAATGTTGACCTCCGGTCGCTTTGCCGAAGCCATGGACCTGGAGCGGGAACCACAGTCAGTCCGCGAGCGTTACGGTGCCCTGCAGAAAACCGATCCCAGCTTTGGTGGCGCACCACAGAGTCCACAGCATCTGTTACTGGCGCGTCGACTTGTCGAGGCCGGTGTCCGTTGTGTGACCGTCGCTTTTGGCGCCTGGGACTGGCACGCCAACCGCGAGGGTTCTATTGAATACCTGTCGAAGAAATACCTGCCGCTGTTCGATCAGTCACTGGCGGTCTTCCTGCAGGACCTGGATGAACGCGGTTTGCTGGAACAGACGACGGTCATCGTCTGGGGAGAATTCGGGCGGACTCCCCGTATCAACGCCAAAGGAGGCCGCGACCACTGGCCCGGGACACAGTCCGTTCTCATGGCAGGAGGGGGAATTCAGGGAGGCCGCATCATCGGACAAACTGACCGGGTGGGAGGTGTTCCCGCAGACCGTCCGGTGCACGTTCAGGAGATCTTTGCGACCCTCTATCGGAATATGGGCGTCGATCTGGCGACGGCCCAAATTACCGATCTCTCGGGGCGCCCCCGTTATCTGGTTGACGACAATCGATTTCCGATTCCGGAACTGTATTGATCACAGATGCTACTAAGTTCTGCATACGAACCAGTCGGCCTGTTTCCTTCTTTGGTCTGGTTCTAACAGGATATCTAAGTATTCTATTTTAAGTCACTTAGCGAATCCTGGTGATCTCTCCAGCTCGTAAGCACTGTGAATCTGAACCGTTGACCTTTCAGTAAATTAGAATATACTGGTTCTCTGACTGAGGTTCATGATCTCTCGCCCAAATCAATTATCACCCGCCCTCAGTGCGCTCAAAAGAAGATCAGCGATTTTTCGACATTTCTTCATTTTACCAAAAGCAAATTCAATATGTTAAATAGCGATGTATCCTGGGATAAACCACCCAGGTCTCTCAAAGTCGGTACGCAGGATTCCAGCGAACAGTTTCGGCAGGCATTGGGCCTCGATCACGAGGGCAACGCCACCTGCAATGAGGATCGCGATGAAATTCTCCGCTATCTGAATCTGCAACTCATCGCCAACGGATATCCTGCTGCTCTGACTGACGCAGATCGCAATTTTGCGGATATTGCGCAGGGACTGCTGGAAAATCATCGACAGAAAAATCGCCTGCTGGTCAATCAACGCTGCCCTGTCGATCAACGTATTGAGAACTTTCTGCAGTCACATTTCAGCGATGTACCCCAAGGGGCAGAGCTGAAGCTGCCGGCCCGCACGCTGATTTTAGACCGTTTCGGTCTTGCGCGGGAATTGTCGCTTCCCATTGAAGGCGATGAGTACCATAGCGATCTGGTGCAGTCTTACCGGGTCAAGAACGGCGTACTGCATAATCCCAAGCATGACCGCCGCACTACGGTCGGGACATTTCATGTGACCGAGGGGGGCTTACCGGTCCCTGGTGACAAACGCTCCGTTCCGCGGGAAACATTCGTCAAAATGTTCCAGCATGCAATGAACCCCCCGGATGATCTGAAACTGTTCCCGTTTACTTCCGAGCAGGCAGAGCCGGCTTCGGGCTGGGCCTCGCTGCTGCTGCGTCCGATTGTCTGCCCTGAGGTCAAAGGTGTCACACCTGAAAAACGGATGGAAGTCCGGTTCTTTGCTCCCGGGACACTGGTCAGCAATCTGGATTTCGTGGAATCAATCTTCGGAAATGCCGGTGATCCGTTCGTCCCCATGAATGACTCGGGACTGGATGTGATGCACTGGACCGGACATACCGGTGCTGTAATCCTGGCTCCGCATTTAATTACACTCACCAAGAAAGAACTCGGTCTGCCTCACTGGGATGATGCCACTGTGCGTCAGCAGCGCGACAGTATGTGCTGGAAAACCGAAGACGAATTCTACAATGACGGCATGGCGTTTAAACTGACCTGCCGTACCGAAGAAGGCGTGATCGTAACTCTGATTGCAGATAACTATTTTGGTTACTGCAAGAAAGAGGTCAAAACACAGATCAGCTACTCGGCCAATCTGTTCGGTAACGCTGAGGAAGAACACGCGGGCGGAACCATGGCGTATCCCAGCTACAACCTGGGTGAAGGCTTCCAGGTTAACAGCGTACGCTACAATGGACGCACCTTTGACGATGTGATCCAGGATTACGGCGATCATATCGAAGGACAGCCTGAGGGATACGGCATTGACAGTGTCTATCCGGAACTGGTCTACATCCCGGAAGATGCCTATGCCAGCCTGCCGGAACAGTGCATTCGCTGGACCCGCGGGGGGAGAGAGCATTCCATTCCGCTGTTACCCGGTCAGGTCTATATGGCACCCTCCGGCTACCATCTGCGGATGGAGAAGCACCCTGCGGCTCCCTCCTGGAGAATCGTGGGAACCACCGGGGAAGGGATCTTTTGTCACAAACCGTGTACGGTGTCCGGCGGTGGAAAAAGTGAAATCAGTAAATCGATTCAGGACTACATGCTCTATGGCCCCGTGTTCGTCTCCAATTATGAGAAAGACATGGAAGCCGTTCGCGAAATCATCGAGAAAGATTATTCCGATCGCTGGCTTGAGCCACTGCCGGAAGGACACCCTGATCTGAAACCAAGCCGAGGTGTGCTTGATCTGCATCGCTCGCTGGGAAGTGTGATCAAACTGCTCACTCCTTCGCCGGCTTATACTCCCGAGTTCAACGAGTGGCTGAATTCCATTCCCGATCATATTCTGGCCCTGGTCTTCATTATCAAGCGAATTTACTGGTCCAGTTGGGGCGAAGACTGGGACAACCACTTCGGCGTGGACATTGTCAACGGTAATCACGGTCATGAACTGAAATACCGCGAGCGGAAACTGGTCGGAACCTATCTGCGTGTCGGTCTGTTTTCGCTGACAGGCTGGCGGACATTCAAGGTCCGCCAGGACTTTATCGCTTCGCTGAAGATTCAGACGGAAGACGATATCAGTGCGTCAGTCATCGTGCCTTCGCGCGATTTGCCTTACCTGGCGGAAGGGGAGAACAGCGAGAGCTGCAAATTTGTGATCAACAGTGAATACCGTCTGTTCCAGCGGCCCGATGACGCGATTGTGCGTGGTCTCGACAAACAGACCGAACTGGATCTCAGCAAGCCGGGGAATTTCATTTCCAACTTCGAACCGCTGAGCATCGACCAGGTTCGTGAGATGAGCAAGTACGTCGTCGATTTTGACGCGTTCAGCCCGCCGATGCAGGACATGTTGCGTTCCGCAGAAGAATCCAACAGCAGTTACGTCGTCTGTTCGGCTAATCCACGACAGATCGACGGTAAGCCGACCAAAAACCCACGTTATCTGCAGACCCGTCCCGACCTGGTCAAACCGTTCAATACCTATGTGGCCAAAATGGCGACACGCCTCTTCCGGGCAATTCCGGCTGATCAGCCAGTACATAACCCGGTAAATGCCGTCATGGTCGGTCGCCGGAATAATCCTCCGGAAAAAGAGAAGGGCATCCGCAGTCTGGCCGTTTATTCGCCCATTCATTATCAGGAACTTCCTGAACTGTTCATGGACTTTGTCTGCTCTCTGACCGGAAAGAGTCCTTCCACAACCGGGGCAGGTAGTGAAGGGGCATTAACCAAGGGGCCGTTCAATGCACTGCGTCCTTCCGCAGACCTCAACAGTGCCCTGGTCGGTTATATCCTGACGGGCTATTCAGGCTTCTCTACAGCAGCAGGTCACATCGGTCCCAATGTGCGGGTTGACCATGACATCAGTCTGCTGATTCCGGAGATCTGGTGCCGCATGTCACCAGAAGAACGTTCGCCTGAATTCCTCATTCGGGAAGGACTGCTGGAACCGATCAAAGACTTTGAGCATGAAGGTGTGCAGATTCCTGCCAGCCGGCTTGGATATCGCATCACTTACAAGTTCCTGCTCCGCTTCTTCGGTCGTGTCTTTGACAACCCTGCCTCCGTATTTGATGAGACGATACTCAAACCGGAAAAGCAGGACCTGGAATCCTTCGTCGATGGTATCCAGCATATCGCCGAAGCCCAGCAGCGTGTGGCTCTACAGTACTTCGAAGATGGTGGCTATGAAGAGGCCTGTCCTCCGTTGCAGGCGATTCTGTCAATCATGGCACATGGCAACTGGCAGGGGCATACCATCCATGATAAGGAAGTCCGCGATCTGTTTACCCGGGAGAACCTGCTGCAGAGCGACTGGTACCAGGAGCGACTGGCCGCACGCCAGGAGCGGGAATCTGACTTACTCAAACGGCACTTGGAATACCTGGATCGGTTCAGCGTTCAGCCTGGATACGACCGGGAACTTGTGCGTTTGCAGATCCCTGAACGGCGTAAATGGGTCGAGGAGCAACTGGCTCACGTCAGTTCCCCTGCTTACCTGGAAGAGCTGAAAGGCACGATTGGCGCCGAGCCGACAAAAGATTTAAAAGGGACCGCGAAATAAGCCGCGCGCCTGCTGTATTTCTTTCGTACTGATCTGTTAGAATGCTGGCTGTCATTGCGCACCCTGAACCCCTGATTTTGTGTCAGTAAGGTGCGGGGTGTCGTAATTTACAGCGTATTCCGGCGATGGATGCTGCCGGAAATCGCGATCTCTCACGCCGCATTCCCAACATCAGTGAAAAGTACAGGTTTTTAGAAGTATGTTCGACCGTGCCGCTCGTATCGAAGCCCTTTATGCCGCTGTCCAGCAACGAATTCTGATTCTGGACGGGGCGATGGGGACGATGATCCAGAACCATAAGCTCAAGGAAGCCGATTATCGGGGCAAACGGTTCGCTGATTATCACATGGATATCGCAGGTAACAACGATCTCCTGTCGTTGACTCAGCCGGACATCATCCGCGAAATCCATCGTGAATACCTTGAGGCCGGCGCGGACATCATTGAGGCCAATACATTTAACGCGACCCGTCTCTCGCAGAGCGACTACGAGATGGAGGAACTGGTCTACGAGCTGAACTTTGAATCAGCGAAACTGGCCCGCGAAGTGGCTGACGAATTCACTGCCGCCAATCCGGAGAAACCACGCTGGGTCGCGGGGATTTTGGGCCCCACCAGCCGCACCTGTTCGATCTCACCCGATGTAAACGATCCGGGTGCCCGCAATGTCACCTACGATGAGCTGGTAGAGAACTACCTTGAATCAATCGACGGGCTGGTCAAAGGGGGCACCGATCTGCTCCTGATCGAGACCATCTTCGATACACTGAATGCGAAAGCAGCCGTCTTTGCCGTTCACACGTACTTTGAGCGGGAAAACATCGAACTGCCCATCATGATCTCCGGGACGATCACCGATGCCTCAGGACGGACATTATCGGGGCAGACGACGGAAGCCTTCTGGAACTCGCTGGCACATGCCCGCCCGTTCTCGATCGGTCTGAACTGTGCGCTGGGAGCTCAGGAACTCAGACAGTACGTGAAAGAGCTGTCGCGCGTCGCGGATACTTACGTTTCAGCGCACCCCAATGCGGGACTGCCGAACGAATTCGGTGAGTACGATCAGAGTGCCTCCGAGATGGCTGCCATCGTCGACGAATTTGCTACCAGCGGCTTTCTGAACATCCTCGGTGGCTGTTGTGGTACGACGCCCGCTCACATCAAAGCCATTGCACAGGCGATGGAAGGCAAGCCGCCCCGCAAGATTCCCGAAATCGAACCCGCACTCCGGCTTTCCGGTCTGGAGCCGTTGAACATCACGAAAGAGAGTCTGTTCACGAATGTGGGCGAACGCTGTAACGTCACCGGTTCGGCCCGGTTCAAGCGACTGATCAAGGAGTCCGATTACGATACGGCTCTGGAAGTCGCGCTGCAGCAGGTCCAGAACGGCGCTGACATCATGGATGTCAACATGGACGAAGGCATGCTTGATGCCGTGGCTGCGATGACCTCGTTTCTGAATCTGGTCGCGACAGAACCGGAAATCGCCCGGGTTCCCGTCATGGTCGACTCATCCAAGTGGGAAGTCATCGAAGCCGGTCTGAAATGCATTCAGGGCAAACCGATTGTCAACTCGATCAGCCTTAAAGAAGGGGAAGCAGAGTTTCTGGACAAGGCACGCCTCTGTCAGCGCTACGGGGCGGCCGTGGTTATCATGGCCTTCGACGAAGACGGGCAGGCCGATACAAAACAGCGTAAGATTGAAATCTGCGAACGCTCGTACCGCCTGTTGTTAGACAAGCTCGATTTCGCTCCGCAGGACATCATTTTCGACCCGAATATCTTCGCCGTCGCTACCGGGATCGATGAGCATAACAACTACGCCGTCGACTTCATCGAAGCGACCGACTGGATTCATAAAAACCTGCCTCACGTGAGTATTTCCGGGGGCGTTTCCAACGTTTCATTCTCCTTCCGGGGAAATAACCCGGTTCGTGAAGCCATTCACTCGGTCTTTCTCTATCACGCCATTCAGGTCGGCATGAATATGGGGATCGTGAATGCCAGCCAGCTGGCCGTTTACGACGATCTGCCCGCAGAGCTCAAGGAGAAGGTTGAGGATGTGATCCTGAACCGGAATTCCAACGCCACCGAGGCCCTGCTGGAAATCGCCGAAAAATACCGTGGTGATGGGAAAACAGGGGGGACATCGACTGAAGACCTTACCTGGCGCGAACTGCCGGTGACCGAACGCATCGCCCATGCACTGGTGAAGGGGATCTCGACATACATCATCGAAGATTCCGAAGAAGCCCGTCAGCAGTTACCCCGTCCGCTGGATGTGATCGAAGGTCCGCTGATGGATGGCATGAATGTCGTCGGTGATCTCTTCGGGGCAGGCAAGATGTTCCTTCCGCAGGTGGTGAAATCGGCCCGCGTGATGAAGCAGGCCGTCGCCTATCTGCAGCCCTACATCGAAGAGGAAAAAACGGAATCCAGTAAGACCAACGGTCGCATCCTGATGGCAACCGTGAAGGGGGACGTCCACGATATCGGCAAGAATATCGTCGGCGTTGTCCTGCAGTGTAATAACTTCGAAGTCGTCGATCTCGGCGTGATGGTCCCCTGTGAAACCATTCTGCAGACCGCCCGTGAAAAAGAGTGTGACATCATCGGCCTGTCCGGCCTGATCACTCCGTCTCTGGATGAAATGGTCACCGTGGCCTGTGAAATGGAACGGCTGGAGATGGATCTTCCCCTGTTGATCGGCGGTGCTACCACGTCCAAGGCACATACCGCGGTCAAGATCGAACCACAGTACAAACGCAATCAGGTCGTCTACGTGCCTGACGCTTCCCGGGCCGTCGGTGTGGCCAGTTCGCTGCTGTCAGATGAACATCATGCCAAGTATGTCAAAGGAATTAAAGAGGAGTATGCTGAGGTCCGCGTGCGGGTCGCTAATCGTAAACCGCAGGGCGCGCCAGTCCCTTATGCGGAAGCCGTTAAACAGGGCCTGCAGATCGACTGGGATAACTACACGCCACCCACCCCCGGCTTTACAGGCACTCAGGTTCTCGACAATTACCCGCTGGAAGATCTGGTGAAATACATCGACTGGACTCCCTTCTTCATCAGCTGGGATCTGGTCGGCAAGTATCCGCGGATTCTGGAAGACGAAATCATCGGCGAAGCGGCCCGCGATCTGTTTAAGAATGCACAGGCGATGCTGCAGAAGATCATTGACGAAAAACTGCTCACCGCGCGCGCCGTCATCGGCTTCTGGCCCGCCAACCGCGTCAACGGCGATGACATCGAAGTCTACGATAACACCGACCGCGAGCACACGATTGCCCGCCTGCATCACATCCGCCAGCAGATCCGCAAGCGGGGACAGGAAGAGGCACCGTTGATGTCGCTCGCGGACTTCGTCGCCCCGAAAGAGAGTGGGAAAATCGACTATATCGGCGGCTTCGTCGTCACCGCGGGTATCGGGGCCGAAGAAATCGCCCGGAAGTATCAGGAAGACCACGATGACTACAACAGCATCATGGTCAAGGCCCTCGCTGACCGTCTGGCAGAAGCGTTTGCTGAGCATCTGCACGAACGGGTCCGCAAGGAGTTCTGGGGCTATGCTGCCTCAGAAACGCTCGACAATGAAGCTTTGATCAAGGAACAGTACACGGGAATCCGTCCCGCTCCCGGCTATCCGGCCTGTCCCGATCATACCGAAAAGGACACGTTGTTCAAGATGCTCAATGCCACCTCTGAAATCGGCGTGAGCCTCACAGATCACTTCGCGATGACCCCGGCTGCCGCGGTTTCGGGCTGGTATCTTTCCTACCCGGAATCACGTTATTTCCACGTCGGCAAGATCGACAGGGACCAGCTGGAATCATTGGCCGAACGGAAGCAGATGTCGCACGACGAACTCTCCCGCTGGCTGCGTCCTGTCCTGCTGGATGAGAACGGAAACTGATCACGCTTTGCGAATCGTCACGCCGCGTGGATGCTGCTGATTCGGTTCCCAGAGCTTGATTTCAATCTCGTCTGACCGCTGTTCTTCGTACTGGAGAATCCGGCTGAATACAAACCAGAAATCGGAGAGTCGATTCAGGTACTGACACACAGCCGGGTTCACGGGGTCTTCGATTTCCCAGACTTTGAGCTCCGCTTCACGGACCATTGTGCGGATATCATGCGAGATCAACACCCGCAGGCTTCCCTGTGGCAGGATAAACGAATCCAGCGGCTCCAGAATCGGCGTCAGTTCTCCGATCAGCGCGGTGATTTCTTCTACCTTCTCCAGTGGAAAGCGGCCTGCGGTCTCGCCCTCCTTGAACGGAGTGCTCAAATCCGAACCCAGATCATACATCTCCTGTTGAAATGAGTGTGCCAGTTCGGTCAGGTTCAGCTGACAGGTCACGTCCTCCGCCAGGGGAAGATGCAGCACATCCTGGTCGCAGGCGAAAATAAAATACCCCAGTTTGACAGCAATCTGTTCCACCACCGCCAATGCCTGAATCCGCTTCGATGCCTTAGGCACCCGCGAGCCATCGTTGATATACGTTTCTCCCGCGTCTCCCGTTTTGGTGACGATCATATTCAGGTGCACTTTACCGCGTGCCGCCATGGTAGCAATCCTTATTTTCTGTAGATGGTCTTGGGAAAAACACGCTCCAGCGTACTGATTTTCTGGGAAGATCATAGCCCGTTTTAGTCGGAACAGAGAGTCAGAACAGCTTGAAAACAGGGTTTTCACCTCAGGATCACCAAAACAGAATTGAAAAAACCGTTACAGCAGGAATCAATGTTACTGATCCCGCCTGCATCCCGTCTCGGGGCTGTAAATGTGACTTTACAAGCAGACTTACACAATATATACTTCGACCGAAGCCCATGCCTTACAGCTATTTCGGGCTTCTGGAGAGGTGGCAGAGTGGCCGAATGCACCGGTCTTGAAAACCGGCGTGCCGCAAGGTACCGAGGGTTCGAATCCCTCCCTCTCCGCTTTCAATCTGAACTTTAAAACGCTGAATCGCTTTCGCCGGTTCAGCGTTTTTTGTTGCGCTCCGCTGCCGCATTTTTTGTACCCCATTCCGGCGCCACTCCTGACCAGATCCGACTTCATTCTTTTCAGCACTGGTCTTCAGCTGAATTCACTGCACAAACCGAACTTGATCCGCACCTGGCGGAATCATATCTTGTGAAATTGTGCTTCGCGCGCGAAGCGAGTGATGCGTGCACTGGAACAGCGACCACAGGCGCGCCAGGTTCACCTGAATCCGCGTCGAATTTTCCCGCTTTTCACCGGAACAACCGGCACCGGTTCCCTCTGTCTCGTAAGATTTCAAATCATTTCGCAGCACATTCAACGCATTTCGTCGCATACTCGCACCCCTTTCACTGCACATTCAGAAGATTTCATCTCCGTATCGCACTTGACGCCGCCACGCCCCTGAGCATGATATCCCTGAACGCTGCAGGTGCCAGGTAGGCATTCTTTAATAGTATTCAGCGTGATCTTAGCTATGTAAGTATTCACCTTGGCCGAGGGTATGCTGTTACTCGCGTTTTCAGGACTTCAACAGCAGAAAAACCCAAATAGCCGCAGAGCGTTAGCCCCGGTTGAAACGTCTTTGGTAGATGCCATCCGAATTAAGAAACACTAACTGACGTTCTGGAATCCTGGTCATCTCTGGAACGGGGGAGGTCACCGGATAAATCTGATAGAACTCGACCATACCAGAATGCCACCAGATCGCGCAGCTGAACATTCTGCAGAGAAGTTTACTTAGAGTATCAGTGAGATTGAATTCCGGTTGCTTCAATCCGCGGTTGCCACGACAGTTCCGAATCTGTTCTGAGAGCCTGACGCATCAGTCAGCCACCAGCGATAACCGCTTCCCCGAGCGGACCCGAATCTGATTCTCCACCCGCTCCACCTCCGGCTCGTTGAGGGCGATTTTCAGAATCAACTGTAGTTCATGCCAGGAAGAGAGCTCCCCCTGCAGGATCAGCTTCGAACCGATTGATTCACTGCGAATCTGTCCCAACTGTGGAGAGCCCAATTGATGAATTGTGTCTTGGATACGGTGAGTGAGACCTTCTTCCGGCAGTATTGCTTCCTGCAGTTTCAACATGGGGTAGTCCTGAGTCATAGTGTGGGTAAAAGTGGTAGCCAATCAGATTGGTGAGATCATCCCTCTTAGCACGAATTGTGCCAGATCGTGACGGGCATTTAGAGTTTACTTCGACTACAAGTGCCGACCAGATTAGAAGCTCGGTATTTCAAGGGTGAAAATAATCGGTCTCCCAATGCAAACCCCCAGACACTCGTTTGATGGCCTCGTTCAGCAGGTCGTTCAGAGATCAATCGGACAGTGATGGCGACAGATAAACGCGCAACATGGTCGCTCTGCATCCAATGTCAGTCACAACCTATTCAGGGGGAGCCACAGTATCGGAATCGAAGTCACTCTGAGAGACAGGCCGGGACTATCCAGCAGGTCCCATAACGTCACAGATCTGTTATCATTGATTTGTCAGTCAGTCAGCCACATTCTCCCCGGCTTTGGTATATGAAATGCGGATAATAAATACCACGCACCAATGAAATTAGGATCTCCGCCGTGTCATCAAATGATGGGGGGAGTTTACATTGGTCGGTTCTCTTATAAAAACTGTCGCTTATATGAAAAAGGTCTGATAACAATGCTCTCACGTCGTTTCCAGTTAACTGCCTATCCCGAAGGAGAACCCACGCTCGACAATTTCGAACTGGTGGAAACCGAACTCGGCGATCCCGGTGAGAATGAATTCCTCGTGCGCAACGAATGGCTCTCCGTCGATCCCTATATGCGGGGACGCATGCGGGAAGGGGAAAGCTATGTCGAACCGTTTCAGATCGGGGCGCCGATGGAAGGGGCCTGTGTTGGAAAAGTCATCGCCTCAAAGCATGAAGATTTTGCCGCGGGCGATTATGTGTTAGGCAACCAGGGTTGGCGGGATACCTGGATATCCGATGGCACAGGCGTGACGAAAGTCGATCCCCAGGCGGCGCCATTGTCGGCTTATCTGAGTATCATGGGAATGACAGGCATGACCGCTTATGTGGGGACACTGAAGATCGGCGGACTCCAGCCGGGAGACCGCGTATTTGTCTCCGCTGCCTCGGGGGCCGTCGGTTCGATTGTCTGTCAGATCGCGAAAATCAAGGGCTGTTATGTCGTGGGAAGTGCCGGCTCACAAGCCAAGATCGACTGGCTCAAAGACAAAGCCGGTATCGACGCCGCATTCAATTACCGGGAAGTTGACGATGTTGCCGCAGCCTTGCGGCAACACGCACCGGAAGGCATCGATCTCTATTTCGACAATGTGGGCGGCGATCACCTGCAGGCAGCCCTGGATAATATGAATGACCACGGTCGGATTGTCTGCTGTGGAATGATCTCAACCTACAACGACAAAACACCACAGCCCGGCCCGGCAAACCTGTTTAAAATCATTACCAAACGGCTTCGCATGCAGGGTTTTCTCGTGTTTGATCACATTGACATGCAGGCCGAGTTCCAGCAGCAGATGGGAGAGTGGGTCCAGTCAGGTAAAGTTCACTGGGAAGAGACCGTCACCACGGGACTCGAAAACACCCCCGCCGCATTTCTCGATCTGTTTCAGGGGAACAAGATGGGAAAAGCCGTCGTGCAGGTGAATCCATGACAGACGCTCCACGCTTACAACAGGCATTGACAGGTACTGACTGCGGTGCGACTATGAAGACAGGAACAGTCGCCGCCGCTCACAACAGGCAGAGAGTCGCTCTCACTCTGGATTCAGGATAATGAACGCCGCAACCGATTTACATTCTGATGGCCTAGAAGAGGCGAAGAAAGCCCCCGGGCAGATCCTGCAGGCCGAACTCGTCGAAGCCATGGATGCACTGACGCGATCCTCACTCCGTCTGTTTCTGTCGGGGCTCTCCGCAGGACTGGATATCGGCTTCAGCCTGTTTCTGGTGGCCGTCGTGCAAACCCTGGGGCAGGGAAGTCTCTCTGAGCCAGTGCTCAAAATTCTGGTCGGCATGATGTATTCCTTCGGTTTCATCCTGGTCGTCGTAGGACGTTCGGAACTGTTTACCGAGCAGACCAGCCTCGCGATTCTCCCACTGCTCTCCCGCCAGGCATCTTTCAAAATGGTGATCCGGCTGTGGGGAATTGTCTATGTCGCCAACCTGATCGGGGCGATGCTGTTTGCCGTGCTGGTCGTCATTATCGGGCCAGCTCTGGGCGTGATTGACGTCAAAGTCTTTGGCGAGTTAAGCCGTTCAATCGTCGACCATCCCGGCTGGGTGATCCTCTTAAGTGGCATGCTCGCCGGCTGGCTGATGGGCTTATTGTCCTGGCTGGTCTATGCCGGTCGTGATACGATCAGCCAGATTCTGATCGTCTTTCTGATCACGTCAGTCATTGGCCTGGGACATCTGCATCACTGTATTGTGGGCAGTGTCGAAGTGCTGGCGGGAGTCTTCGCCGATCCCGGTACGACTCTGGCGGATTATGGTCACTTTCTGCTCTGGACCACTGCCGGAAATGCCTTGGGCGGCGTGATCTTTGTCTCCCTGCTCAAATACGGCCACGCCCACGCCAGTCAGTACGAGCGCAAATCAAAATACTAAATGCTGGATTGAATTGATTCTGAAAATGAATCACCATCCAGCATGAGTCATAAACCGCCAGATGATATCCCACGGTTGCCGGCCTCAGAAGTACGACTAATTCTTTTCCAGATCACCTCTTGACTAAGTACTAGAGTCTTAGTACAAATCGCCGCAGCTAACTACTAAAGCCTTCGGAGTTCCCGGCAGGCAGCCTCAACCGCGTCAAAAAACATAACCAGACACATCACGGAGCAGGAATACGATCATGGAACTGAAGAATCATTTTGAGACGAGTGGGCAATGGCTGTTTCGCTGGCGGAGCTACCTGCCCGCAGTTCTGCTGCTCCCGCTGATCTTCGCGGCGTCCAACTTCGAACGCCCCTGGGGCAGGCACGACGTTCAGGAATTCTGGGAACTCTTCTGCATCGCAGTCACTCTGCTGGGACTGACAGTCCGCGTGCTGGTCGCCGGATTTGTCCCCGGCGGAACTTCGGGACGTAACACAAAGAAACAGGTGGCCGACAGTCTGAATACCACGGGCATTTATTCCGTCTGCCGACACCCCCTCTACCTGGGGAACTTTCTGGTCGCCCTTGGCTGGGCCATGTTTTACCACGATGGCTGGCTGATCGCCGTCTTCTGTATGGCCTTCTGGCTGTATTACGAACGGATCATGATGACCGAAGAAGCCTTCCTGCGTGAAAAATTCGGTGATGAATTCCGCACCTGGGCCGCGCAGACACCGGCCTTCATACCCCAGCTCCGCAAATGGAAGATGCCGGAACTCGGGTTCTCGGTTCGTACAATGATCCGCCGCGAGTATCTGACCTTTGTGGGAGCGATGCTTGTCTTCGTCACTCTCGAACTGCTGGAGCACTGGCACGTCGAAGGGCAGGTCGCACTGCAATCCTTCTGGCCCTGGCTGTTAGCCTTAACGGGTATGACGTTCCTGGCAGTCCGCCTGCTCCATAAGTGCACCCGTTGTCTGGCCGAAGAAGGCCGTTAATCAGCTCGAAACAGGAACTTCGCACGCTTACATCACAGGAGACGTAATTTGTATGCAGCCATTTCAAGGACTGGCCATGCAGCTGAGATTCAGTAGTGCTGCCCTCAATCGCGCATTTTCGAAAGCGATGAGCCGGATTCGCTCTGACTTCCTGCCTTTGCTGGAAGCATTTCAGGCGGTGAAGTTAGAGCATCCGATTCATGAGTCGATCCTGGTCATCATTACCGATGACCGGCCCGCGCAATACTTTGAGGAAATCGAAAACAGCGACGGCTACTTTCAGGTACTGGCCGGCTGCACTCTGCGTGGCGGCGATGAGGAACTCGTAGCAGATGTCTTCGAAATCCTCCGCAACACCACCCGACTCTGTCCCTTCGCCACATCAGACCAGGCAGCATTCGAAGCCCTTTTCCAACGCATGCGGCCTCTGATTGTGACCAACTGAGACTGTCATCTACACCTCTGGTCCTGGCCGAAATACCTAGCCGGATTCCGTTCAACCGTTCCCCTTGCTGAAATCCCATACCCGTACCGGGCGGTTCGTCTTGGACGAACGAAATTCAATCAGTCCAATCTCCAGAGCTCCCTCAGAGACCGGCAGGTACAAACGGAAAATGCCACTCATGCCTTCCACAGGCAGCGCGACTTCCACTTCCTGCCAGTTCGAACTGGCCTTGCACGTGAATTCCACGGTTTGACCTGACTTAGGGAAACCCTCCTGCGCAGCTGTCTTCCAGACAACCTTTCCAGCCCCACCTTGCGGACTTTTCACACGTAACTTGAGTGTCACCGGTCCACGATGTTTAACCTGGGCTGTTCCCAGGAACGGAGACCGGCCGTCGGCTTCCATCCGGGCGCCCCCCTCAACCAGTGTCAATTTGGAAAACTTCGGAACCAGCCCGTGCAGGGGGCCACGCTGAGGTGCTCCTCCTGTGGTACGGGGATTAAAGGTCGGGTTGGGCTGCGGATACAGTGCGCCGGTCTCTTTAACGAACTCATCGATCAACGCGTCGAGTGCTTTGACTTTCTCGGGATGCGTCGCCGCCAGATTCTGTGTTTCGCCGATGTCCGCTTTCAGATTATATAGTTCGCGGACTTCGGGATATTTCGGGTGGGGCTCAAACCGGCGGATCAGTTTCCAGTCTCCCTGGCGAACCGACACCGCTGGAATCAGATGTGGAAACCAGGTGAACCAGGCGGTCCGCTGCATCTCTCCCGTCTGCTCCAGTACGGGCAGGATCGACTCGCCATCAATGATCTGCTCAGGATTCCGTTTCACTTTCACGGCGTCCAGAATCGTGGGATACACATCGATCGGCCCGACAATCGCGTCACTGGTACTCCCCGGTTGAATGTGTCCCGGCCAGCGGACCATCAGGGGCACCCGCTGTCCGCCTTCATAAATCCGGCCTTTTCCTTCCCGCAGAGGGGCATTATTCGTCGGCGGTTCACCACCCGCCCACTTGCGATAGCTCTTGATCGTTGCATACTTGGGATGCTTTTCATTGATCTTCTGAATCTTGGGGTCTTCGCTGCTCCAGCTGTGCGCGTTCCCGCCATTATCCGAATAGAAGATGAACAGAGTGTTCTCAGACAGTTTGAGCTGGTCCAGCTTGTCCAGAATCCGTCCCAGGCTCTCATCCACGTTCCGCAGCATCGAAGCCATCACCGGATTCTTCTGCTCGCCGCGTGGATCCTGCTTCTTCGCGAACTCAGCCGTGTAAGCTTCTTTATGCTGCCACGGGCCGTGCACTGAGTAATGCCAGAGATTCAAATAGAACGGTTCGTCCTGGTGGGCGTCGATGAACTTCAGCGCTTCATCTGTCAGTCGATCGGTTATGTGTTCCCCATCGGGCCCGTCGGTAATGTTCCCCACATGATGTCGACCCGTCGGCTTACCATCCGGGAACACGCCATACGGCGAAAAATAGCTGGGCGGCCCCGGATCGGGAGCACAATGCCAGACGGTTTCAAATCCCTGTTTGTCCGGACGATGCGGCGCCGTCAGTCCCAGGTGCCATTTTCCGAAGTGCCCCGTTCGATAACCGGCGTCCCGTAGCGCCTCTGCCAGCGTGTACTGTTCCAGATCGAGGTAATTCTTGCTGATCGGCATTCGCAGCTTCTGATTCGGCTTCGCCGTCCTGGGCAGATATTCGAAATCGGCAGGGCGCGGTGGCTGATGGCCACTGGCACTGGTGATACCGTGTCGGGACGAATACTGTCCCGTCAGGATCGACGCCCGCGTGGGGGAACAGAGGGGAACCGCATAGGCATTCGTAAACCGCATTGACTGCTGAGACAGTCGCGTCATATTCGGCGTTTCATAAAACTTCGAACCATAAGGCTCGCTGTCCATCCAGCCCATGTCATCCACCAGGAACAGCACGACATTCGGACGCTGCTCAGCAGCAGACACAGAGGGCAGGCCAGTTACGACCAGCAATAACAGCACGGACAGAAAACGAACCATGGGAGACCTTTCCAGTGAGCACAAGACAACAGGCCAGCTTCGACGTGATCAGTCCTCAATTCTACCAATCCACACCAGCAGAAACGAGGACTTTAGAAAGAATCTTAAGTCTCCGGACAGGACCGGTCCTCAGTCGATTCCGTCCACTCATTGAATCGGTTATGCTTTCTTTATCAACAGCGACGCGACTGGCGCCGCGGAGCGTTTACCTGCGGAAGAAACCATGGCACTACTCTATTCGGATCCCATCTTTCTCAAACATGAAACAGGCGGTCTCCCGGAAAATCCGGCGCGGATCGTACCTGCTGTCCGCCGGGCGACCCAGGTTGCACTCCACGCACACTGTCGCCAGCGTTCCTTCAGCGAGGTCAGTGAGGCTCGACTGGAACGCGTGCATTCGGATCACTATGTAAAGTATGTGCGAAATTTCTGTGAACAGGGGGGCGGTTATATCAGCCCCGATACCTCCGTCTGTCCCGCATCCTGGGAGGTCGCCCGCATGGCCGCTGGTGCCGCCTGCGATGCCGTCGAGCAGGTGCTCAAGGGGCACTCCGATCGGGCTTTCTGTCTGATTCGTCCCCCCGGACATCACGCGTCACGCGAGCAGGCCATGGGGTTTTGCCTCTTTAATAACGTAGCCATCGCGGCGCGGCTGGCCATCGACGAGTTCGGCCTGGAGCGGGTCATGATCATCGACTGGGACGTGCATCACGGCGATGGCACCCAGAAGCTCTTCTGGGAAGACGGGCAGGTCGGTTTTCTCTCCGTGCATCGATCTTCGTTCTGTGTGAAGTCAGGCTTTGCGGACGAAACCGGGGGGGGAGCCGGCCTTGGAACCACCGTCAACCTTCCGTTAGAATATGGTATCACGCGCGAAGACTATCTTAGTCAGTTCACTGCTGCCGCAGAACGACTGGCTGAAAAAATCAGACCTCAGCTGATTCTGATCAGTGCCGGCTTTGATGCACACAAGGATGACCCGGTCGGATCACTGGGGCTGGAAAGCGAAGACTTCGCGCGACTGACCCGGGTGGTGCTCGATCTGGCCGACGTTCATGCTGAACAGCGTGTCGTCAGCCTGCTCGAAGGGGGCTACAATCCCCAGGCACTGGCAGAGTGTATTGAACATCATCTACTGGAGCTGGTCTCAAACTGAAGCCGCAGTCAAGAGGAGCACGACAAAGGCCCAACCATGCCCATTCGCAATCTCGATAAAATCTTTCATCCCCGCTCGGTTACCGTTATCGGCGCCAGTCAACGACCGCTGAGTGTCGGACATACCGTCTTTCATAATCTGCTGGCAGGCGGTTTCGAGGGACCCGTTTATCCCGTCAATCCCAAGCACGAGCGGCTGGGGGACCACACCTGCTACGCCCAGGTCGCCGACCTGCCGGGCAAAGTCGATTTGGCTGTGATCTGTACCCCCGCAGTCACGATTCCCGACCTCATCGATCAGTGTGGTCAGGCCGGCATTCGGGGGATTGTCATTCTCTCCGCCGGGTTCCGGGAGACCGGCCCCGAAGGGAAAGAACTCGAACTCGAAGTCCGCAGACGGGCGCACCAGTACTCCGGCATGCGGATTATCGGTCCGAACTGCCTGGGCATCATGGCACCTTATACGAAACTGAATGCCAGCTTCGCCACCGACATGCCGCTGGCCGGCAATGTGGCCTTCATTTCTCAGTCCGGGGCACTCTGCACGTCGATTCTCGACTGGTCGCTGCAGGAACGCATCGGTTTCTCGCACTTCGTCTCCGTCGGCAATACGCTGGATGTCGGCATGGCCGACCTGATCGACTATTTCGCCCTCGATCCTCATACGAGTTCCATTATTCTGTATGTGGAATCCATTACCCAGGCGCGACTCTTCATGTCGGCCGCCCGTGCCTTTACCCAGAAAAAACCGATCATCGCCTATAAAGCGGGCCGCTTCACCGCTTCCGCGAAAGCAGCGACCTCGCATACCGGGGCGATGGCAGGTGTCGACGCCGTTTACGAAGCGGCTTTCGCTCGGGCCGGCATCGTCCGCGTCTTCGATCTCGATGATCTGTTCGACTGTGCGGAGCTGCTGGCGCGACACAAACCTCCCAAGGGGGATCGACTGGCCATCGTTACCAATGCCGGCGGTCCCGGCGTGATGGCAACCGACGCTCTGCTGGAACGTAAAGGCATCATGGCCGAGATCTCGCAGGAGACAATCGAGCAACTCAATGAATTCCTCCCCGTAGCCTGGTCGCACGGTAATCCGCTGGATGTCATTGGAGACGCGACCCCGGAACGGTTCGGCAGAACGGTTGAGATCGTCCTCAAAGATCCTCAGGTGGATGGCGTGCTGGTCGCACTCTCGCCCCAGGCGATGACCGATCCCACCGGTGCCGCCGAGGCCGTCATCGCAGCGGCCCGGACCTCCTCGAAACCGGTACTCACCGCCTGGATGGGGGGCGGTAAAGTCCAGGAAGGGATCGCGCGTTTGAATCAGGCCGGAATCCCCACCTACACCACACCCGAGCAAGCGGTGCGGGCTTTCATGTACCTGGTCACCTACGCCCGTAATCTGCAGTTTCTGAATGAAACCCCCCGGGCGGTACCAATGAATCTTACACTGGACCGGGCCCGACTGCAGGAACTCGCCCAGGTCGCCCTCCAGCAGGGGAAATCCACGCTTTCAGAACGCATGTCGAAACAGCTCCTTGAAGCGTATGGCATCCCGGTCAGCCAGACGGTCGTTGCCTGTTCGCCGGAAGAAGCTGCAGCCCGCGCAGATGAACTCGGGTATCCGGTAGTGCTCAAAATCTATTCGGATGATATCACCCATAAATCTGATGTCGGCGGCGTGGAACTTGGGATCGCCAGTCATCAGAAAGTACACGAAGCTTACGCGCGGATGATGCAGCGCGTCGCAGATCGGCGGCCCGAGGCGCACGTCCAGGGAGTCACCGTACAACCCATGTACGCCGAAGCGGAAGGCCACGAACTGATTGTCGGTGCCAAGCGGGATCCGGTCTTCGGCGTCGTCCTGCTGATCGGTGCAGGGGGACCACTGCCGAACTCTACCAGGATCGTTCCCTCGAATTGCCGCCCCTCAATGAACGGCTGGCCCGCAGAGCCCTGGAATCACTGCGTTCCTGGCCCCTGTTGAATGGCTACCGGGGTCACGCTCCCGTCGACCTGGACCGACTGATCGAAGTTCTGATTCGTCTTTCTTACTTCGTCGCCGATTTTCCCGAGATTCTCGAATTGGACGTCAATCCGCTGCTGGTCTCTCCTGACCAGGTGGTCGCCCTCGATGCCCGCATTATTGTCGATCTGGAAACGCAACCGGGCACCAGTCGACCCTATTCGCATCTGGCGATTCGCCCTTATCCCGAAGAGTTCAGCAGAACCGTCTCCCTGAAAGACGGCACTCAGGTGCTGCTCCGACCGATTAAACCTGAAGACGAGGACATGTGGCACGGGCTGCTCAATAGCTGCTCACCCGAATCAATTCGGTCCCGCTTCCGTTATTCGTTTCATGGGACAACACACGATATGGCGGCCCGCTTCTGCTTTATCGACTACGATCGCGAGATTGCCATCGTGGCAGAACTCGAAGTGGAAGGCGAATCGCGAATCCTCGGAGTAGGGCGTCTCATCGCCGATGCCGACCATCAGGAAGCCGAGTATGCGGTACTCGTCAGCGACGAATGGCACGGGCAGGGTCTCGGCTCCATCCTGACCGATTACTGTCTCGAAGTCTGTCGCCGCTGGGGAATCAAACGGGTTGTCGCGGAAACGGCCGCCGATAACCGTCGCATGCTGAATGTCTTCCAGAAGCGGGACTTTGCCCGGAATCATTCGGCGGAAACAGAAACGGTCTCACTCGTGAAAGAGATCACTAAAAGCGCAGGCTCTTGATTATCGAATGGTTGCGTTCAATCATCACAGCAGCAGCGAAGGTTTGATAATCAGAATCAGCCCCAGGATCAGGATCACCACGCCGCTGAACAGTTTGAGATAGCGTCCCTGATCCTCCTGCAGCTTATGCTTGCCCAGCGTGACGACCACAATGGTCACCATGATCGTATCATCCAGCATATAAGCGACGTTATACAGTGCCAGGTAGGCATAGGTCTTCCAGGGCGGGTAGTTCTGCATCGTCAGAATTTCGGTATACAAAGCTGGTAACCCGCAGTGCAGAGTAGTTCGATGATATTCACCAGTACCGCCAGAATCGAGGCACCAATAATTGCCCCGACCAGACTTTCAGCATTCACCACGCGTCGCATTCGCGCATACAGACCAGGTTTGGCCCATTCCGGTATGGAGAGCGAGATCCCTTTCTTGAACGCAAAAAAATCCTTGATGTGGATCAACCCCACCAGGGTGGCAAAGATCCCCAGCAGTAACTGTACGGGTCTCAGGTAGCCAATCAGCAGGAAGACATTCAGCCAGGCCGCCATGAAGGCGAAATAGGCCAGGCCGCTGATCAGCACAAACGTGCCCGCAACCGCCACGATTTTCACCCGGCTTTTCAGATTCACCAGCAGGGAGAGCAGAAACAGCAGCACCCACATGGCACACGGATTAAAACCGTCGACCAGACCGATTAAAAAAGTAAAAGCCGGCATTCCTAACCGGCTTCGACTCAATTCCCCCAACAAGGGAACTTCGATGGTATCCTTTTCCTGAGCAGGCACAGGAATCGGAGGTCCACCATCCATTACCGGAGGGGGCGGCTCTCCTCCCGGGATCGGCGGAGCCACTGCACTGCCTCCCGGTATCGGGGGGAGTGGATCATTACCGGGGATCGGGGGCAGGGGATCATCTTCCGCTGCATCTGCCTCACCCGGATCAGCTACGAACGAGACTAACAGGAACTCGCTGTTTCCTGCATGAGAAACGGCTGCCGTCGCCGTATCGACCGTTTCGGGAAGCAACCGTTGATCGAGGGAACTCTCCTGGTCCTCCTTTTTCTCTTTCTCGGGGCACTCGGAAGTCCAGTATTTCAGCGTCGATTCCAGCTCTTCGCCGGTTGTGGCTTCCCCCGTCCAACCGATCATCAGCTTATTGCAGATATGGATCACGGGCACACTGACGGCCTGCTTGCGATACCGCTGGGAAAGCTCCTGCACCTTTTCCCGAGCCTCATTACTCGAGACCAGATCATGTTCTTTGAATTTAAAGACCGGATGCCGCTGTTGGAGACCGGCGATGAACTCTTTCGCGGCGGCGCACTTGGAGCACCCCGAACGGACATAGGCAGTCACAGTCAGCAGGGAATCCAGGCGACGATCGGTCGATTCATCCGGCTTCAGTTTTCTCAACAGGGAATTACAGCCATAAGCGGCCGGCAGCGTCGCTTCTTTCAGCTGGAAATACTGCAGGATCTGCTGATACCGCTCTTCGTGTTTCTTCGATTCATCCAGATTATGGATATGCAGTCGGATTCGACCATTCTTTTCAGCATATTCCTCGACCCGCTTCACAACTTCCGGGCAGTCTTCACAGTCATTGCGGATAAACAGCTCAATCACGGCACAACGTTTGGGATCGTCCTGCAGCAGATTGTTCTCAGCCAGAGCCTGTGAGGAAAAAGAGAAGAGACAGAGCAGACAGGGAACAATCAGCCTCAACAGCTGGCTCAACCTGACATTGATGATTGAAAAATCATTTCTCATAAGAGGCGGATATCCCTAATGAATGATGGCCCAACGTGCGTATTATATCAGCTGAAATTGGAATTCAAATAAGAACGTTTCCCGGAACGCAGATTTTTCGCGTGTTAATTCTTTTGGAATCATCAAAGCATGCTTCGTCTCGCCAGGCTCACAATGTGCGGGTGTACCATATCGTTTTTACAGACAGACTCTCATTCAAAGCGGTCCGGAGCATACGGCACCGGGTCGAGATCGGGAGTTTCTGACGCTACGAGCTGGGCAATCAGCTTCCCGGTCGCGGGTGCCATGCTCATTCCCAGCATGTTGTGCCCCGCTGCCAGCCAGGCATTATTCAGACGGGGCACCAGACCGATGATCGGCAGGCTGTCCCACGTCATCGGCCGCCAGCCATACCAGCGTTCGTACTCGGTCTCGGTAGAGGGAGTCACCAGGTACGGCTGCGCCGAGTCCCGTAACTGCTGAATGCGATATTCGGGAATCGTAGTGTCATAGCCAGTAAATTCCATCATCGATCCCAGCCGGAACCGATTCTCGAACGGACAGACGCCAACCTTATGCTCGGGGAACAGCATCGGATACCGCGGGCTTGGATCTGGTGCCGCCATCGTCACCGAATACCCTTTGCCAGGCAGGATCGGAATTGCGCAGCCCAGCTGCTCCGCCAGGAGCGGACTCCAGGCCCCGGTCGCAAACACTACCGCATCGGCCTGCAGTTCTCCCTGCGAAGTCTCCAGCTGTGTAATCTTGCCTCCCGCATGTGTGACCCCCGTCAGCTCACACATTTCCTGAAATTGAACGCCCCGATCCCGTAATTGCGCGGTCCAGGCAGCAGCCAGCAGATCCGGTTTCAGCGAAGCGTCACACCTGTAATGGAAGGCCCCCGCCAGTCCCGGTTTGAGTGCCGGATCGAAGGCCGATAGCGTCTCTCCCGGAATCTCCCGAGCCGCAACGCCGAAGTGCTCCGTCAGCAGACGATCGGTCTGGCGATATTCATTCAGCCCCCGTTCTGTCTGAAACACGTATAGCAGACCTTCGTCGCGCCATTCACAGGCGAGGTCTTGCTGTTCGAGCAACCGCCGGTATTCCTGCAGTGATAAATCAAGCATGGCTTTCAAAGCAGGCGCTGCTGCCAGCATCTGTTTGTGAGTGCAACGGCGGCCGAAGTGCCACATCCATTTCCAGAACGAAAAATCCCATTGGGGCCTGACGCGAAAGGGGGCACGCGGGGTGAACAGTGATTTCAAAGCCGTTTTAAGGGCCGCAGGTTCGGTGAGGGGCAACACATGGCTCGGCACGATAAACCCGCAATTCGCATGCGAGCAGGCACCCGCAATCGTCTTTCGTTCGATGACCGTCACCTGAAACCCGGCGTCAGACAGGTAGTGCGCACTGGCGATCCCGATAATCCCGCCTCCCACGACGATCACGGTTCCCGCTGATGTCTGCTCTGTCATACAAAGGCTCCTGCCGGGATGCCTTGTCCAAACGGATCGCCCGGCTGTTGGATCAGCTGACTTTCACTCACGATATACGCACTGCCCGTAATCCGGGGCAGAATCTGGTCAGCGGGTCCCTGTCGATACGATCCCTCAAACCGGCTGCCGATGATACTCTCCTGCACCCAGGTCTCACCCGGTGCCAGCTTTCCCGCAGCAGCCAGGCAGGCCAGCTTCGCACTCAACCCTGTGCCACAAGGAGAACGGTCGTAAGCGCCTCCCGGGCAGAGTACAAAATTTCGACTGTCCGCCTCTGACGATTCTGCAGGACCGAAGAATTCAATATGGTCGATTTCCTCACCATCCGCACCACAAATGCCTTGTTCTGCTAAAGCACTCCGCAAACGTAAGCCGGCGGTCGTCAGCTCCGGAATCCGTTCGGCAGTCAACGGCAGTGGGGAATCCGCCAGAAAGAACCAGTTACCACCCCAGGCGAGGTCACCATGAATGGGTCCCAGTTGAGGAACCTCGACCGTGACATCCGTCTTAAGACGATAGCTGGGGACGTTTTCAATCGAGGCCGTATGCGCGTCGTGTAATTCGACACTGACGATACCCACGGGCGTTTCGAACTTATGCATCCCCGGATCAATCCGTCCCAGGTAGGCCAGCGTGACTGCAACACCGATCGTCCCATGGCCGCACATCCCCAGGTAGCCGCGGCTATTAAAGAAGATGACGCCCGCGGCGCACGTGGGATCGGTCGGCTCACAGAGCAGGGCACCCACCATCGCCTCGTTGCCCCGAGGTTCATCAATCAGGGTACGACGAAAGCCGTCTGCGGTCTCCCGGAACCGATCCCGTCGCGCACTCAGCGGCCCCGTACCAAGCTCAGGCCCCCCTGACAGCACGACACGTGTCGGCTCCCCTGCGGTATGCGAGTCGATGATGTGGATCCGCGATTCAGACCCCGTCATGCGTTTGCTCCCGGCCACTGGTTCCACCAGTTCTTAAATAACTGCCACTGATCGTGCAGAAAACACCGCTGGCTTTCAGACAGCTGATCCGACGGGTTAAAGTGCAACTGATATTCGGGGTTCCCCTCCAGGACCATCAGCGATTTGTAATACAGAACCAGGTCGGGGCCTTCGTCAAACCGGGAGAGGACCGCCAGGGCCGCATCCAGTTCCAGAGCCAGCATGCGGGCCTCGACATCTCCCTGCGCTGCCCGTTCACAGAGCGCGATCAGCTTCAGTACGGGGATTGGCAACGCATTTCCTACCCCCGTGATCGCACCGACGGCACCACAGTTCACAAATCCGTGAAAGACCTGCGTATCCACGCCCACCATCAGCGACAGCCCCGGCTCACCGGTTGTAATCTGCTCGGCGGCGTAGTTCAGGGCCTCCGCCCCTCCGAATTCCTTGAAGCCCACTAGATTCGCATACGACCGCCGAAGTTCAAAGAACAGGTCCGCGCGGGTTTCAAAACCGTACCAGGGACTGTTATAAATCACCGCCGGCAACCTGTCGGCTGTTTTGAGAATATCTGCGAAATGAGACTTTTGTGCCGCTGGTGAGGAACCGCGCGAAAGCACGCGGGGAATCAGCATCAGTCCGGCTGCACCCACCGCCTGGGCATGCTTTGCATGAGCCACAGCACTCTGCGTGTTTTGAGCCCCCGTACCAACAACGACCGGCACTCCCGCTTCGACCAGTCGCCTGACACCTTCCTGACGTTGTGCATCGGTCAACAGCGGCCAGTCTCCCATGGAGCCACAATACACCACTGCCCGCATCCCCAGGTCAATCAGCTCCCGGGCCTTGCTGACCAGCGCGTCATAATTGGGACTTCCATCTGTCTGACAGGGAGTCATCAAAGCCGGCATGCAGCCACGAAAGATTCGGCTCTCTTCAGTCACGCGTTGTCTCCTTGTTCCGGGGGACTCTGAATGCGGTTAATCCATTATCAGCATATCTGTTTCGCGGGGGAACTGTATAGTCGCTCCCTCGACGACAGACTTGAAAATGCGCATAATCGGACTTTTACAGATCTGGATCCGAGGGGACGACAATGATCCACGAATTCCTGCAGCAACTGGACGAACCGTTTACCGGCGAAGCACTTTTCGATCATCTGTCTGATATCGTCTATTTCATCAAGGACAGGAGTGGGGCGTATCTCGTGGTGAACACCACGCTGCAGCAGCGGTGTGGCATGCAAACCAAGGCCCAACTGCTGGGACGGACCCCCTGTGAAGTCTTTCGGTCGCCGCTGGGAAACCGCTTTCAGGAACAGGATCAGCGCGTGCTCAAAACCGGGAAACCCTTGCTTTCCCAACTCGAACTGCACGTCTACCCCTCGCGGGAAGTGGGCTGGTGCCTGACGACCAAGCTGCCCCTCAAGAACCGCCGGGGAACCGTGGTCGGACTGGTCGGGGTTTCCAAAGACCTGCAACTGCCGGACTACGCGACCACAGAATATCAGCACGTTGCCACCGCCATCCAATATGCCGAACAGCATCTGGCAGAACCCCCGTCCATTCCGGAACTGGCTGCGCAGGCACAGATGTCCCGCTATCAGTTCGACCGCCGAATCCGTCGCGTGTTCGGTTTGAATGCCAGCCAGTGGCTGTTGAAACTCCGCATCGATCTGGCACAGCAGCAGTTATGCGAGACGGATGCTCCCATCTCTGTAATCGCCCTGAATGTCGGCTACGCCGACCAGAGTGCCTTCACACGTCAGTTCCGCAGTACGACCGGTATGACGCCCCAGGATTATCGCCGCACGGGACGTCGGGGAGAATGATAGAGCTCAGCTGCCATCAGTCTGCTTTCGCACCCTGCGCCACCAGCAACCGCCGATAGTTCTCACCCAGGATCAGGAATTTCTCCTGTTCGGTGATCTGCGCACAGGTGACTTTGCACAATTCGGTTCCCAGTGAGCGTGAGGGGAGATGGCTTCCAAAGACCACGCGTTCGGCCCCCAGTTCGCGGACGGCCATTTCAATGAAGCCCGCCGTCGGGTCGAAGCCGGAAGTCTCGACGAGAATATTCCCGCAATCCCGGACCGCGCGGATGCCTTGTTCCCATTCGCCACCTGCGTGGGCGCACAGGAATTGCTGGTCGGGAAATCGTTTGGCCAGAACCACGAGGTCGTCCGGCGTTGATTCACCCGGTCCCCCTTTGCCACCAGTCTTGAACCAGGTGTGCTGCATGATCACGCCGTTCAACTCGCCAATGCGTTCGACCAGCGGGTTGAAGTTCGGGTGCGTGCAGACCTGTGCCCCGGGACCACTGCTGGCGAAATAGACGCCCCGCATCGGCCCGTCCTTGATCCACTGATCCAAAGCCGCCAGGGAAGCCGGCACATCGTTGGCATTCAGCTGCATCATCCCGATTAACAAATCGGGCCAGCGCTCCAGCGGTTTCAGTATTACGTCAGGTTGCTCCCGCAGCAGTTGCTCCAGCTGGGAATCACTGGTTGTGCCCAGTCCCACATGCGCGAAGTAACACAGTTTTTCAAACTGACCGGTGCGGGCAGCGGGCAGGGCACGCTCAATATCCGCGATCAGGCGGCTACTCCCGTCCCGTCCCGGATTCGAATGTGAGGGGGTGAAGTAGGAATCCCAGATGCGATAGCGTTTCAACTGTGCTTGACCAGGCAGCCCGGCATGAATTAGTTCGGCGTCGATCGTTGTGGGCAGGGGCTCTGGTTTACGTTCCCGAACGGCAGAAGCCTGCTTCTCCCGACAAGTGCTCAGCAGGCGACTGGCATTTCCCGACAGCAGGGCGGCCAGCGCCGGTGCGTCGAGCTTGCGGGCTTCATAAACACGCACCAGTGGTGCTTCAGGAATCAGAAACGGCGCATGACTGCCAAACAGGACCCGCCCCGACGGAGCAGCTTCGATCAGATTTGGTACGCCATCGGTTCCATCCACGCGAGCGGTATCGAAATAGATACCGGGTGTCTCTTCCAGCTGTTTCAGCAGCGGTGAACGCGGACGCGCGTTAAGCAGTTGGACTTTGCAGTCGGGAATCTGCTTGACCACTTCCGAAAGCGGCTGTAAATCCAGATCAGCCACACGCAACAGATGACTCTGCGTACGCGTGTCTTCCAGCGAAACGACAATCTGCACCAGAACCTTCTGACTGGCTGCCTGTTTCAAAAGTTCCTGAAATCGGGGATCATCCAAAGCGTAACCATGATATCCGGGGTAAACCCGCACGCCTGGCATCTGATGCAAGGAGATACAATCCCGGAAATCGTCTTCCCAGCCCGGCAGTGACACATTGATCGTGCCGAACGGTATCAGTTCGGGATACTTCTGACATTCCTCAGCCAGTCGCTGATTGACGGAAGCCAGATCGCGATGCAGAATGCCTTCATAACTGCCGGCCCAGGCTTGTAGCACGCCCAGCGAGCGCAGCTTCTTGACCAGCAGAGAGGTCTCATCCAGTGGGAGCTGACGAAAAGGCCAGTCGAACAGGCTGACATTGGTATCGATGATCGTTGGTCGCGCATCTTTAGGATCGGTTGCCTGACTGAGACTGTTTCCCAACGCGACTGCGACACCAGCTGTCGCAGCACACTGTAGTAGTTCACGACGTGTCAGACCTGATTCGGACCGGTTCAACTGATGATCTCCTTGACCACGCGGGGCGGCTTGACCCCGGTCAGCCGCTCTTCCAGTCCACTGCGGGTGAAGTGCAGTTTCTGATGATGCAGACCCAGCAGGTGTAGAATGGTCGCATGGAAGTCATGCACGCTCACCGGATTCTCGACGACGCTGTGTCCGAAATCGTCGGTGACGCCGTAGGTGGTGCCCCCTTTCACGCCACCGCCGGCCATCCAGGATGTGAAGGCCTGCATGTTGTGGTCGCGGCCCGAATAGCCGTTCGATGATTTCTGCGTGGTCGGCGTCCGTCCGAATTCACCGCCCCAGATGACCAGCGTGTTATCGAGCAGTCCCCGCTGTTTCAGGTCACGCAGCAGGCCAGCCACCGGTTTGTCCGTGCGTTCGCACATCAGGCGATGGTTGGCATTCAGGTCGGCGTGACTGTCCCATGGTTGTTCTTCCAGGAAGATCTGCACAAACCGGACGCCCCGTTCCACCAGACGGCGGGCCAGCAGACAGCGACGACCATACGAGTCGGTCGCTTTCTCGCCGATACCATACTGTTCCAGTGTGGGTTTCGTTTCCTTGGAAAGGTCCAGGGCCTCGGTAGCCGACATCTGCATCCGCGCCGCCAGGCTGTAGGACTCGATGCGGGCATCCAGCAGCGGATTATAAGGGCGTTCTTTCCGATGAATTTCATCCAGCTGGTTCAGCAGTTTCTGCGCGGACTCGGTCACCGCGGAAGGTTGTTCGTACTGAGGTTTAAGGTTCAGGATTGGCGAACCGGTCGGACGCAGCCGCGTTCCCTGGTAAGTCGGAGGCAGAAAGCCGGCTGTCCAGTTACGGGTACCGTTCTTGGGAGCCCCCAGGGGATCGGTCAGCACGACATACGCGGGCAGGTTCTGATTTTCGGTGCCCAGCCCGTAGACGGTCCAGGAACCAAAAGTGGGATAGCCCATGAACAGCCGCCCGCTGTGAATTTTATACAGGGCATTGTCGTGGTTGGGGTGGTCGGTCCACATCGAGTTGATCAGACAGAGTTCGTCAGTCATCTTCGCGGTTTCCGGCAGGACGTCGGCCATCCACATTCCTGATTCCCCGTGGCGGGCGAACTTGTATTGTCCGCCCAGCATTTCTCCGATACTGCTCGTGTTCGAGTTTCCCAGGTCTTCGATGTTTCCCGGGTAGGGTTTGCCATCCATCTTGTCGAGCACCGGCTTGGGATCGAACAGATCCATCTGGCTCGGCCCCCCGTTCATAAACAGGTGGATCACCGATGTCGCTTTGGGCGGATGGTGCGGTTCCTTCGGTTTCAGGTCGTACTGTTGTGGCGCATGTTCTGACTCGGATGCGAGCGCCTGCGTTCCGCCAAAAAAGTCCTGGCAGAACAGGTGCGTCAGCGCTGCGCCCATGATGCCATCACTGGTCCGGGCAAAAAAGTCACGACGTGTCTGCAGTGGTTCGGAAGAATGCTTCATCGTACTAGTCAATATAAAGAAATGCAGCGGAATTCAGGATCGTATGACAATACGTCTCCAGGGCCGCCTGGGAATTTTCGTTCCAGCTGGTCTCCAGTTCCTTGAGAGTCGCAACCCCCAGTTTACGTTCAGTTTCACTGGGGGGACGACACAGAGCCATTTCGTAAACCAGCTCAACGCGGGCTGCAGGGGAGTCCAGGTTCTGTTTCGCCAGTGTCTGCTGAACCCGGTCCGCAAAGGCCACCGCCAGGTCGCGGACTCGTTCATTGTTCATCAGCATCAGTGACTGGGGTGATACCGTAGAAATACTCCGTGTGACACAGTTGGGACCCATTTCGGGATAATCGAAGGTGTCCAGCATCGTCGGGATCTGGGTCCGTCGATATTGCAGATAGATACTGCGTCTCCAGCCCCCCTCGGCGGTCGCGTTTGCGCTCACCAGACCATTCTGATCGACGCTGACCGAATCGGGAGGACCGCCGGCATCATCGTCCAGTTTTCCCGAGATAAACAGCAGGGAATCGCGGAGTGCTTCCGCATTCATCCGCCGCAGCGGGAAATGTGACAGCAGGCGATTCTGCGGATCGTGTTTCTGAATCGCGTCAGTAATCTGACTCGACTGGCGATAGGTTCGGGAGTTCATAATCAGGCGGTGCAGCTCTTTGATGCTCCAACCCTCTTCGACGAAGCGGACGGCCAGCCAGTCCAGCAGTTCGGGATGCGAAGGACGTTCCCCTTTGACGCCGAAATTCTCCAGTGATTTGACCAGGCCGGTTCCGAAATGATGATACCAGATGCGGTTTACCATAACCCGCGCGGTCAGCGGATGATCGTCCCGCGTCAACCAGCGGGCCAGTGCCAGACGACGACCGGTTTTCGGAGTGCCCTCGGGGAAGGGGGGCTTGACGACGAACGGCGTTCCCGGCGGATCCAGCACGGCAGGTGCACCCGGACCAACCAGTTCACCCGGCTGCGCGTGTTCTCTGCGTCTCAGGATATACGTGGGGGAAGGGCGTCCGCGATCCCAGAGTGCACGAATCGTCAAAGGCGGTTCCATCTTCGCCTGTACGCGTGCTGTTTCCTGATCGGTCTCCTTTAGTCGCTGTTTAGCCGCCTGCACTGCGTCATTACAGGCTGTTTCCGGCATGAGTTCCGCGGTTCTCAGCTTTTCGACCAGAATTCGCTGTTCCTGCGTCCGGTTGTTATCGGCGATTTTCAGGGCCCGCAGCGTTTTCTGGCGATCCTCTTCACTCTGCTCCGGATAATGCTGCTTGAGCAGTTCCAGCTGCAGATCTGCTTCCACCTTTCTGCGCTGGGCGGCGAGCTGCTTCAGCTCTTTGTTGAGGACCGGATTGGTCTGTTTGACCCGTTGTTTCTGTTCCGGGGTGCCCAGTTCCAACGAACGATTCTTGAATGTGAGCCAGTCGTATTCGTCCAGTGCTCCCTGGAAAACCGCTTTGAACCGGTAATAATCCCGGTGGGGAATCGGATCATACTTATGCGAATGACAGCGGGCACATTCCATGGTCAGCCCCATGACACCTGAGCCCATGACGTTAATCGCGTCGTCGATCACTCCCAGCCGCTCCGGGACGAAGTTCATCGTGCGGGAACCGGTCTGGTCGATCCCCATTCGCAGGAATCCGGTAGCGACAAGATTGTCGACCATTTCCTGGGTGACTTCAGGAGCTTTCTGCACGTCGATCAGTTCATCGCCGGCAATCTGTTCCAGCAGAAAGCGATCATAAGGTTTGTCTTTGTTGAAGGCGTCGATGACGTAATCGCGGTACTTCCAGGCGACGGCCCGCAGCGGATCCGAGGAGACACCCCCTTCAGAATCAGCATAGCCGGCGACATCCAGCCAGTAACGTCCCCAGCGTTCTCCATAGTGGGGTGACGCCAGTAACTGATCGATCATTGTCTGATACCAGTGCGGATCGTCGCTGGTTCGCCAGTACTTCCATTCTTCAACGGCAGGGGGCATGCCGATCAGATCGACATAGGCACGGCGAATTAAAGTGTCGCGGTCCGCTTCCGGGGAGAAATCCAGTTCGTGTGCCTTGAGTTGTTTCTGGATCAACTCATCGATGGACTTCACACCTTGCGGTGCTTGGGGTGGTTGAAAGGCCCAGTGCTCGCGATCTTCTGCAGTCACCAGGGGATCCGGTCCCGTGGTGGCGACGTCGGGAGCGATATCAGCCACCGGAGCACCGGCGGCAATCCAGTTCTTCAGTTTCTCGACTTCCGATTCCGGAGGTCGGCGGACAAAGAATTTCAGCAGCAGTTCACGCGGCGGACAGGCCTGGCTTTCAATCCGCTTGATCATCAGGCTTTCTTCCGGTTTGCCTGCGACAAAAGCGGGGCCATGTTCGCCCCCTTTCTGCATGCTGGCCGGCGTGCGCAGATCGAGGCCGCCCCGTTTGAGTTCCGCGCCATGACAGGCGGTGCACCGCAGCAAGACAATCGGCAGCACATCGTGCTGGTTGAGCTTCTCCTCTTCCAGTTGAATCGGCTTGTCTGCCTGGGCTCCCGTTTCAAGCCATTTGCGGATCAGCGCCAGCTCGTCTTCAGTCAACTGTGGTGAATCATCGGGAGGCATGCCGCCTCCATCGATCATGATCCACAACAGGCTCTCATCGACAGTTTCCGCCAGCGATGATTCCCCCGATTCGCCCCCTTTATGCAGGCCTTCGATGCGGGAGAGATCCAGTCCCCCCTTACGGACCTTATCCCAGTGACATTTGCCGCACCTGGCGGAAAAAATGGGCTGAATGTCCGATTCGAAAACGGGCGTTTTTTTCTCCTCAGCGGATCCGGTTTGTGCAGAAAATGAGCTCAGCAGGAGCAGAAACAGGAGTAGAGCACATCGCTTGAAATTCATATTGATGCAGGCAGGTGGGAGTGAGGTTTCAGGTAAGCGCGGCGATTTACTTAACTATATTTAGATTCTAGTGCAAAAGAGCAGGTCATTCAAGACAAAAATACATCAGGACAGCAGTTCCTGAATGACGTGACCATGCACGTCGGTCAGGCGGCGTTCGATTCCGTTATGATAAAACGTCAGTTTCGTGTGATCGATCCCCAACAGATGCAGGGCCGTGGCGTGCAGATCATAGCTGTAGGCCGGCGAGTCGACCGCTTTGAAGCCCAACTCATCGGTGGCCCCATAACCGACGCCCCCTTTGATGCCACCTCCCGCCAGCCAGGATGTGAAAGCGCCCGCGTTATGGTCGCGCCCCTTACTCTGTTTTCCCTGGCCCGCCGGTTGTCGACCAAACTCGGTGGTACAAATGACGAGCGTGTCCTCCAGCATGCCCCGCTGTTTCAGATCCTGCAGCAACGCTGCGGCTCCGGTATCGAGCACCGCGCCCCAGTAGCCGTGGTCGCGGACCAGGTCTTCGTGGCTGTCCCAGTTCGGACGAATTTTTTTGGCTGTCGTGTTCTCCGCACCGCAGTAAATCTGCACGAACCGCACACCCCGTTCCGCCAGTCTCCGCGCCAGCAGGCACTGTCGTCCGAAGGGACCGATTTCGGGATGATCGACATCATACAGGTCGCGGGTCGCGGTCGTCTCGGAGGCGAGGTCGGTGACTTCCGGTGCACTTAACTGCAGGCGGGCTGCCATCTCATACGCCTTGATCCGCGCATCCAGTTCGCTGTTCCCGGAGCGGGGCTGCTGATGCAGGCGATTCAGTTTCTGGAGAAAGTCGAGTCCCGGCTGTTCACTCTGTTTTGTCTGCGCAGCGAACTCGTCCGGCGGAAAGAGGTCCGCAATCGGCTGCCGGGGATTGGATGTATCGAGTGTGGTCGCCTGGTGCACCGCGGGCAGAAATCCGGCTCCCCAGTTGATGATGCCCCCGGGCGGCAGTCCCCGTGGATCGGGCAGTACGACGAATGCGGGCAGATCTTCCGCCTCACTGCCCAGTCCGTAAGTCACCCAGGCTCCCATGCTGGGAAAGCCGGGCAGCGTGAACCCCGTATTCATCATGAAACAGGCGGGGCCATGCAGGGCCGTTTTGCTGTGCATGGAATAAATGAACGACATATCATCGATGCAGTTGGCCAGCTTGGGAAACAGATCACTCATCCAGAGGCCCGATTCCCCATGCCGTTTGAATTTCCAGAAACCAGGCTGACAGTTGCCCGGTTTCGACGCGAAGAACTGCAGCTTGCCGTCCGGGTCAAAGGGCTGTCCCGCCCGTTTCTCCAGCGCCGGTTTATAATCGAAGGTGTCAACATGGCTCATTCCGCCCGGACAGAAAATCTGAATCACGCGTTTCGCCCGTGCAGGATAGTGCGGTTCAGCCTTCGTTTCACCGGCCAGCATCGCCAGTAAGGCCATGCCACTGAAGCCGCCCCCCGCAGTCTGCAGAAATTGACGACGCGAGAACAGCGGCGCGGCTGCTGACACTTCTGGCTGCTGCGACAGCGACTCTTTCTGTTGAGGTTTAATCCACATAGACAAACTCATTCGAATTCAAGAGGGAACGACAGAGGGCAAACAGGTCCTGTTGGGTAACGAACTCACTGGCCAGCGTGGCTTCCTGCGTGGTCGGCTTTCGCCCCAGTGCCAGCTGGAAGGCCCGTTGGACCTGAGCGTCGGTTTGGGAACCCGCTTCCTCTTTGATCCGTTCGGCGAAATAGCGGGCCTGTCTTAACATGAAATCATTGTTATACAACGCCAGTGACTGCAGCGGCGTGGTTGTTGTCAATCTGCGTGCCGTGAGGTTCGCCGGATCGGGGCAGTCGAGAGTGGTCAGAAACCGGTTCGGAGTCGTCCGTACGCGATAACGGTAGATGCTGCGTCGCCACAGTTCAGGTTTGTCCGCAGTCACATACGTGTAGATCGGCGCGTACGCGTCCTGGTATTGAAAATCTTCAAATCCGGGACCGCCCCGTTGCGGATTCAGTTTGCCACTCACAAACAGCACCGCATCGCGAATCGCTTCGGCTTCTCTGCGTCGCGGGTTCTGGTGCCAGAGCAGACGGTTGTCTGCATCCACTTTGTAACCACGCTGATCGGCTTCCGCTCGCGACTGTTGTCGATAAGTGTCGCTTAACAGAATCAGCCGCTGCATCGCTTTTAATGAACCGTTCTGTCGCTGCAGTTCGCCTGCCAGCCAGTCAAGCAGTTCCGGATGAGAAGGACGTCCCCCGCCATAACCGAAGTCACTCGGCGTTTTCACAATGCCCTGACCAAAGTGCCAGAGCCAGAGCCGATTCACGATCACCCGCTTAGTCAGGGGATTATCGGGATGCGTAATCCATTTCGCCAGTGCGGCACGGCGTTCGCCTTGACTGCTCTTGGTTGATCCCAGTTCAGGCTCAAGCATCTGCAGAGATGCGAGAGCAGCGGGAGCCAGTACCTCTTCAGCAGGCGCTTCTGGATTGCCACGCACCAGCAGATGTACTTCCGGCATTTTCTCATTTTTGACGACGCCATAGAAACGGGGCGGAGAACCCAGTGACTTCAACCGAGCTGCCACCTGCTTCCGCTGATCCTGGAGTTGGGCCAGTTCCTGTTTCTCTGCCGGTTCAATTTTGCGAGCCACCGCTGAGACCAGACGGGGATCGCCAAAACCGACCTGATCATGGCTGTAGCCGTTGCCGCCATCGGTTGCGATCAGTGTCAGGAAGCGGGCTGACGAGGGCAGGTCGATGTCAAGTTGCTGCAGGCCTGCTTCCCGTTTGAGTTGCGTATACTTCGCGACTTCTTCACCATCCACAAAGACCCGCACATCCGCCTGAAACGGACCGCTGGCACCAAAGTAACCCAGTTTCGTGGTGAATTTCAGCTCAGCCAGTTGCGTGGACTGGCGTATTTTCTGCAGGTCAAACGTGATCCCGGAATTCGCATGCAGGCCCAGCAGGCTGTGTCCTGCTGCGGTAAAGTCGATTCCGCCCAGTTCGGGAGAATGCTGACTGGCGACCGGGCCGTTACGGATCATGTCCCACGCTTTGCCCGAGGTCTGGGGCAGCCCCGTAATCGTCGTACCGGTTGAGCTCACAATGATATTCGCGTTCCCTGCCTGCCCGTCAGGGATGAAGACGCCGTCGACGAAATCGAACTCTGATGCGACAAACCGGTTGGTCTGCACATTGCCCAGTGCCCCGAAGTCGCGG
Source organism: Gimesia benthica (assembly GCF_009720525.1). Taxonomy (NCBI): domain Bacteria; kingdom Pseudomonadati; phylum Planctomycetota; class Planctomycetia; order Planctomycetales; family Planctomycetaceae; genus Gimesia; species Gimesia benthica. The sequence continues at coordinate 7,822,424 of NZ_CP043930.1, forward strand.
GTCTGGACTTTCGCGGTGCGGGCGTCGATCCCCTGGCGAAAGGCCCCCGTCCCCAGGCCGTTGCCTCCACCGACGATGTCCGCCAGATCCAGCCCGGTCCCTTCCAGTTTGCTGATCCGGTAATCAATGTCGTTGAGCTGAGCTGTCAGCTCCTGTTTTCTGCTCTCATATTCCTTGATTGCGGATTGGCTGACGACGCGTTCGGCTCGTTTGACACCCACGAAGACCGCACGCAACTGGTAATACTCTTTCTGTGTGATCGGATCCAGCTTGTGATCATGACAGCGGGCACAGTTAATGGTGATCCCCATGCAGGCCGTCATGACCTGCGTCGCCATATCATCCAGGTCCAGCGAACGGGCGGAGCGACGCAGAACATCGCTTTTGGTTTCGACCTGCCCCACAAAGTCCCACGGGCCCGCAGCCAGGAAGCCGGTGGCGATCGTGGCCTGTTCGTCATCGGGCCAGAGTACATCGCCGGCGATCTGTTCCTGCAGAAAACGGGTATACGGTTTGTCCGCATTGAAGGCGGTTATCACATAGTCCCGGTAACGCCAGGCATTGTCGCGGCGTTTATCCCGCTCAAAGCCATGCGTGTCCGCGTAATGTGCCAGGTCGAGCCAGTGCTGTGCCATGCGTTCCCCATACCGGGGCGAAGCCAGCATGCGATCGACCAGCTTCTCATAGGCCCGTGGATCGGGATCATTAACAAACGCTTCCACAGCGGCCGGGTCCGGGGGGAGCCCATGCAGGTCAAAGGCCAGACGGCGGATCAGTGTGCGGCGATCAGCAGCGGGGCTCAATGTCAGCTGTTCTGCAGCCAGTTTCTGACGGATGAAATCATCGATGGTCAGTCCCCGTTCAGCAGACGCCGGTTTGATTGCGGCAAAATCCTCTTTCAGGGGCTGTAGAGACCACCAGCTGGTATCGGCCTTGGATTTCTGTTTGACCACCACTTCTTTGGGCCAGACAGCGCCTTCGCGTATCCAGCGGGTGAGCAGCGCGACCTGCTTGTCCGACAGCGGGGACGCTTCCTGAGGCATGGCAGGCGGCTTCCCTTCCTGGGAGGTGACCAGTTCCAGCAGATAGCTCTCGTCCGGCTTTCCCGGAGTCAGATACCCGTTGTCCAGCAGATCCTGAACGCCGGCCAGTGATACGCCCCCTTTGGTATTATCAGGTGAATGGCAGCGGACACAGTGGTCGGCGAACAGCGGGGCGATGTCGGTTTTGAAGTCGAGGGGATGGTCCTTCGCAGCCAGATCGGTCGAGACGAGACTCAGCCAGAACAGTAGAAAGAGCAGGGGGGACCGTCGGAGTGCCATGGAATACCTGTCTTGTTGTGGTGAAACGACTTAGGTCATCAGGAAGGAAAGCTCCACTATACCACGCTGCCCGAATCGTTCCAACAGTTTCTCTCAAGAAACAGTCCTCGGTAAGTGTCCAGTTCGTCCTATTTGTCTGTTGCAGTCGGGCTTATCTGGCAGTCTTGCACGAGAGATATCCTGCTACGATACGAAACGGAAATGGGTTCACGATTTATAAGTGTTTATTTATTAGTGCTTTAGGATGCTCTGCTTCCGCTACACGTCCAACAGTAAAAGTCTTTCCCACCTCGATCGACTGAATATTCCGATGGCTCAGGAAATATTACCTCTCTAAATATCGCTGTTTCAGAATAACTATATTGATATGTCGCGATGTTCCGATATAATGCGTATGAGATTCATCGGACTGGCCGCTGTTTGAATCGGGGAATGAATCTCCCGCAGGCCGGTCTGCATGGAATCTGCATGGAATCTGCTGGGAGAGCATCATGGCATACATTCTGATTGGTTCACTGCTGATTGGCCTGACTCTGGGTCTGCTCGGTTCGGGCGGATCGGCGATTACGGTGCCCATTTTAGTCTATCTCGTGGGACATGGCACCAAGGAATCCATTGCCGAATCCATGGCGATCGTGGGAATGATCTCCATCGCCGCTGCAATCCCTTATGCCAGTTCTAAATTGATCGACTGGCGCAGTGTGGTCTTCTTCGGACTTCCCGGCATGCTGGGAACCCTCGCAGGGGCCTGGCTGGGAGGTCTGGCCACGGAGACGTTGCAGCTGGTAGTCTTTGGCACCATCCTGCTGGCTGCCGCCTTCGTGATGTTTCGCAGAGCGCGCGGACCGGAGGGTGCCCACGAATCTCTTGAGCCCTCTGCGCAGCTGTCACCCCGCTGGAAAATGGCGGCGGAAGGAATCGGCGTCGGAATGCTGACTGGCTTCGTAGGAGTGGGGGGCGGCTTTCTGATTGTTCCCGCGCTGGTCATTCTGGGCAAATTACCCATGCGAAAAGCGATTGGTACGAGCCTGGTCATCATCGTGATTAACGCTACCGTCGGATTCGTCAAGTACGAACACTTTCTGGTCTCACACCAGATGTCCGTCAACTGGCAGACAATTCTCGTCTTCACCTTGATCGGCATCGTCGGCAGTGTCGTGGGGCACAAATTAAATGCCCACCTGAATCAACATGTTTTAAAAACCGTCTTTGCCGGATTTCTGATTCTGCTCGGCGGGTTCGTCATCGTCCATGAAGGCAGCAAACTGGTACCTGCAGCTGCTCGGCAGGCGCGCATGACAACTGGCAACAACTATGTGCTGCTGCCTTCTCACCACAGAAATTCCACCTTTCAGCATCAGGGAGATGAGTGATGTTATTGAAATACTTTTACGATCAGAAACTGGCCCATGCATCGTATCTGGTGGGCTGTCAGAAAACCAAAGAAGCCATCGTAGTCGATCCGGGACGTGACATCGAACAATACCTCGAGATGGCACAGCGTGAAGGTGTCAAACTGACCGGGGTGGCTGAAACCCATATCCACGCCGATTATGTTTCCGGTGCCCGGGAACTGGCAGAACGCGTGGGAGCGAAGTTGTACGTTTCCGATGAAGGTCCTGCAGAATGGAAGTACGAATACGCGGACCAGTACGAGACACAGTTGTTGAAAGAAGGAGATACTTTCCAGGTCGGGAACATTCGTTTTGACGTCCTGCACACTCCCGGTCATACACCGGAAAGTATCTCCTTCCTGTTGACCGATCAGGGCGGCGGTGCCAATGAACCGATGGGAATCTTCACGGGAGATTTCGTGTTCGTCGGGTCGATTGGACGTCCGGACCTGCTGGAAGCTGCTGCCGGCGTTCAGGGAAGTGCCGAAGTCGGTGCGAAGCAGCTCTATCATTCGGCCCAGCGTTTTAAAGAATTACCCGACTATCTGCAGGTCTGGCCGGCCCATGGTGCGGGCAGTGCCTGCGGCAAGGGACTCGGAGCGATTCCGTCTTCCACCGTTGGTTATGAAAAACGATTCAATCCGGCGCTGCAGTATGCAGACGAAACCGAATTCGTGAACTACATCCTGTCCGATCAGCCCGAAGCACCCAGCTATTTTGCGGTGATGAAACGCGTCAATAAAGAAGGACCGCTGGTGCTCGGCAAGGTCACGCTGCCCAAACCGCTCCCGGCATTGCAGGAGTCGCTGGTCAGTTCCACTGCTACCGTGATCGACCTGTCTCCTTCCAGTGAATTCGCGACAGCACATGTGCCGGGCACAATCAACATCCCGCTGTCGATGCTGGCAGCCTGGGCGGGCTGGCTCGTCGACTACGATCAGCCGGTCTACCTGATCGCAGACGCTGCCGACCTGCCGGAAGCCTATCGCGTATTACACAAGATCGGCATCGATCGCGTCTCCGGCTGGTTCGAACGGAGTGGAGAGATCCGGTCTGGTCGGGCGACGGAACACTATCCCGTGAAAACGCCAGCCGAACTCGCGCCCCAGATCGAGTCTGGCGAGGTAACGCTGTTTGATGTCCGTGCTGACTCGGAATGGAGCCAGGGACATGTTCCCCAGGCCGAACACCGGTTCCTCGGACATTTTCCTGACATGATATCTACCCTGGAATGCCATCAGCCAGTGGTCGTGCAATGCCGTAGTGGGGCTCGCTCTGCAATTGCGGCCAGTCTATTGCAGGCGGCTGGTATTGACGTCATCAACCTGGCTGGTGGCTACCAGGCATGGGAAACCACGGGACTACCCACTACCGGCAGCTCCGGTCCCATCAGTTGTTCTACAAGTTCCGCAGCAGCCTGTTCACTGGAGAAAAAATCATGACTGACCTCGTCGTTTTACTCGCGGTGCTGGCCCTCTGGTTCATCTTGAATCTCTGGATCCTGCCCCGACTGGGAATGCAGACCTGTCTGAGTGGGCTGTGTGGACTCAACCTCCAGCCTTGTCCTCAACCTGTAAAAACCGCTACCACTGACCGTCGAGATCCACAAGCGGTATCCCGACATCCAGAACAGGGAGAATAAAAATATGATTTCCGATGTGATTGCAGAAACAGAGAATCAGGCACAGGTGCAGCCACCTTCCGAGAAAGTCGTGCATCACCAGGTTGTGATTGTCGGCGGCGGCAGCGCGGGTATTACGGTCGCCGCGAAATTGACCAAAGGCTGGCTCAGTGATTACGACGTGGCCATTATTGACCCGTCGGAGAATCATTATTACCAGCCGGCCTGGACCCTGGTCGGTGGCGGAACCTTTCGCAAGGAAAGCACGCGACGCACCGAAGCCTCCGTGATTCCCCCCAAAGCGAAATGGATTAAAGACGCCGTCGTTTCATTCGAACCAGAGCGGAACCGCCTGAAAACCCGTGATGGACAGACCATTGAATACGATTTCCTCGTGGTCAGTGCAGGCATCGGTATCAAGTGGGATGCGATCTCAGGCCTGAAAGACGCGCTCGGCAAAGAGGGCGTCTGCAGCAACTACTCGTTTGAGTCGGTAGGCAGTACCTGGGAGAATATCCGCGATTTCAAAGGGGGAACCGCAATCTTCACTCAGCCCGAAACCGGCATCAAGTGCGGTGGCGCGCCGCAGAAGATCTGTTATCTCGCGGATGACTATTTCCGTAAATCAGGAGTACGCGATAAAACGCAGATCATCTTCGCCTCGGGCAGCAGTACGATCTTTGCCGTCGAAAAGTATCGAAAAACGCTGGAAAAAGTGATCGATCGCAAAAATATCGATACCCGCTTCAATCAGAAGCTGGTCGCCATCAGTGCTGAGACAAAAGAAGCCATCTTCCAGCATACGGAGACCGGTGAAGAGACCACGATTGCGTACGACATGATTCATGTGACGCCCCCGATGGGGCCACCGGCGTTCATTGCTCAGAGCCCCCTCGCTGACGAAAAGGGCTGGGTGGATGTCGATAAGTACTCGCTGCAGCATGTCCGTTATCCGAATGTATTTGCTCTCGGAGACAGCAGTAATCTGCCGACTTCCAAAACGGCAGCCGCCATCCGCAAACAGGCACCGGTGGCCGTCAGGAACCTGAAAGCGGCCATCGCCGGCAAACCGCTGACGGCGAAGTACGATGGTTATACATCGTGTCCGCTGGTGACCGGGTATGGCAAACTCGTGCTGGCGGAATTCGACTACGACAAACATCCCCATGAAACCTTTCCCTTCGATCAGTCAAAGGAACGCTGGAGCATGTGGGTTCTGAAAAAATACTTTCTCCCCTTGCTCTACTGGAAAGGCATGCTCAAGGGACGGGCGTAATCACACAACGGGACTGCGATTTTATCTGTGAATAAACTGGAAAGGGCGTCAAAGTGAAGAAGTCAAACTATCTACGGAATTTAGTTGCCTTACTGCTGGTCTGTGCCATCGCCGGAACCGCACTCGCACAGCGGGGGCCGGGACGCGGCAAAGGTCCCGGGCGGGGGCAGGGACATGGACGAGGTCACGCGGGAGTCGGACAGGGTCAAGGAAATGGTCATTCGCAGGCACATGACCGGGATCATGCCGACTTCCGTTACCTCTTAACGAATCATCAGAAGATTCGTCGCGATGTGCAGCTGCTCCCCAATGGCGTCAAGACGCTGACGGAATCCGATGATCCCCAGGTGGCAGCGAAAATCCGCGAACATGTCTACTGGATGAAAGAGCGGATTGAAAAACAGCAGCCCATTCGGATGCGGGATCCCCTGTTCGCCGAACTCTTCCGGCATGCAAAACAGATCAAAATGGTCACTGAAAACACACCCAAAGGTGTGCGGGTGATGGAGACTTCAGAGAACCCCTACGTTGTGAAGCTCATTCAACAACATGCGAAGACCGTTTCGGAATTCGTCAAACGGGGATTCCCCGAGGCGATGAAGAACCACCCGGTCTCTACGTCAGCCAAAGAGCCTGCACCGCTGGAATACCATCATCCCCGTATCAAGGAATATGGCAAGGTCGTCCAGTTGCCTGGCGCAGCTCAGCAGCCACGGGATCAGAGTAAAATCTGTGTCGACCTGACCAAGGGAGGCCCTGCTGACAAGCTGAACCCATCCATCGAAAAAGTGGCTCGCTTTGTGAATATTTATGAGGGGGCCGGGAAGGATCCTGCGGCAGCTAAAATCGCGGTCGTTCTGCACGGCGATGCCACGCTTTGTGCCTTGAATGATGATGCCTACGCGGAACGCTTCGATACGAAAAGTAATCCGAACCTGGATTGCCTGCACGAACTGCATGAAGCTGGTGTCGAGATCTACGTCTGTGGTCAGTCACTTGTCGGCAAAGGGGGCCAGCCGGATCAGGTGGTTGTATTCACGGATGTCGCGGTCTCCGCACTCACGTCTCTGGTGAACCTGCAGGCAGACGGCTATGCCTATGTCCCACTGAAATAAAAAACAGAAGAAAATCACTTCTGTCGGTCTCTCTGTGCGTATAATCCCAAGCGTACGCACAGAGTAGGGAAGATACGCGCCTGCTGCTCCCTGTGAGAGATGGCCGAATTTGGAAAGAAGACGATGCAACGACGCTGGCTGACGCTACCGGTTACTGGACTGGCCCTGTTAATTGTGTTGACGACACTGTCTGCACAGGAGGCTTCTGAGGAACCACAGAAATCACTCCTTCCGGAGGCGTACCCTCCCGGGGAACTGGGAACCATCGTCAAGCTGGGTGAAGAGATCGTCGCACGCACACACGAGCATCCACTTTCAAAACAGTATATCGGGAATAAACTCAACTGCACTTCCTGTCATCTGGAGAACGGCACCAATCCACAGGCCGCCAGTTTTCTGGGAGTGGCTTCCGCTTACCCGGCCTGGTCTCCCCGTGAAAAACGGGTGATCACACTCGAAGATCGTGTGCTGAACTGTTTCATGCGCAGCCAGAACGGGATTCGTCCTCCCCTCGGCAGCAAAGTATCAGTGGCGATTACCGCGTATATCACCTGGCTCTCCTCGGGCTCTGAGATCAAAATGAATCATCAGAAACCACTGGGCCCCCGTCATGTGCAGCCCCTCAGTCTGCAGGCGGAACTGGCTGAAGAACGACGGGGCGCGAAACTCTACGCAGCACGCTGTGCCGACTGTCACGATGCATCAGGCGCGGGAACATCCGAAGGACCACCAGTCTGGGGCACAGATTCCTATAACGACGGCGCGGGACTGAGCAGAAACGATAAGCTGGCAGCCTGGCTCAAAGTGGCCATGCCTCCGGGGGAAACCGATCTGACCGAGCAGGAAGCCCTGGATATCGCCGCCTATGTGAATTCGCATTCGCGTCCGCATTTCATCCTGGAAGAGCATCTGCCCCCGGTCGAACAGCGCGGCGTTTATGACTGGCAGCCCGCTGCAGCCCCGGCGAAGTAGCTGTCAGGAATGGTTCGGTTCCGGATAGAGCCATTTCTGGAGCAGCCAGCTTAACAGGGGAATCATCACCCAGGTCATCAGCGGAACTGTAATCGAGGTGGTGATCGCGCTTCCGATCAGGAAATGCAGTTCGCTGGTATAGGGCCGAATCAGGTTGATGATCGGTATGATACTGATGTAGACGGCGATCCAGATGATGATGGCCATCTTGTATTTGGGGGGATGCGGGCGATGCTCATCCTGGTGTGAAAATTCAAACCAGGTTTCCAGCCCCGTGTTGTGAGTGATCACCGGAGGACGGTGCTCAAGGGCGTGCAGGCGGGAGATCCAGTGCTCCCGTTCGGGAGAATTCTTCCAGCGTTCCAGATTCTCCAGTCGGTCAAACCTCAGTACGATCTGATAGGTGGGCCGGGAGCGGGATTCCTGTTTGAGGACCGTCGTTCCCAGGTGACCGGGAAATTTCAGCGAAGCCTGGATGGTGTTCGTCAGCGTCTGCTCCCATTCCTTTTGATTTCCGGGAGCAGGGTGGGCCGTCACAACCATGGTAACGGGATCGGAATCTGTTGAATGCATGCGTCCTGTACTTTCGAGTATCCAGGGTAATCGTAATTCAGTCAGCAGGCGGGGCGCTGATGTGTCCGTGAATTGAAACTATTGTTCGTCCGGATGTGTCATTTTGTGAAGTGGCCATTTCGTGATTTTTCTGCAGAGCGTTAAAGACCCTGTAAATAACATCTTAGGGACACTGAAAACCATAAACTTGCACCCGGCAGTTTACCATTGAGAAATTCATCTAGGCAACCCCCAGAAAATCTGATAATGGAAGCCAGCGATCCCGATATATTAACTGAGGGGACGATGGTTGCCCGTCAGCGTGGAGAAACTGTTCAGGGATTGTAAAAACTGCAAGTGTTGTGTGGAAGGATTCACATCAATGAACGCGTTATCGTATCGGGCTGGTATTACTCTTATTTTCGCAGGCCTGTTAGTTCAGACAGGCTGCGCTGCCAGAAACCATACGGAAGCCGGCATGGCCAGTGGCGCGGGGATCGGTGCTCTGGCCGGTGCGATTATCGGCAGTAATTCCGGCGACGCCGGAGCAGGTGCCCTGATTGGAGCTGCAACGGGTGGACTCGCCGGCGGTTTGATCGGCAATGCGGAAGATGCCCGGGAAGAACGCGACGTCGCCATCGCCCAGGCAAATCATGAACGCATGGCACGCGGGGCGATCCGCAACAGCGACGTCATTCAGATGGCCCACAGCGGCGTCAGCGATTCCGTCATCATGGGCGCCATTCGCAGTCGCGGCGGTGCTTTTGATCTGAGTCCTCAGACGCTGATCATGCTCAAACAGCAGGGACTGAGTGACCAACTGATCGAGTACATGCAGCAACACAACTACGTCAGCACCACTGCCGAGCCGGTCATTGTCCGGGAACGGGCAGTTGTGACATCGCCCTCGGTGGTCTATGTCCGACCCCGTCCGCGTCCACGGTATGTCCGCCCGCACTACGGTGTGCACGGGCACTTCCACTTTTAAGGATCGCGACTGACAACGCGGGCGACCGCTTTGTCTTTCCAGTCAACGGTCAGCCACAAAATGGCCTGTCCGTCCTGGCTGCCTGTTGCGACAAAGCGTCCATCGGGAGAGAAATCGACCGAGGTCACACCCTGTGAGTGGCTGCTCAGCGTCAGAATTTCCTTACCCGACTTCGTATCCCACAGTTTGGCGGTACCATCGTCGCTGGCTGTGAAGGCCCGCGAATCGTCTGGCGAAAAGACGACCGATTCCACCGATGCCGTATGACCGGCCAGTACCTTTTTCTCTTTAGTCGCGATATCCCAGATAATCGCCGTATTATCTTCGGAACCGGAGATCAGCCGCTTACCATCGTGTGAAAATGCGACTTCCAACACGGGCCAGTCGTGTCCTTTAAAAGTGGATAGTTTTTTGCCGGTCTGGGCATCCCACATCACCAGGGTCTTGTCATCGGAGGCAGTCACAACTTTTTTCCCGTCGGGAGAGAAGACTGCGCTCTTCACGTGTGTACCGGGTTGATCGAGGCTTAACAGCATCTCGCCCGATTGTGCATCCCAGATTTTCGAAGTCCCGTCATCGCTGGCGGTCACAATCCGATTCCCCTGGGGTGAGTAGCGAACCGTATTTACATAGCCGGTATGTTTCTGTTCCAGTTTCATTTCTGCCTGTCCGGTTTCGGTATTCCAGATCTTCGCAGAATTATCCCAGCTGCCGGTCACCAGCCATTTACCGTCTGGAGAAAACGAAGCAGAGGCGACCACGCCGTGCGGGTGGAAGGCCATCAACTGTTGGGCCGTCACACCGTTCCAGAGCCGGGCATCGCGACCGCCGACCGTCAGAATGGAATCGTGATAGGGTGAGAAGACCGCCGTCCAGAGCATGCCGCCCCGGGCTTTGAAATCCAGGAATGGTTGCAAGTGTCCGTTATTACCGGGAACCTGCAGCTCTTTTCCGGTATCCAGCGCCCAGACTTGAATCACCCGCTGTTGCACGTTCGCAGTTAACAGGCGCTTGTTGTCATGGGAAACACTGACGGAGTTGATCAACCCGTTGGCAGGATGAATGGTCTGCGTGACTTCCGGTGTTGATAAATTCCAGATTCGGACCAGTCCATCCGCACAACTGGTGACAGCTTTGGTGCCGTTATCAAACACGTCCATCGACATAATGGCATCGGGGTGCTTCAGAATCTTTTGCTGGTTCTCTTCACCCGTCGTGATGTCCCAGTTACCCACGGTATTATCACCGCTGGCGGATAACAGCGTTTTTCCATCCGGCAGGAAGGCCAGCCCATTAATCCTTCGCGTATGTGCTTCCAGGCGGTGCAGCTGTTTTCCACTGGCGACTTCCCACACCATGCAGCGTCCGCGAGCGTCTCCGCTGGCGCAGTAGCGCATGTCATCGGAAAAAGCGACGGCACTGACTTCCGATTTGTGGCCGCGCAGTTCCCGGATCAATTTACCGGTTTCAATGTTCCAGATCCGTACGGTCTTTTGATCGCTGCCCGTCAGCAGTAGTCGGGAATCGGCGGAGACATCAATGGCGGCACTCCGTCCCGTATGTTCAAATCGCTTGTGTTCGGTCCCCGTCTGAATATCCCAGATCCGAACCGAGTTATCTACAGCAGCCGTTGCCAGGCGTTTCCGGTCCGGCAGAAAGACGGCACTGGAAGCCAGAAAGGCATGACCTTCCGTAAATTCTTTTTCCGGTGTGCCGGTCGCGACATCCCAGGAGATGGCGGTTTTATCACGGCTGGCAGTTACCAGATGCTTGCCATCTTTCGAGAAGGAGACATCCAGAACCGCATCGACATGCTTCTCCAGAACCCGGCCTTTCAGCGTGCGGATCTCGGCATAACCGGCGATGTTCCACAGTTTCGTATGTGCATCGTGACTCGCGGAAAGGATCCACTTACCATCGTTCAGTAACGTTGCCACCTGGACCCAACTGTCATGACCGCGGAAGGTCTTGATGGCTTTCACCGTTTCCACGTCCCAGAGTTTAACCGTGTTATCGTGGCTGGCAGAGATGATCATCGAACCATCCTGCGAGAATTCGGCAGACTGCACGCTGTCCTGGTGACCTTCGAATGCGAGGTAGGGAGGCGCATTGACTTTCTGTCCAGAGACGATTTTCGAGAAATCGAAGGGGACAATGTCTTCCGGTTTCCAGAGCAGAACCCGGCGGTCATAACCGCTGGTTACGACATGCGTGCTCTGTGGATCAGGTGAAAAATGAGCGGAATAGATCGGCCCCTGGTGTCCGGTGAAGGGCGCGCCTTTTTCTCCCGTCTCGACCGACCAGATCACGGCGGTTCCATCCTGGCTGGCGGTGACAATTCGCCGTTCATCGGTTGAGAAATTCGCATCCCAGACCCACCAGTTGTGTCCCCAGAAGCGTCGGATCTGTTGACCGGAGTCGACGTCCCACAAGCGGGCTGTCTTGTCATACGAACTGGTCAGCAGTCGCTCTCCGTCTTTAGAGAAGCTGATGCTCAGAATGCCTTCGGTATGTCCCCGGTCGAATGGTGCGCTCTGGCTCGGATCTTCAAACTTGCGGGCGATCGGCAGATGCGTTTCCAGGTCCCAGAGCTTGATGTAGCCGTTCGGGTCTTCACTGCCGGTCGCCAGGATTTTCCCATCGGGGCTGATGGCTGCTGCCAGCACCGGGTGATTATTATGATCGAACGTCGCCAGAATCTGACCGGTTGCACGATCCCAGAGCCGGGCAAAACCATCGCGGCTCCCCGTAACATACTGCGTATTGTCCTGCGACAACGCCAGAGAGTCCACCGGCGCCTTAGCGTCGTAAGTCCGGCTACTCTGCGAACAGAGATGCATCAACCGACCCCATTCCCAGTTCCGCAGCCGCTCGGGACATCCCTTGAGCAGTTCGATTGCACTTTCGAATGCGTTCTCATCAATCTTGGCCGCCGCCAGTCCAATACGGGCAATGTAGGCCTCGTACTCTTCTGCTTCTTTGGCCTGTTCTGCTTTAATTCGCTCGACATTAGCTCGGTCACGTTCCTGAATCGCAACTTCCCGGTTTTTGACCGCTTCTTCACGGGCAATTTCTTCTTTCTCGCGCGCTTTATCCGCCTCTTCTTTTTGCGCAATGGCGACTTTTTCCGACTCAATCGCCTGTGTCAATGCGATCGTTTCTTTTTCTTTCGCTTTCACGGCATTGTCACGTTCTTCTGCAGCGACTTTTTCAGCTTTTCGTGCGTTTTCCGCTTCAGCACGAATCCAGAAGAAAGCTCCGGTCACAATGACCAGCACGGTTGCCAGCATGCCCACGAACACCCGCTTAGCGGTTTTCAGACGCTGCTGACGCGCATCGCGCTCTGTCTGGGCTTCGCGGATCGAGTCGATCAGGTCGGCGTGTCCGGATTCTTCTTCCTTAAGTAAGGAGAGCGCGAGGTCGTAGTCCCCCTTGGCATACGCGGTATTCGCATAACACAGGGTTGTCTTTTCGACGCCTTCCCGGGCGGTCTTGTTTTCCGGCCAGAGGGAAACGGCTTCCTGGAATCCAAATAGGGCACGCGAGAACATTTCGTAATTCTCGGTATCGATGGCCTGTTTCAAATCTTCTTCGGCCCGGGTTGCCAGTGAGATACTCTCTGAGTGCGACTGATACTGCAGAATGGCCTGCTGAAGTTCTTGTACACTCTGGTAGCGGTCTTCCTGTCTCAGGGCCATCGCCTTCATCGCGATGTCAACCAGCTCACCGGTTTTCTCGGTCGGCACGATTTCGTTCTTGGCCGCCGACATCAGACACTTCATGGCGGTCTTGCCCGTATGCGGCGGACGTCCCGTCAGAATTTCATACAGAATCGCCCCCAGTAGATAGATATCCGACAGCGGTGTGATCTTATCGACGGGCCCGGTTGCCATTTCCGGTGCCATATAGGCGGGAGTCCCCCCCATGCTCGAAGTCGTGATAATGCTTTCTGATTTCCGGAAGCCCGACGTCGACTGGGCAAGCCCCCAGTCCATCACCAGCACTTCGCCGAACTCACCCAGCATCACGTTTTCGGGCTTCAGGTCGCGGTGAACCACGCTCCGTGAATGGGCAAACGCGACGGCATCGGCCACCTTCATCAGGATATTCAGATTTTCGCCCAGCGAATTTTTGCGGATCGTCTTCAGCCAGGGACGTCCTTCGACTTTTTTCATTGAGTAGAAGAGCGCGCCGCTGTTGTTGCTACCCACATCGTAAATGGGAACGATGTTCGGGTGATCCAGTTCTCCGGTGACGACTGCTTCGGCCAGGAACTTATGCCGCTGGTCTTTGTTCTTGGCGGTTTTGCCCTTGAGCATCTTGACCGCGACCTGACGGTCAATTGAAGTCTGGCGCGCAGTATAGACCACACCCATACCTCCCTGTCCCAGGACTTCCAGCAGTTCGTATTCCGCATTCTCCAGGTATTCTGAGTTGATCTTGTCGCTGAAGTCACGTTTTTTGATCACGAGCGAAGTCTGGTTCGTCAGTTCCTCCAGGGGAACTTCCCGGGCCTTGATGGTCATTTCCGGGCCTTCCGGAATCGTAGCCATCCCGGGTCCCCAGGCATCGTTCATGGTCGCCACCAGTTCCGGGGGCACGTCGTCAGAGACAATGGTGGCGTCAATGTCGGCAGGAGAGCTGCCATCCTCGACCAGGGTTGCGCCAATATCGGATTGATCCAGCGGCTCATCGATGATCAGGGTCTGGTCGTTACCTTGTTCGGGCTGATCGTTGGGGTTTTCGCTGACCGTCTGCATGCCGGCCCAGCTTTCATGCTCTTCCTCGGTGATCGTCCGGTCCAGATCATTCAGGTCCGGATCGACAATGGTGGCATTGATTTCATCAGACACGCCGGCGTCGACCATGGTCTGATCGTTGCCTGCCAGGTCTTCATAAGTATCATTTTCCGAATCAGACTCTTCCATTGTCTGGAACTGATCATCAGACATTGTGGCATCCGACGTGTCTCGCGCTTCATCAGCCAGCGCTTCGGAATCCCATTGATCCGAAATGATCGTCTGGTCGATGTCACTGCCAGCTTCATCGGAATCAGAGAACGAATCGGGCAGCGTCTGATCATTGCGCAGGCTCTGATCGTCGTCAGCCGATGCTTCGTTCTGTTCTTCTTTGTCCGGAAATTCATTCATAATGATACCCGCATGTTGTCGCTCATGGCGACGATCTCAGTTCTGTTTGAGCGTTGGTCTGTTTCTATTCTTACGGTTATTTGCACGAGTTCGGTGGCTCGATTATATCAGTTATTTCTGCCTGCGATTCAGTTTATATCGCCGATTCAGCAGACGGCTGCCATATTTTTCCATCGCGGATTCGCATTCGTTCTGCGTCACCGGCTTGCGGAATAATGATCGACCGTGGAAATAACCGGAAAGTAAAGCGGCACTGCCCCAGGCTTTTTCACTGGTTTCGAGTTGTGCCGTCGCTTCAGCAGGTGAGGGGAGGGGCGGCTGTTCCTGTACATATTCTACGTCAGATCCAGGCGTCAGGAGAGGTTGCCAGTCTGAGGTTTCATCAATCAGGATCTGCAGGAGCAGGTCAATCCGGTCGGAAAGGTCTGCTTCACCCGCGTCCGCCATGACGATAGTAGTCAATTGTTCCAGGTCGCTGAAGGACAACGTCCGCTGCTCCTGGTTTTCAAGTTGGGAATTGATCGTGTTATTCGTCGAGGGCTGCTGCTCTGAACTGGTGGGAGGATTGGACTGTTCCTCGGTGACATCGCTGGCTTTCCCGTTTCGGATATCGACATCCATCAGCAGACGTACCCGCTCTTCACCCGCTTCCTTCAGATAAATCTGGTAGCGGCCGTCAGGCAGTGTGCTGAACAGTTTCGGCAGGTTATCCAGGTCAGATTCCTGCAGCGGCACATCCTCAATCACATCGCCGTTAGGAGCCAGGATCCGCAGGAAGACCAGACGTTCTGCATTCCGATTGGCTTCATTGATCGCCGTTTCCAGCAATTGAGTTTCCCGCATGCTGAACACGGTCTGCTGGAGCGAAGAAGCATCCAGGATCACTTCCTGTTGTGGGAAGATCAGCTGTGGTACCTGGGGAGTCGTATCGATGGCGACTGTCGCCAGGCCCTCACCAGGCGTTTCCAGAACGTCGGCTTCGCTGGTGAAATCGAGAGTACCGTTCCCATCAGAGAAGGTAAACTGCTTATCCCCCTGCATGGTCACCAGGATCGGAATATCAGCGGCAGGGTTTCCCGCATCCGGGTTGGCGGTATAGGTATGCTCAAATACGAACGAACCAGGATCGGAGAAGTTGAACGTCTCCACTGTTCCATCACCCCAGTCGATGGTGATAAAGAAGTTCTGTTCGGTAAAGCGTCCGAAATCACCAGTGACCGTCGCCAGACCTGTGGGCTGAATCTGTGGTGTCAGAATATTCCGCAGATCAGGAGGCAGACCGGCAATTGCACCCGTTTCTGAATTCATTGTCATGTTGGCATCAATCAAGACACCACTGTCCCCGTGTCCCGAGAAGACCCCGGATCCCGCGACACTGTGATCGGAAGCGACCCCTGTATCGTTGATGGCCAGGAATCCAAAGCCTGCCTGGAGATCGATATTCCCGTTGCCGCCAAAAGCACGCACAGAGGCATTCAGGGTTAAATCTCCGGGCCCAGTCGATTCCAGGCCGATGTTACCACCCGAACCGTTGGTGACCGGGGAGTCGACTGTCAGGGGGCTGGCGTTCGAGACGAAGATGTCTCCGGCAACGCTTCCCGAATGAGTGATCCCCGCCAGTCCATCGACAGTTCCAATCGTCAGAAGTGCGCCTCCCAGATCATTATGAATCTGAACATGACCGGAATCGGTATTGTGTGCAGCCAGTAGGGAGACTGCCGTTTCCAGAGCATTCGCAGAGCCAGCGCCGGTCGCGCTGCGGATCACCAGTTCATCCGCGATGATGTCGCGGCCACCGGCATCACCGGCGTCCACAAGCCCGCCGTCTGTGGTAGTCAGGCGGGTCAGAGTGGTCGTCATCAACTGGCCAACGGTGATCGAATCCCCGGCCTGGAGATCGACAATCCCCAACCCGGCGTCAAAGACGGTTCCATCTGACATGGTAATACCGCCACCTCCGGTCCCGACAGAAGCGGAATCGGCCAGCAGCATGATTTTCCCATCTGAGGAACTCAAATCGCCCTCACTGCCAAAATTCAGACTGTGCTGTGCGGTCAGGTCAATCGTTCCACCAGCCGTGCTGAAGCCATCGTTGATTTCAACCGAGGAATTGACGCCTGTTGCTGTGACTTCAATGGTACCGATACCATCCGTTTCAACAACATTCAGCAGAACGCCGGGATTTTCGAACAACAGGGAACCATCCGCTTTCACGGTAATATCAGAATCCGTGGTAGAGATCTCTTCAAAGGACGCAGACTCTTGTCCCGTCTGTTCGTAGTTGATGTCACCGGTCCCCGTTGTCAGTTTCGTGACCCTCACTGATCCGGTCGCGGCCGAAGACACGTGGTGCAGGTCCAGATCGCCAGTGTTACTGTTGACTGATAAGGTTCCAGCAGAGACCTCGATCGGATCTGTATTACCAATTCCGTTGACCGCTTCCAGAGTGATTGAACCCGATGCCGCATTCAGATCGACTTCCGGAGCACCCTGGTCGTCAACCGCGTCATTGATCTCACCAGCGGAGGTGACGGCGATCGATCCCTCCAGGGCGACAAGATCACCGAGTAGAATGTTACCGAAGTTCAGCGTGGAAACATCAATGGCCGGTGTAGCGCCTCCGGCTGACATTGAGGTCAGCGTCAACGTATCACTCTGGGCGTCTCCCGTATTGGCGACCGTAATCGAACCGTCGACGGTTGTTGCCAGATCGATGGCCAGGGACTCATTACCGACCTGTTCCAGATTGATGTTGCCGGTGCCGGTAGTAATGCTGGTTGCAGTCACACCCGTTGTCGCGGTGTTGTGCAGCAGGACGTCGCCATTGGTCGAATCTGCTGAGAAGGTATCGACACTCATCTCAAGTGTGTCACCTGTGCCGATCCCTGTAACCGCATTCATATCCAGACTGGTGGCATGAATATTGAGTTCACCCGGTACACCATCGTTCTGGTCGATGATCGCTGCCTTGGAATCGAGCAGCACATTGTCAGAAATCGTTTCGATCAAGCCGTTGAGCAGGATGTTTCCTGTTGTGAAGACTTCAATATCTCCCGCTGTGGACTGGATCAGGTCGTGCACAATCAGGTCATCCGTCTCGATAATCCGGATTTCGCCCGCTGTCTGGTTGGTGACATTGATCTGATCGATGTGAGTTTCCAGATGGCCGTTCAGATCGGCCACTTTGCCGGCACCCAGGGACGCGATAATCGTGACCCGGGCTCCCGACTCATTGGCGATCAGATCTTCTCCCGTGCTGTCGCCGGCATCTACCAGGCTGGAGTCGGTATCGATCAGAATCGCAGAACTGGTGTTGTTGGCCGTGATGATCTGGCTGAGGACAATATCATCGCTGGCAACCAGGCTGACTGCCCCATCCCCGGCATTGATGAATGTTCCATCGGCCATGGTGATGCCACCAAACAGGCCTCCCGCTCCATTGTCTGCATCGGCGGTCAGGCTCACGGCCCCCGACGTGCTGGTCAGATTCGTCGTCCCGTTGAAGAGGATATCGTTGGCCGTTGAAATCGTGACCGAGCCGGTATCACTCAGCAGACTATGATTCAGAATCAGATCGGCGTCGGTATTCGTCGTTTCCAGGAACAGAGTACCGGTTCCCAGTGTCTGTACCAGGTCGCTGACAGTGATACTACCGGCAGAACTCAACGAAATGTTGGTGTCCGTTCCCCCGGTCAGGCTCAGGTTGTCTTCATTGAGGTCAACCAGTTCCAGGGCAGGGGAGTCGTTGTTGATGACGAAATCAGATCCGAGCACAGTACCGTCGAACTGCTGTGCGGTGATATTCACAGTCTCTGCGGAACCTGATTTGAACAGGATCGAGTTTACCGCATTAACGTCGATTGCTCCCCCACCAGCGTCGATAATATCCGGTGCGTCCAGCCGCAGATTTGCAGTCTGCAGACCAGTCGGAACAGTGATGGAAACATCGGAAATAAAGCTGATGGTATCCTGGGTGTTGCTGATACCGGTGGTCGTGGAAGCATCCAGAGCCCCGCCGGTCGCTCTGACATAAGTCGTGCCCGCGGTGCCTGTGCCCGCATCCAGATTGATCAGTTCCGGCGTAGTACCCGTGTTGTCAATCACGATCTGGTCACCACTGGTCAGGTCCAGGTGGCCCACGCTGGTCTGCAGGGGATCAAAGCCAGCTGCAGTGAAGACATTCGTAATACCTCCAATGTTGCGGCCAGCGACAATCGTCAGCAGGTCACCACTGGTCAGTTGACTGTCGGTGCTGTCTGAGTCGAGTACGTCCCGGTCGGCGTTCAATGTGATATCAGCCGTATTCTCAGCGGTCAGAGACGTCACCAGAATATCGCTGTCGACTCCGGTTGCCGTCAGAGTGATGCCATTGTTCAAGTCGGAAGATGAGTTGTTCGTGGAAGTAACATCCAGCACTTCAATGGTCCCGGCAGCGTTGACGATGATGAAACCGTCGAACGTCGTCAGTTGCGTCAACGTGATACCGTCCACTTCGTCGATGCGAAGGCCTCCGGCGTTGGTGTTCACGTCAGCCGTCACGCTGTTGACGTCCGTATCCACGTCAATCCCGTCCTGCGTACCACCGGCACTGCTGGATGACATGTTCAAGTCATCGGCGGTGATCCGGTTCGAGTCGGCCCCGTTGGTGTCGAGAATGCCGTCATCAGCAGTCAGCATGACGTCCGCCAGACCGGTCGCCGTGATGGTGGTGACCAGAATGTCGCTGTTGGTTCCGGTGGCATTGAGAGTGATGTCGTTATCGTCGCTGTTCGAGTTGTTCTGTGAAACGACCGAAGTTGCCGTAAGACTCGCCGTATTATTCACGGTGATCGCACCGTCAAATGTCGACAGGTCCAGTAACTCGACGGCGATCCCATTGTCAATCAGCAGATTGCCGACTCCCGAGACGGTCGCGGAAAGTGTGCTGATCTCTGTTTCCAGCGGATTTCCATCACCAATGCCAGTTACGGCGTTCAGAACGGCAGTGGAAGCGACGATGTCTGCATGGCTGTCGCCATTATCGCTGATCGCAGCCGACAGGGAATCAATATTGACCGTGCCCGTGGTCAGCAGGCCAGCCAGAAGCACGTCCCCGTCTGCAGTCAGGTTAATGGTTCCCGTGCCTGCATCAATCAGTGATCCGTCTGTCATCGTAATCGGATTGCCGTTACTGCCCGATGCATTGTCTGCGGTGAGAGTCACGGTGCCGGAGGTTGAATCGATCAGAGCGACACTACCCAGCAGCAGGTCATCTTCTGCAGTCAGGGTGACCGTTCCGGTATTACTTTTCAGTGTGGCATCCAGGTGAATTCCGCTGCCGGAGCCCGTCGATTCGCCCAGCAGTTCGATATTCCCGGTGCCCGAGGCCGAAACCACTGCGTCATTCGAAATCTCAATTCCGTCGTCACCGTTCGAAGTGCCGTTGATCGTGATCTGGCCGTTTTCATTGATCACGATACCGTTGGTCGTCGCGATCAGTGTTCCCTGTGAAGTTGTTCCACCGCCCGTTGATTCACCGGTGATGGAAATGGCTCCTGCCGTCGATTGAATCAGGCTGGTAATCTGAACCCCGTCCCGGTCTGCAGTCGTTGTTCCCAGAATGGTGATGTCCGCTGCATTAACACCCGCACCATTCGAGACAATCTTTGCCTGGTCGGAGAGCACAAAACCGGTACCATAATCCGTGGTTCCAGTGATTCCAATCGCGCCATCGGTTGACGTGATATTCGTGCCTGCACCATCAATCATGACGCCATGATTGTCGTTGATTCCCTCTCCCGCGGTTCCATTGATGGTGATCGTGCCGGCATCGATTCCGCTGGCTGAGGACGAAACGGTCGTTCCGGAATGCAGGAAGACCCCATGATGATCACTGGTCACGACATCCGCTCCGCCGAAGCCGGTAATCAGAATGTTACCTGTTCCGGTAGTCGAGATCGTCGCATTATCTGCCTCGACACCGATGAAATCGCCTGCGGTCAAGCCCCCGTCATTGGCCAGCAGTGTAATACCGCCGTTGACCGTTTTCAGGTTGCTGCCACTGTTTAGTTTGATATTCCGGTTCGATGTCAGCAGAATTGCACCGGTTCCCAGTGTGCTGATGGTCGTCGCGAGGTCGACAGTCAGAGTGTCTGTCGCATCCAGGGTGATAGAACCGGTGGCTGACTGCATGGTTTCCGTAACATTCAGCGTACCCGTGTTATGAATTACAATGTCCAGATCCGCGTCCAGACCATCCTGGGCAGTGATACCTCCAATCGTCAGGGCTCCCGTGTTGTCCAGGAAGAGGCCCCCCGTTCCCGCATCTGCTTCGAGGAAGGCAATCGCAGTGTCGATCGCATCCGCAAGCTGGCCAATACTCAGATTCGAATTCAGAACGAGCTGGCTGGCGGTCACGTTGTTGACGCCTGTGCTGTCGTTGTCTGTGATTGCCCCCAGGGTCGAAGTAATATCGACGCGGCCACCAGTCGTGGTAATACCGGAGAGAGCGATGTCCCCCGCAGCGGAGATTTGAATCTGTCCCCCCTGTGATTCGACCCGGCTGCCGGAAGCCATGGTGATACTGCCAACGTTCGAACCGTCATTGTCAGCGGTCAGGGTAATACTTCCGCTCGCCTGACTGAGAATGCTGGTTGTCGCCGACAGGGTGATATCATTGTCCGCCAGCAGCGTAATACTGCCGTCAGCGCTGGTCAGGTTTGTGTCCAGCTGAATATCGGAGGTTGTTCCTTTAGCCGTCAGCAGAATAGAACCGGCACCATTGACTGTCGAAGCGCCACCGGTGATCGACATCGTTCCGTTCGAAACATTTGCTTCCACGGAACCTCCACCGGTGCCAGCCGTTGTATCGAGGCTGGTATTCAGTGTGGTGAATCCGGTAACCGCATTGACGGTAATACTGCCTCCGTCTCCGGTGAGCAGAGAGCCATTGGAAAGATCGACCTGGCCGGCGGTGGAAGTAACAGCAATGTTCCCTCCCGCAGCAGCACCATTGGTGGTGTCGATTCCGCTGCCTGTCGAGATGACATCCCCGTCAGCCTGTACATTCACGCTGCCACCTTCACCGGTATTCACTCCATTGTCTTCCAGGGTGATACTGCCGGTGGCGTTAACTGTGATATCGCCCAAGGCGTTCACGCCATTATCTCGAGTGACCACATTCCCGTTATGGGCATCGATGGTGATTGCACTCGCGGTTCCGTTGGTGGTGGTCAGCGAACGCGTCAGCACGTTCGCACCATCAATGTCGATCGTTCCCGTACCGGCATCCAGGCTGGACCCGGATACCATTGTCACATTGCCGGTACCGGAGATGTCGGAATCCGCGGTTACCGTAACAGCCCCATCGGTGCTCACAGCATCTTTCAAGATGACATCTTCAGTAGAACTGATCTGGATTGTAATCCCGTTTCCACCAGTCAGTGTCTGGTCGAAGGTGATGTCGTCCACGGTAGTTGAGGTGAATACCACGGATGCTCCCAGCGAGACAATGTCGTGGAAGGTCTGTCCGCCGGTCGTGGTGATTGTGCCACCGTTGACTTCCGTCGTGCCATCCACATCGGTCGTCAGGCTCGTCAGGGCAGCGGAATTGCCGACCTGGTCATCAAAAATCGTGGCTCCGGCAGTGTTAATGTTGAGTGTGTGGGCACCGTTCAACGTCGATTTGAAATTGACAGATCCCGAGACTGAACTGGACAGAACCGTATTGGCCCCCAACAGCACGGCATCGTTGAATAGCTGACCGCCTTCGGTGGCAATGCTGCCCCCGTTGATAAACGTCGTCCCGTTAGCATCCGTCGTCAGGCTGACGAGTTCGTTTGTATCACCCACGGTCCCATTGAAGGTTGTGTCGCCATCCGTATTCAGTTCCAGCGTACGCGTACCATTCACACGCTGATTGAAGGTGATCGCTCCACTGCCAGTACTGGTAAGGACTGTATTCGCCCCCAGCTCGACATCATCATTAAAGATCTGATTACCGGTGGTCTCAATGCTTCCACCATTGATCTGTGTTGTTCCGTTTGTATTTGTAGTCAGGCTGATCAATGCGGCGGAGTTACCAACCTGGTCATCAAATATCGTTGTGCCGTCTGTATTGACATTGAGGGTATAAGCCCCGTTCAGAGTCTTAGCAAACTGGATTGTCCCGCTGGAGGAACTGGAGAGAACCGTATTTGCTCCCAGTTGAACCATGTCGTTATAGAACTGTCCACCTGAGGTTGCAACACTGCCTCCGTTGATGTTGGTCGTGCCGTCGGCATCGGTGGTCAGACTTGTCAGCTCATCGGTATTGCCCACAGTGCCATTGAAAGTCGTCACGCCAGCGGTATTTAATACCAGTGTAAATGCACCATTCAATGTTTGATCGAACGTAAGCGCTCCGTTGCTGGTACTGGTGAGGACAGTGTTCGCGCCCAGTTCAACATCGTCATTGAAAATCTGATCGCCGGTCGTTTCAATACTTCCGCCATTAATCTCTGTAGTGCCGCCGGCGTTAGTTGTCAGGCTCGCCAGCGCTACTGTGTTACCAACCAGGCTGTTGAATGTGGTCGTGCCTGTTGTGTTCAGGTTTAAGGACCAGGGGCCGTTGAGTGACTCCTGAAAAGTGAGGGCACCACTCGTGCTGCTGGTAAGTATTGTGTTTGCTCCCAGCTCTACAGCGTCATTAAAAATCTGCTCAAATGTGGTCTCAATACTCCCGCCGTTGATGTAAGTCGTTCCGTTGGCGTCCGTCGTCAGGCTGACAAGTTCGTTGGTGTCACCCACGGTGCCATTGAAGGTCGTGTTGCCATCAGTATTCAGTTGCAGCGTAAACGTGCCATTCACCCGCTGATTGAAGGTGATCGCTCCGCTGCCGGTGCTGGTGAGGACCGTATTCGCTCCCAGCTCGACATCGTCGTTAAAGATCTGGTCGCCAGTCGTGTTGATGCTGCCGCCATTAATCTGAGTGGTACCATTTGCATTTGTGGTCAGGCTGGTCAGGGCTGCGGAGTTGCCGACCTGGTTATCAAAGATCGTTGTGCCGTCGGTATTGACGTTGAGGGTGTAGGCTCCGTTGAGAGTCTCAACAAACTGGATCGTCCCGCTGGCTGAACTGGACAGAACGGTATTTGCTCCCAGTTGAACCATGTCGTTATAGAACTGCCCACCCGTGGTCGCAACACTGCCTCCATTGATGTTGGTTGTTCCGTTGGCATCGGTCGTCAGGCTTGTTAACGCGTCGTTGTTCCCTACGGTTCCATTGAATGTCGTATTTCCATCGGTATTCAGATTGAGTGTAAAGCTACCGTTGAGGGTATTATTGAAGGTTAAATCACCACTGCTTGTGCTGGTCAAAATCGTGTTGTCGCCCAGCTCTACCTGGTCATGGAAGATCTGATCACCGGTGGTCTCGATACTTCCACCGTTGATCTGGGTCGAACCACTGGCATCGGTGGTCAGGCTCGTCAGGGCAGCCGAATTACCGACCTGATCATCAAAAATCGTGGCTCCGGCAGTGTTAATGTTGAGTGTGTGGGCACCGTTCAACGTCGATTTGAAATTAATCGAACCCGAGGCTGAACTGGAGAGAATCGTATTGGCCCCCAAGAGTACGGCATCGTTGAATAGCTGACCGCCTTCGGTGGCAATGCTGCCCCCGTTGATAAATGTCGTTCCGTTGGCGTCCGTCGTCAGGCTGACGAGTTCGTTTGTATCACCCACGGTCCCGTTAAATGTGGTGTCTCCATTCGTATTCAGTTCCAGCGTGTGCGTACCATTCAACCGCTGGTTGAAGGTGATCGCTCCACTACCTGTACTGGTAAGGACTGTATTCGCCCCCAGCTCGACATCATCATTTAAAATCTGGTCGCCAGTCGTGTTGATACTGCCGCCATTGATCTGTGTTGTTCCGTTTGTATTTGTGGTCAGGCTGATCAATGCGGCGGAGTTACCAACCTGGTCATCAAACCTGGTCGTGCCGTCGGTATTGACGTTGAGGGTATAAGCCCCGTTCAGAGTCTTAGCAAACTGGATTGTTCCGCTGGCTGAACTGGAGAGAACCGTGTTTGCTCCCAGTTGAACCATGTCGTTATAGAACTGTCCACCTGAGGTCGCAACACTGCCTCCGTTGATGTTGGTCGTGCCGTCGGCATCGGTGGTCAGACTTGTCAGTTCATTAGTGTTACCCACAGTGCCATTGAAAGTCGTCACGCCAGTGGTATTCAATTCCAGTGTAAATGCACCATTCAGTGTCTGATCAAACGTAAGCGCTCCATTGCTGGTACTGGTGAGGACAGTGTTTGCTCCCAGTTCAACATCGTCATTGAAAATCTGATCACCGGTCGTTTTAATACTTCCGCCATTAATCTCTGTAGTGCCGCCGGCGTTAGTTGTCAGGCTCGCCAGCGCTGCTGTGTTACCAACCAGGCTGTTGAATGTGGTCGTGCCTGCTGTATTCAGGTTTAATGACCAGGGACCGTTTAACGACTCATGAAAGGTCAAGGCACCACTCGTGCTGCTGGTGAGCATTGTGTTTGCTCCCAGCTCTACAGCGTCATTGAATATCTGCTCAAATGTGGTCTCAATGCTCCCGCCGTTGATGGAAGTTGTTCCGTTGGCGTCCGTCGTCAGGCTGAGGAGTTCGTTAGTGTCTCCCACGGTGCCATTGAAGGTTGTGTTGCCGTCAGTATTCAGTTCCAGCGTATACGTGCCATTCAACCGCTGATTGAAGGTGATCGCTCCGCTGCCGGTGCTGGTGAGGACCGTATTCGCTCCCAGCTCGACATCATCGTTAAAGATTTGATCACCAGTCGTGTTGATGCTGCCGCCATTAATCTGAGTGGTACCATTTGCATTTGTGGTCAGGCTGGTCAGGGCTGCGGAGTTGCCGACCTGGTTATCAAAGATCGTTGTGCCGTCGGTATTGACGTTGAGGGTGTAGGCTCCGTTGAGAGTCTCAACAAACTGGATCGTCCCGCTGGCTGAACTGGACAGAACGGTATTTGCACCCAGTTGGACCATGTCGTTATAGAACTGCCCACCCGTGGTCGCAATACTGCCTCCATTGATGTTAGTTGTTCCGTTGGCATCGGTCGTCAGGCTTGTTAACGCGTCGTTGTTCCCCACGGTTCCATTGAATGTCGTATTTCCATCGGTATTCAGATTGAGTGTAAAGCTTCCGTTGAGGGTATTGTTGAAGGTTAAATCACCACTGCTTGTGCTGGTCAAAATCGTGTTGGCACCCAGTACGACCTGGTCATGGAAGATCTGATCACCGGTGGTCTCGATACTTCCACCGTTGATCTGGGTCGAGCCACTGGCATCGGTGGTCAGACTCGTCAGGGCAGCCGAATTACCGACCTGGTCATCAAAGATCGTAGATCCGGCAGTGTTAATGTTGAGTGTGTGGGCACCGTTCAACGTCGATTTGAAATTGACAGATCCCGAGGCTGAACTGGACAGAACCGTATTGGCCCCCAACAGCACGGCATCGTTGAATAGCTGACCGCCTTCGGTGGAAATGCTGCCCCCGTTGATAAATGTCGTCCCGTTAGCATCCGTGGTCAGGCTGGCCAGTTCGTTGGTGTCACCCACGGTCCCATTGAAGGTTGTGTCGCCATCCGTGTTAAGTTCCAGCGTATATGTGCCGTTTAACCGCTGATTGAAAGTGATGACCCCGCTGCCAGTGCTGGTGAGAATCGTATTTTCTCCCAGTTCTACGTCATCATTGAAGATCAGGTTTCCGGTGGCGTTGATGCTGCCACCATTGATCTGCGTAGTGCCTCCGGCGTCTGTTGTCAGACTGTTCAGAGCGGTATTGCTGCCGATGGCGCCATTAAAGATCGTTGAACCCGAGGTTTGAATTTCCAGATCAATCGCACCGTCGATGGTTCCATCGAATTGAATATCGCCTCCCCCGGAACTGATCAGGGTTGTATCTGTGACAAAGTTGACCGCGTCATGGTAGAGTTGGGATCCGGTTGTTGTGATGGTACCGCCGTTGAACGGTGTTCCAGTTGCACCCGACGAACTGATTTCGACAGAAGCGGCATTAATATTTGCCAGGATATTCACACTTTCGGCAGTCACGAAGAGATTACCAGTGCCCAGATCAACATCACTCTGGAAGATGACCGGATCGTCGGCTCCAGCCAGGATTGTCAGATCTGCATTAAACAGGCTGTCCAGAGTGTTGACCTCGATTGTATCGACTCCTGCAGAAGCCCCTACGCTACTGGTGCGAATCGTGATAGAACCGGTCGGATTCAGGAACTCCACTGATTCACTGAGAGTGGAATCGATGAATAAATAATTGTCCCCTGCCAGGCCGTTATCGGACAGAGATATCGTTTCATCAGCATCAGTAAAGTCAAACTCTCGATCAGCCACCAGCAGATTATCCAGAATGGGCTCCAGGCCGGTGAAGGCAATCGTTGTCGAACCATCCGTCATGCTGCTGTCGGAAATGGTGATGATGCCATCTTCCCCTTCCGCAGGCACGTTATCCGGCGTAAAGACATAACCAACCGAATCCGCTTCAAGAGATACACTGTGATTGAGTACCAGCGTATCCCCCAGAATGCCAGCGATTCCCAGCGAGTTACCATCGTTGTTCTGGGTGCCCCCATTGAAGGTGATGCCATCGGTGGGATTGAAGAACAGGTTGTCGGGCTGATTGACAATCAAGACATCGTCACCGCCCAGGCCGTTGAAGGTGATTGAGGTAATGTCAGTGATTGACACACTGGCCAGGACCAGTTCATTCGGACCGCCGAAGTCGCGTGTTAACACAAAGGTGGCAGTGTCTTCGCCGGTCAGCGTCAATACCAGTTGATCGTCTTCCCCCGTTCCGTAGACGACAATATCACCAGATCCGTAGATTCCTGGATAAACAGTAGGCAGGTTCTGGAAGGCTCCAATGTGAGGTATGCTGGTGTTTGTATCTGCCGCGAACTCCGAGGAACCATAGGCGGCCGAGGAACCAAAGCCGACAACGTATTGTGTTGCCAGAGAATCGGTAGGGATATAATTGGGATCGTTGGCATACGCAAACAGCGGGTCGCCAAACGTATTGGTCGAATCGAGGGGCACGTTCGAATCGAGGTCATTCCCGTTAAAGGCGTTGTAAGTCACATTTGCATTCAGAGGTGCAATAACACCAAAACCTTCAATCGGTGGCAGGGGAGGATTCGCCTGCAGGTACAGTGTGATATTAGTTCCACTGTCGCCGGAAACGATTTCGGTACCCGAAGGATCATCCAGGTTCCAGTGCGCGACCAGACGCGAGTCGCCGGTCATACTGGAAACGCCTGTGTTCATGATCGTTGTACGATCGGTAGAGTCCAGCACATCATTAAACCAGCCGATATCATCCATCAGACCATCAAAGAAGCGTCCGCTCCCCGGGTCCTGGCCGACATTCATTAAACCATTGACCGTGTCAGTAAAATGAGTGCTGTCAAAGCCGGAGAGGTTCTCATCGAACGAGGAGAGATAAGGTTGTTCCGAACCGTTGATGTAGATATGCATCTCCCCGGTATCGGCATCCCACGTATATTGGATGTTGGTCCAGACGCC
Source organism: Gimesia benthica (assembly GCF_009720525.1). NCBI lineage: Bacteria > Pseudomonadati > Planctomycetota > Planctomycetia > Planctomycetales > Planctomycetaceae > Gimesia > Gimesia benthica. The sequence continues at coordinate 7,850,371 of NZ_CP043930.1, forward strand.
GCCGTTGACCGACTGGCCTCCCGCCTGGATCGTGTAATCTCCGCCGTCCTGCGTGCGGCCATAGAACTGACCACCACTGTTGGTTCGATACTGGAACTCGAGCCCCCCGTTATCGGGGCCTTCGAAGAACTGGTTTCGTTTCCCGACATCATCCATCTTGACCCAGAAGTTCAACGTCCCTTTCCGACCCACATCGAATGAGGCATCCTGGAAGGTGGCGAAATCGTCGATGCCGTCAAATTCGAGGGCACCACCAAAGACACCTGCCGTTTCCTGGAATTCAGGTCCAAAAGGCACAATCCCATCAGTGACCAGATACATCTGAATGCCGCTCACATTGTCAACCGCGATGTCTCCTGAACTCTGATCGAAATCCCAGTGAGCAACCAGGCGTGCATCTCCGGACAGGGCACTGACGCCGGTCGTACGAATTGTATCCAGATCAGTCTGTCCGAGTGCCTGATCAAACCAGCCCACATCGTCCATCTTGCCGTCAAAGAAGCGGCTACTGTCACCCGGGTCGCGTCCGACGTTCATCATTTCATTGATGGTACTTACAGTCGCAGTCCACTGGGCAAGATTGGAATCGTATGTTCCACTCAGATAACCGACCTCGGCACCATTGATGTAGAGGTGCATTTCCGGATTGACACCGCCATTGAAATCCCAGGTGTACTGGATGTTCTGCCAGACTCCGGTCGTCCCGCCCGCACCACCATTTTGAATGATGTAGGTATTGCCGTTTCCGTCATTACGATTAGGGCTGCCGAAGAACTGACCACCACCGTTCGTGCGGTACTGGAACTCCATGCCCCCGTTATTCGGACCTTCAAAGAACTGGTTGCGGCGTCCCTGGTCATCCATGTTCACCCAGAAGCTGAGAGTGCCGGATTCTCCTACATCGAAGTTCGCCGACTGGAAGAGGCCGAAATCATCGACGCCGTCAAATTCCAGGGCACCGCCGAAGACGCCGCCCGTCGGATCCCAGGCGGGAATCGTAGCGGAAGGCTGTGGTCCTTCGTAGCTGAAACCATTGAAAATATTGTTGGTGATATTCACCGAATTCGCTGGTACCGCGAGAGATGGATCGAAATAGATTCCCCCGGGCTGTGCATAGATCCCGTTTGAGTTCGTCGTGGAGGAATCCTGCCAGTCGAATGTATTGTGATTGATGTCGATTCCGTCGGCCGTCATTCCCCGGTTGGTGATCGTGACCGTATAGTTCTGGTCGCCCGCTTCCTGGAAAGCACCCGCTTCGAGACCATTGCCGAAGTAGTTAAAGGAGATCTCACCACTGAAGGCATGGTTGTTGGGATCACCGAAGGTCCCCTGTGGTCCAATCGCGATGGGTCCCCAGCGGAAATGGTTTTCACGGAATTCATTCCTCGTAATCAGGAAGTTTTCACCGCTGCCTCCGTCCCCGTCACGGATCGCGGCGCGGCCGTAATTTCCTTCGAATATGGAGTCGGAGACCTCCAGGTTATTCGCTCCCTCAAAGACGACGGCACTACGATAGTTATCACCGAAAAGCAGATTGTTCAATGTAGTATTGTCTGCATTCGTGTAAACCACATAGCCTCGATAATCAGTGGCCGAGGTGTGCGTCTCCCAGCCCAACTGGGCACCCGAGATAGAAACGTTGTTCGCACTGATATTCACGGCGATGTCAAAAGTATTCGTCGGGGCTCCCGCCTTGCGGATTTCGACAACGTCTTTACCGGCTCCGATCAGTGAGACCGATTCATCAATTTCCAGTGTGCCCGTTGTATGATAGATACCGGCGGCAATGTTGATGATACCACCGGTACCTGCCACATCGACGGCATCCTGGATATCGGCATCTCCGGCTGATCCCAGTACATTCACGGTTGCAGCATCACCGGAGACAGTCGCTGCGACGAGGTCACCATCCAGGTCAACAGTGTCAGCGTTGAAGGCGATACTGGCTGCGGTCATCACCGTACCATTGGCAACGGTAATCGACTCGACATTCAGTTCCACGTTTTTCCCGGCGTCGAAAGTCAGACTGCCATTAACGTTCAGGGTGTCTGCTGCACCTTCTCCGTTGATCGTCAGTGAAGCGGTATAATCGCTAGCCAGTGAATTCAGTTCGATCTGGTCGGCGCCGTTGCCTGTATTGATCGTCAGCAGGCCATCCGGGTTGGTAAACGTCAGCAGTTCGCCGGCTGTCGAAGTGACGGTGGTCTGCCCACCGCCGGCATCGCTGATCGTAATGATTTCCGCGACCGCACTGTAATTCAGGGTCACGTTGGTCGTGTTGATCGTTGAGGTGATCGGTTCCAGGCCGCTGTAGGTGATGAAATCAGTGCCTGCACCATCAATGCGGATCGAACCGGAGTTGCTGTCAACAAAGAAATACTCAACAGAAGTGGTCGTCCCCAGCAGGTTCAGCACATCCCCCGGACTGGTCGAGTCCTGGCCTTCGCCATCGTAATCGACAGTGATCCCGGCCGCAGCGAGAGCAGCATCGATGGTCAGACTGTCATCGCCATCCCCGCCTTTCACTGTGATTGAAGTCGTACCTGAAAGAGCACTGGTGCCGATCAATGTTCCACCCAGACGGTATTCGATGTCCGAACCGTTGACCAGAATTTCAATGTCATCAGCGTTTGCAGTTCCCTGCAGTTCAATGTCGACGGCACCCGTAATCGTGAAGTTTTCAATTTCACTGTAAGTCACGGTGGGGAAGCTGCCGGTAACCGATCCTGAGCCGTCCCCATTGTTTGAGACGACTGCCGTTCCGGCTGCAGAAGTATCCACGTGAAGTTCATCACCCAGCGGGTTACTGATTGGGTCACCGCCGACAATGTTAAAGGCTTCCGCATTCGGTGTGACCTGGAAACTGTCGGCGGCACTGCCACCGGTCAGGTTCACAAAGTTACTGAAGGTCAGTGTGTTGGTGCTGTTATAAGTGTTGACGCCGTTCAGTGTCCAGGTGGCGGCGCTGTCGATACCCGTCAGAGTGTTACTGCCGCTGCCCCCGGTGAGGACGTCGATATTCGCGAAGCTGACGGACTTGGTAGATTCACTGCCATCGAAGCCGTCAATTCCCCCGAGTGCGCTGAGCGTGACGTTCAAATCGGAAGAATAGGTGTCGAGGTTCAAATGATCTTCGCCGTCTTCACCATCGATGGTTCCATTCAGCGTGGATCCATTATTACTGAAGCGGAAGACATCCGCGCCCTGACCACCCAGCAGGTCGAGCGTATGCGAACCGTTGATGTTGAACTGGTCAACATCATTGCCCCCCTGGAGGGTTTCAAAACTGGAGAAGGACAGGGAAGTCCCGCTGCCGTAGACGCTCGCCGGCTGAATCGACCATGTAGCGGCCGCGTTCTGTCCGGTCAGTTTGTCGGCAGCTCCTGATCCTGCTGCGATGTTGTTGATATTGTCAAACCCGCCACTGATCGACGCCTCGGTTCCCTGGAACCCGTCAAAGGTTCCGTTGGCCGTCAGAATCACGTCAATCGAAGAGGTCAGGGCACTGAAATCGATCTGGTCGGCACCCGCCTGACCGTCAATTGTTCCCGTCAGGGTTGCGCCATCGGCAAAAGCGAAGACATCGTTTCCGGAATTACCTGAGAGATTCAAAGACTGACTGCCGCTGATGTTGAACTCATCAACGTCGGTTCCTCCGGTCAGATTCTCAAAATCACTGAAGTTCAGCGTGTTTGATGCTGTGTACTTATTCGTGCCATCCAGCGACCAGACTGCAGACGCATTGATCCCTGCCAGGGCATCAGTATTACTGCTCCCCTGAATCGTGTCGATATTATCAAAATCAGCTACCGTGGAAGCTTCCACCCCTGTAAAGCCATCCGTTGATCCTGCTGCTGACAGAGCGAGATCGAGACTGAATGTGGACGCTGAATAGTCCAGGATGTCACCGCCGCCCAGGCCATCGATGCTGCCTGTGATCTGGCCACTACCGCTGAACTGGAATGTGTCGCTGCCTGTCGATCCAGCCAGGTGATTGAAACCATCAAAGTCAATCCCGGAGACCGATCCCTGGTTGACACCATTGATCAGGTAAGTGGTGCCTGCACTCAGTCCACTGATGGTATCCTGTGTGTCATCACCACTGAGGTTTTCGATCGTATTAAACAGATTCACGCCCGAGGCACTGCTGGTTTGCAGATCGACAGTCACAGCACTGGTCACAGCAGAGAAGTCAATGTGGTCCGTTCCGTCACCCCCGCTGAGGGTACCGGTAAGCTGTCCGCCATCCTGGAAGGTGAACGTGTCGGCCCCCGCGTTACCTGTCAGATTCTCCACGTTGCTGAAACTGACGGCGCCGGAGAGCAGGCTGCCGGAATTCAAACCATTGATGAGCCAGTCGGTCGTCTGGTCGGCACTGACCAGCGTATTCGATCCACCCGCACCATTAATGCTGATGCCGCTCGGTGGCAGAATGGTGTCGACGCTCATATCCAGCCGCACGGTATTATCGGATCCATTTCCGGTGATGATAATACTGGAGACTTTATCGAACTCATGTGAAGGCACGATCTCGTTGGAAGTGCCCGTTTCCAGGATGCGCAACTGACTGCCGTCCCGAATGATCGTAATGTCATTGCTGGACCAGTCGCCGGCAGTCACAACCATGCTTTCCACGAGGTCATTCAGGTTGATCGTCACAGTCGCGGTGGCGGTCGAACCCGCGTTGTCATCGACAATCACGTCCAGTGTGTAACTGGAATTGGTTTCGAAGTTGAGCAGACTCTGATCAGCAACAATGATCTGCCCCGTAGAGGTAATATCAAACGCGGCAGAACCTGTACCTCCCGCTTCGGTAAAGGTCAGTGTGTCTCCCGGTTGATCAGCATCGCTGGCAACTATCACCGCGCCGACCAATGTGCCGTTGGCTGCGTTCTCATCGACTTCGCGCGTCTGGTTGGCGATGACCGGAACATTGTCATTCAGCGGATTCAGATTGATAGTCACCGTCGCCGTATCGGTTGCATTCGCACCATCCGACACCAGAATGTCCAGAGTGAAGGACGTTGTTGTTTCGTAGTCGAGCAGGCTCTGGTCAGCAACGACAATCTGACCACTGGGAGAAATGTCAAACGCTGCAGCGCCACTGCCACCGACTTCTGTAAATGTCAACGTGTCATTTGGCAGATCATCATCTGAAGCAACGATTACAGCGCCGACAGAAGTTCCATTGGTTGAGTTCTCGTCGATACTCCTGATCTGATTGAGTACGACTGGAGCATTGTCATTAACTGGATTGAGATTAATCGTGATTGTTGCCGTATCGGTTGCACCGGCTCCATCAGTGACCAGGATATCCAGGTCGAAAGAGGTCGTGGTTTCGTAGTCAAGCAGACTCTGATCAGCGACTGTGACTTGACCGCTAGAAGAAATATCAAAAGCAGTCGCTCCTGTCCCGCCGGTTTTAGAGAAAGTCAGACTGTCATTCGGCAAGTCGTCATCACTGGCAGGGATTGCTGCTCCAACGTTGGTGCCATTGACCGTGTTTTCATCGACACTCAAAAGCTGATTGTTCACAATCGGAGTATTGTCGTTGACCGGATTGAGATTAATCGTAATTGTTGCCGTGTCGGTCGCCCCGGTATCATCGGTAACCAGAATCTCAAGTCCAAACGAAGTCGTTGTTTCATAATCCAGCTGATTGACATCGGCAACCGTAATCTCGCCGTCTGCACTGACGTTAAAGGCGGTTAGCCCCGATCCGCCCGTCAGGCTGAAAGTCAGGCTTCCTGGCGGTACGTTTGGGTCAGCAGCGACGATTGTTCCCACAGATGTCGTATTCGCTGTATTTTCATCAACGGAAAAGCTCTGATCACCTGCTGACGGCGGTGAATTGACCGTCAACACAACATCGTTGCCATCTCCGCCCTGATAAGTGATATAGACCTGGTTGCCGTTGAAATTGAATAAGGTCCCTTCGGCCAGTCCGGCGAAATTACCTGTGACTGCATCGACATCATCATTGTCAATCAGCAGGAACTGGTCACCGGCGGCGGCCGTGAAAGAACTGCTGATATTCAGTGTTGCTCCGGTCAGATCGACTTCACCGGTCACCTGGATCTGGTCGTACTCTGATCCAGCATTAGTTCCGTTGATTTCAATATTGAGATCCGCATCTGCGTCGAGTGTCAGGTCGCCCGTACTGAGAACTCCGGGACTGGAACCCGGTGCCAGAGCTGCATCGGCATTGATGGTCACGGGCGCTGAGATGCTGCCGGAACCACCCAGGGTGGCGCCGGTCGCGACGATCACTTCCGATGTCGCCAGGGTCCCCTCAACTTTGAGAACGCCGTCCTGCACGTTGGTGGCACCCGTAAACGAGCTGCTTCCGGAAAGAATGACTTCCCCCGCACCAGCGATCGTCAGGCTTCCGTCACCGGAGATGTCTCCAGCAAACGTGGCTGAGGTCGAAATCGCCTGATTCAGTGTCAGCGAACCGGCAGGACCTCCCAGCAGCACACTCCCCGTTCCGGTCAGCGACGTGAGTGAGACAGAGAACCCGTTCAGATCCAGCACGCTGGTTGCAGACGTCAGATCGATGCTGGATGTATTGGGAATCGCAGCTGACTGGGCCAGTTGCAGGGTACCGTCATTGACAGTGGTCGACCCGGTGTAGCCATTTAACGCATCCAGGATGACAGTTCCCGAACCGTTCTTGATGAGGTTGTTCCCGTTCAATTGAGCTTTCACACTGCCGGAGCGGAGATCCAGATCGGACTGGGACATCAAGACGCCCCCGGTTGCGATGACGGTACCATCTTCCAGTGTGAACTGTGCGACGGTTTCATCGAAGCTGCCCAGATCGAGTGTGGCGCCACCGGAAAGAGTCAGCGCGACACTGTCGTCGAGCAGGTCACTACCGGCGAGTTGATAGGTGTCACCAGCCTGACCAGACAGAATCAGATCGGTGGGGGCAAAGCTGGCGTCATAGGAATTGAGTTCAACAATCGACGCACCACCGGCAGTGGTGATTTGCAGGGAGTCTGCAGGAGAAGCGAAGGTAGTCAGTTCGAAGCTGCTGCTCAGGCTGCGAATCTGCATTTCTCCCGGCAGAGCGGCATTTTCCAGGATCGCATCGGTCGTGGCAGTGGGCAGGTTGATGACGATGTTGTTGGCCGTGTTACTTCCGCCAAACACCGGTTCCAGACCGGTATAGCTGATTTCCGTGATCGCATTTCCGCTGAAATCGACGGCACCAGCACCCGGACCTGTCAGATTGTGAGTAACGGTATCAAAGGTGCCCCCGAAGAATTCGAGCGCGTCGTTGCCTCCCAGACCACCGTCAAAAGAGATTGAAAGCTGAGTCAGCTGTGCATCGCCGTAATTGAGTGCGAGCAGATCGGTCTCACCATCGGCTCCCTGGATCTGGATCGAATTCAATCCGGACAGGGAAGTGGAAAACAGCAGGGCATTCGCGTTGTTTCGATCGAGAAGCTCGACGTCATTGCCATTGATTTGCACGGCAAACGAATCATCAGCGCCGATTTGATTCTGCAATAAGACATTCAACTGGTCTCCGACCCGGTCGTACTGTCCCTGGTAGGTGACCGTAGACTGGGTACTGAAGTCAGGAGCACCAGCGGTTCCAACCTGGATTTCAATGCCGATTTTCACATCGCCGGTAAAACCGGTCAGATCCAGGGAGTCGGGGATAATCAGGTCATTCTGGCCCAGGAATTGAATTGACTGTGATGTATCGACGCCCGTAACGAGAATGGAGTTAATTTGGGTGGCATCAAACTGCATGATGCTGTCGGGCAGGCCCAGGCCATCGTCGACCTGAATCGTGGCGCCGCCATCAACGACGGAGACGGTCGCTTCATCGTTGGCAGCATCAAGGTTAATCTGTAGAACATCGCTGGCAGCACCTGAGAGGCCAGCATCTACGTTCAAAACGATACGTTCTTCCAGACGCACCAGTTCCAGTCCTGCGTGACTGTCGGCGCGGAGCGAATTGAACTCGAGATTGGGGGCAGGAGGAGTCTTGCCGAGGCATCGATTCAGCCATTCTAAAAATCGCACGTTGAGATGCTCCTTCGAGTTCCTTGTAATGCACAGAAAATTAATGGCATGAGTTCGCGAATACCATTCAAGAGGCAATACAGTAGAGGGGAACACAAACAGGGAGCGTTTTACGCACACCGGCCCTGCATTTCTGCGAAAACCACGTTACCCCTGGCCGACATGTGCACCTGCGATCAGGTCTGTGGTATTGCAGAAAAACTCCCCACATTATCTTTGCTCACTAAAAGGTATGTCAATCATTTTTAACGGAGCAGAAACATCTGTCAAAAATGGAAAGCTGCTGTCTTCATAAGTAATACAGCCGTTTTAATCATGTTATCTGAACCGCGACTCCAGTCATGATTGATCAGCGTGCCTTAACCGGACTAATCTTCCTACGTATAGGAACTGATAAAATACGAACGTTGTTCGAGTACAAATCGAAGAATCAGTATGAAAGTGAGGTGAATAACGTGAATCACCTCCAGAAGGTAACTGTATGTCCATATGATTTAGGCTGAATACTGGATTCTCTGAATGACTGGGGGGTTTGCAATGACCTTACGACTCAGACAGACACTGATGTCCCCGGTCCACTCCCCGAGCCGATAACTGAGAATGAGTACTCCTGTTTCTACGAATTCGTATCTGATATACAGTTCTTAAGTTATGTGATATCAATTGTTTATTCACTGGAGCGCCTGTTTTGGTTCGGTTGCCCGTCAAATCGTCTCGATTACTGCTCTGTCTCAGCTGTCTGATTTTCAGCGGTTGTGCAGTCAATCACGGCGCGCATTTCTCAGTCGCTCCCGAATATGACAAAGTGAAAATGTCTGCACTCGCGCAAGCCGCAGCCTCCCGCAGACAGTCATCACCAGATAAGACGCATGACGACGTAAAATCTGACCAGATCACGATTACCGGCTTCAATAAATTCCAGGTTTCAGAGAAATCCAGTCCGAAACCGGTTTCCAAACCCGTTGAGCTGCCTCCGTTGCCGGAATCACGAGAACTCACCATCGAATTCGATGAAACAAAGGATTTCCAGCCGATCGAGCTGACAGGAATCCGTTTCCCTCAGCCAGCATCAGCTGTCGATCCAGAGCCAGAAACTCCCGTTGTTGCTCAGAAGCCAGTGATCACGACTACGGAAGAACCAGAATTTCACTTTATTCAGCAGCAGACACAACCGGCTCCTGTACCGCCTGCACCCGATACACCAATGACGCCAGCACCGGCGAATCCTCCTGCCGCAAAGAAAGCACCCCGTCTGGTGGAGCTGGGGCTGAAGCCTTTAACGTCGCTCACTCTGAATACCAAACCACCCACAGGCGATCTGCCGACCAACACGGCAGCCGAACACCTGGCTGACATCCCTGCGGAAAAAGTGACGATGGGCACCACCCGCGACTGGCAGCTCATGAATAAAGACTGGGTTGCAGCAGCGGTTCCACACAATCCGCTCTACTTCGAAGAACCTTATCTCGAGCGGTATGGCTATAACTACGGTCCTGCGATTCAACCATTCATTTCCGCCGGTCGTTTCTTTGGTCGCATTCCCGCACTGCCTTATATGATTGGTGCTTATCCGCTGTATGAGTGCCAGTATACTCTCGGCTATGAAAAACCAGGGAACTGCCCCCCTTATCAGGTTGAACGGCTTCCGCTCAGTGCTCGCGGTGCTCTGTTTGAGAGCTTAACCGTCACCGGCCTCGTCTTCCTGATTCCCTGATCGTATCAGATCAGTTGCATTTCCTGCTGCATGAATTGTGACAGACGCTCTGCATTCACAGTGACACCCAACCCCGGTCCTTTCAGCGCGGGAGCTTTGCCCCCCCATTGAAACGAGATCTCCTCATTGATGATGTTCTGTCTCAGCAGATAGCGATCAAAGCTCCCCTCCAGAAACTCGATTCCCCTGATATGGCTGGCAAAATGCCTGCCTGCTGCCGAGAGAACGCCTGTCTCTCCCACCTGGCATCCCAGCTGACAATGGATCCCCGCCTGCTGTGCGAGACGGGCAATCTGAAACGTGGGGATCAGGCCACCCAGCTTGGAAATCCGTAAATTGAAGGCGTCACAGTACCCCTCGGTAATCGCCTGTTCTGCATCCTGATAGCTGCACAATGACTCATCGAGCATCACCCAGGCTTTCAATTGTCCGTGAATGCCCTTCAGGTCCGTGAGGGAAGAATGGGCCACTGGTTGTTCGATCGACTGGATTTCCAGTGAACTGAAAGCCGCATCGTATGCTTCCAGTTCGGAGCGGGTCCAGGCTTCATTGGCATCAATCCGCAGTTCCATGCGGCGGCCTGTCAGACGGCGGACTTTTCGCAGCAGTGCCAGATCGTCGCAGCCGGGCATACCAACTTTGACTTTACACTGACGAAAGCCCGTCAGTCGATACAGCAGAGACAACAGAGTCTGTTTGACCGGTTTCATCGAGGTCAGTACGGCACTGTAACGCACTTCGGGAAGCTGCTGAGTCAGTGTCTGATCCTCATCCAGACACGTCAGCACTTCCGCGATGGGAACATTGAGAGAGCGGGTTGCCGCATCCAGCAGGCTCAATTCCATCGCACAGCGGGCGGCATTTCCCAGGCAGCCCCGTGACTCATATGCGGCTGGTCCATCAGGGGGCGCTGCGAACTTCAAAGAGAGACAAAGTGACACCATTTCTGCGGCACTGTCCCACCGCCAGTCCGTCAGCGGCCGAAAATCGGTCGCCTGGTATTGTGATAGAACCGAATCGGCGGTATCCCCGGTCACGTAGGGACGGGGCACAGATTCCCCCCAGCCCACGGTGCCATCCTCCAGCTCACAGCGGACCAGAATCGACTCCGATTCCGTCCTGCTGTATGAAGCGTGCGTCACCTTACGCTTCAGCGGAACATGGATGCGATAAGCCTTCAGGCTGGCGATTTTCATGTGGACCGGGTTAAACCTTCAATAACTCTTTGCTGGATTGCGAGATACGCGCGAATTGGGGGTGACAGCGTTTCTGAAAACTGCTATGAAACCTCTATTCTGAACGGATTTAGAATTTTTCGCAACATGGAGGCGACTGTGGGTGTTCCCCTTTCCCAGATGTGGACTGTAGCTAAATATGTCGTAACGCAACGACTCAAAGGCGTCAAACGCTATCCCCTGGTTTTGATGCTGGAACCCTTGTTCCGCTGCAACCTGGCCTGTGCCGGCTGTGGGAAGATTCAGTTCCCCGCGAATATTCTCAAGCAGAATTTGAGCCCCGAAAAGTGCTTCCAGGCAGTCGAAGAGTGCGGTGCTCCGATTGTTTCAATCCCCGGCGGTGAACCGCTGCTGCACCCCCAGATGCCGGAAATCGTTGCGGGCCTGGTTGCTCGTAAGAAATTCGTCTATCTCTGCACGAACGCGATTCTGCTCGAAAAACACCTGGAAAACTATCCTCCTTCGAAGTATCTCACATTTTCCATTCACCTGGATGGCATCAAGGAAGACCACGATGCTGCCGTCTGTCGTGAAGGAATCTACGATAAAGCGATCAGCGCGATTAAAGCCGCTGTGAAAGCAGGGCACCGGGTCACAACCAATTCCACCCTGTTCAACAATGCCGATCCGGAACGCGTGCGGCAGATGTTTGATCAACTGGCCGAGCTGGGCATCGAAAGCATGATGCTCTCCCCGGGATACCAGTACGAAAAAGCCCCCGACCAGGAGCATTTTCTCAAACGGAATCAGACGGTTTCCATGTTCCGCCGGATTCTGTCCGCCCCGAAAAAGGCCTGGAAGTTCAATCATTCCCCATTATTTCTCGAGTTCCTTAAAGGGAACTGGGAACTGGAATGCACCCCCTGGGGTAACCCGACCTACAACATCTTCGGCTGGCAGAAACCCTGCTATCTGCTGGAAGAGGGCTACGCCGAGACGTTCGAAGAGCTGATGTCATCCACCAGCTGGGAAGCATATGGCCGTAAGAGCGGCAACGAAAAATGCCGGGACTGTATGGTGCACTGCGGACACGAACCAACGGCAGTCGACCAGACCTTCTCTTCCTGGAAAGGCTTCATGAAAGTGGTCTCTCTGACCCTGTTCGGTTCGAAGGACAACCAGCAGCCACTCCCCACACCAGAACCGATCCCGGCTCCTCACTATACCGTCAGCGACAGCGACCTGTATCAGCTGGAACTCCCGGCCGAAGACGAGTCCTGCGAGTCAGAAACCGAAGCGCTCGTGGAGCGCTGAAAAGAGCCTTGCTGACCTTCTTATCAGCATTCGTTAATTCTCTGTACACAGTCAGATTCGGTTTGCGTCCCTGATTCGGGCGTGCTATCATATCAACGTGTATTTATGTTGATTTGATTGTGCCGCAAATCATCGCCTCCAGGGAAGTGATCCGATGCTGACAATTCTGGGTAAACCGACCGCGAAAAATGGAACCTTTTGTGACGGCGTCTCGCGCCGCAGCTTTCTGAAAATTGGTGGAATGGCCTTGGGGGGGATATCACTCCCCGGTGCCATGCGTGCTGAGGCCGACAGCCAGACCGGCAGTAATCACAAAGCGATCATCAATATCTATCTGCCCGGCGGGCCGTCGCACATCGATCTCTGGGATCCCAAGCCGGACGCGCCAAAAGAAATCCGCGGCGAATTTGCTCCCATCAAGACCAACGTACCCGGCGTGGAAATCTGCGAACTGTTCCCACGCATGGCCAGCATGATGGATAAGTTCATCCCCGTCCGTACAATCTCTGATGCCGACGGCCGACACGATGCTTATCAATGTATGACGGGGCGAACCTTTGGAAGTCGCCAGCCCCCCGGAGGCTGGCCCGCTGCCGGTGCCTTTGTCTCCAAGCTGCAGGGCCCCGTCAATTCAGCGGTCCCCGCGCATGTCGCCCTGATGTACAAGACGGGTAATGGTACCTGGGGTGAACCGGGAACCGGTGGGTTTCTGGGCGTACCCTATGCTCCCTTCAATCTGGTGGGCCGCAAGGCACGTAGTTCACCAGACAATATGATCCTGCAGGGAATCACACTCGAGCGATTACGCGACCGGGTAAAACTGCAGAAAGCCTTCGATTCCTTCCGCCGTGATGCTGACACCAGCGGTCTCATGGAAAGCATGGATGTCTACTCGCAGCAGGCGATGAATATTCTCACAACCTCCAAGCTCGCGGATGCCCTGGACCTGTCCAAGGAAGATCCCCAGATCCTCGCCCGCTACGGGGAAAGTAGTGAGAAATTCCAGCGGGACGGTGCTCCCCCTATGATCGAAAACTTCTGCATGGCACGCCGACTGGTCGAAGCAGGCGCGCGATTCGTGTCCTTGAATTACAGTCGCTGGGACTGGCACGGTCCGGACGGGATGAACTTCCCCAAGTCGCGTGAAGAGTTCCCACGTCTCGACCAGGGGTTGGCAGCTTTGGTGACCGATCTGCATGAACGGGGGCTCGACAAAGACGTTTCGGTCGTGGTCTGGGGTGAATTCGGACGTACGCCCAAGATCAATAAAAACAACAGCCGCGATCACTGGCCCCGCGTCTCCTGTGCCATGCTCGCCGGAGGCGGCATGAACGCCGGCCAGGTCATTGGCCGTACCAACCGCAAAGGGGAATACGCCGAAGATCGCCCTGTAAAATTCCAGGAAGTCTTTGCCACGCTGTACCAGAATGTTGGTCTCGACCTCAACGGAACCCGTATCTTCGACACGGCGGGAACACCTCAATACCTGGTCGATCAGGGAATCGAACCGATTCACGAGCTGATCTGAGAGCACCAGAAACAGAACGGCAGTCTTTCGTTTCCCGGGAGTCTGCCGTTTTTTATTGCGCCCAGCGTGAACCCCTCTGGAATAAATATTTAATTTTCCCACCCTCGCATGAGTTGACGTTTTCTGATTTCCTGAAAATAATTTCGCCGCGATCGAAACGAATAGCCAGCCGCGGGGATTAATCTGCGGTCTGAGTTCGTGGGCTCTCCGGTAGTTTCCTTTGCTGTTCCCGGTAAAGGGAAGCTCTCTTCTGTCACCAGCTGAGTGACCTGACTGCCATCTCGCCAGTACCTGTTACTGCCCAATCCCTCCCTGATCAGAAAGAGAGCCTTCCGTATGAGCCCCCGGTTTACCCGTACGCAGTGGTTGATCTGCATTATCGCATCCATCGGCTTTGCGTTTGACATCTACGAACTGCTGATGCTTCCCCTGATTGTTCGTCCCGCGTTGCAGGAACTGGTCGGTGCCAGTCCGGGTACCCCGCAGTTTGAATACTGGGTCGGCATGCTCTTCTTTCTGCCGGCTATGGTGGGCGGCGTCTTCGGATTACTGGGCGGCTATCTGACGGACCTGCTGGGCCGCCGCAGGGTACTGGTGGGAAGCATCCTGCTCTATGCCTTCTCAGCCTGTGCGGCCGCCTTTGTGACTTCAATCGAAATGCTGATCGTCCTCCGCTGTACGACCTTTATCGGCGTTTGTGTGGAATTCGTTGCGGCGGTCGCCTGGCTGGCAGAACTGTTTCCTGATCCGAAACGGCGTGAAGCCGTACTTGGTTTTACACAGGCGTTCTCCTCATTCGGCGGACTGCTGGTGACCGGTGCCAACTGGCTTGCATTACAATACGGAGACCAGTTCCCCGCGATCGCCGGCGGACATGAAGCCTGGCGGTACACACTGATTTCCGGTGTCATTCCAGCGTTGCCGCTGATTATCATTCGTCCGTTCCTGCCGGAGTCTCCCGAATGGGAGAAAAAGAAAAACGCCGGGACATTGAAACGCCCCAGTATCGCGGAGCTCTTTTCACCCCGGTATCGCCGTACAACTATCGTGACGACCATCATGTTCGCCTGCAGTTACGGGGCTGCCTTTGGTGCCCTGCAGCATACGCCGCGCATCGTCCCCTCGTTGCCGCAGGTCAAAGAGATGACTGCGGGGAAGCCGGTGCCCGTCCAGAAGAAGATCGAACAATCTACCGCCGCCGAGGTTAACTTTTACCAGGAGATCGGCGGTCTGACAGGACGCTTCCTGTTCGCCGTGTGTGCCATCTGGATTGTCAGTCGTCGTGGACTGATGCGTCTGTTTCAGATTCCCGGCCTGATCCTGATTCCGCTGGTGTATCTCTTCCCGGCCCGCGATAACCTGGAGCTGCTGAAGTGGGGCATTTTCTTTGCCGGGCTGGTGACGATTGCCCAGTTCAGCTTCTGGGGGAACTATCTGCCCCGCGCCTATCCGCTGCACTTAAGAGGTACCGGGGAAAGCTTCGCGGCCAATATCGGCGGCCGCATGATTGGTACTTCGGCTGCCCTGGTGACGACAACATTGACTCCGCTGATGCCGAGTAAGTCGACGGCACTCGCAGCGGCCTGCGTCGCTCTGGCGGTTTACCTGATCGGATCGATCGCCTGTTTCTGGCTGCCTGAACCAGCGGCGGAGGAAGAAGACTGATCTCGGTTGATTTATTTGTCTGAAAGCAGCTGTTGTAGATAAGCCGGGTAGTTCGCCTGTTTAGATCCTTTGGTCAGGCTGTCACCGAAACAGATTACCTTTGTGATATCCAATTGCTCTGCTTTCAGTTTCTCTGCTACGAGTCTGGCCAGCAGCTGATAACCGGCTGGTGTCAGATGCACGCCATCTTTGACGCCGCTGTTCGCCGGGTTACGGATGACGCTGGTTTTTGAAGCGTCTGCGATTTTGTGGTCGATCAGATAGTTATGAAAGTCGATTACCGGGATCTGCTTTTGACGCGAAAGGTCCAGCAGTACGGTTCGAACTTCCTGCATGCGTACTTTTGGGGCCTGGTCGGCGTACTTTGTGTGGTCATGACGGGTAAACAGGAGCTCTGGAATACAGGTGGGGGGCGTCATCAGGACAACCTTCGCACCGCCTGACTGAATCTGATCGATCAGCGATACCACATTCTTGCGGTACGCCTTGATGTCAATAAAGCCTCCCGAGTTAAGCCGGTCATTCGTACCCACCATCAGCACGACCACGGTCGGCTGCTTCGAGAGCACATCCCGCTCCAGTCGCTTTAGCAGTTGTGAACTGCGATTTCCGCCGACGCCTGCATTGATGACCTCTGCAGCAGAAGAGGTTTCCGTACAGAGCAGGGGAGTTGCCAGCAACAGCAGGTAGATCAGTTTCAGCATAATGGCGGTCTTTCCAGCAGGTTGATTTGAATCAGACGCAAGTCCTGGCGTCCATCATAGTCAGATAAATTAACAGAACGCAAGCCATGATCACAATTGGCGGCGAGTCGTAAGTGCATGTCATGTAATCAGATATGGGTGTCTGGGTGTGGTGCTCCCGCTGCAAACCGAGGTTTTCACACTTTAGGGTTTCTGCTATAAATCTGCCTCTCCTCAACCCTCTCAGCTCAAAATCCAATTCTTCTACTTCACATCCCATGCACTGGAATACGAAGCTTGCCTGTACGTTGCTGCTGGCACTGACCGTTGTTCCCGCCACAGTCGGGGCACAAAGTCGGACTTTGCCACCGGAGCCTGCTGCGCGATCCGCTTACGATCCGTATCTGTCCGTCGATCAGCCCTTTCCACCGGGAGTGATGACGGATGAGCCCGGCCGGGTGAATATCTCGCTGGATGAGTCGAATAACACAGACAGTAGTCCGCTTCCGGATGAGCGCGAGTCCAGTCAGGCGATAGTGCCGCCGCTGACCATGGGGGTAGGCAGCGGCGAGGTCAATCCGGAGCTCCTGGCGGACCCCTATATCACAGATGCCCGCCAGTTTAATGTCGGTTTGGATCTCTACGCGGCCCCCTCGTTCTCCGACGGATTAATTATCTTTGGTAAAGAAGCGGCGATGAAAATCGGTGGCTTTGTCAAAGCCGATTTCATCTACGATTTCGATCCTATCGATTCGACAGACTCGTTTGTGACGACTGACATTCCCATCGGTGCCCCGCATCGAACGAATGCCCGGTTTCATGCGCGGCAGTCTCGCTTGAGTTTTGATACCCGCTGGCTGACGAACGGCCGTCTGGTTCGTGTCTACGTGGAAGGTGACTTCTTCAGTGACGGCAACCGTTTTCGCTTAAGGCATGCTTTCGGTCAGTCCGGATCACTGCTGGTGGGACAGACCTGGACAACATTCACCGACGTGGCAGCTGCTCCTGCAACACTCGACTTCGAAGGCTCTGTCTCTGCCGTGAACCGCAGGCAGGCCCAGGTCCGCTGGACAGAGAGAGTATTCAATGACAATACAACGTTCGCGGTCTCTGTCGAAGATTCGAATTTTATTATCGAGCCTCCCCAGGGAATCACAGGTGAACCCCGCAGTCCCTCCCCCGATTTTGTCACCCGACTGCGTTACGAAAATGACTGCGGTCAGTACCAGGTTGCGGGGCTCTATCGTGTCGTCGGCTTCCAGCCGACGGGGCAGGATGTAATTACCAGCTTCGCTTATGGCTTCAACTTCACTGGAGTGCGGCTGATTACTGAACGCACCAAGGTCTATTCACAGATCGTTTTCGGTGAAGGAATCGGCAGTTATCGTTCCCTGCCTGATGCCGCGCCGACAGCCGCAGATAAGGGTGATCTGTTACCCATGTTCGGCTGGATGGTCGGTCTGACCCATGACTGGAATGACGAGCTGAGTTCCAACTTCACCTACGCGGAAAATACGCTCCAAACCTCGACCTTCCAGGCTGCCACCGATGTTAAGCAAACGACTTACCTGGCGGCAAACCTGATCTGGAATCCGATCGAGAACGTCAAGATCGGTGTTGAGTATCTGTATGGAACCAAGGAAGATGTCGGCGGCGGGACAGGCGATGCACACCGCCTGCAGACCTCGTTCATTTTTGATCTGCCCTGATTCTGTTCGTGACGGATTTATTTTGAGAGCAGCAAGATTTCCCTGGATGCCTTAATGGCAATCCATTGTCTGTGAAAAACATCGTGGAATGGCTCATTCCGTTGATGGGTCGTGCATTCGGTCTGACTGACGAGTTCCACTTTTCTCCAGGGTAAAGCAGGATCTTTGGGGATCGAACCGGTAATAGTCTGCTTGAGACTGGAATCCAGAATCTTCAGATTTTCGAGAATGTAGCCTGTCATGTAATCAGAATATTCTTCTGAGAAATGCAATTGCAGACAGTCGATGCCATGAACTTTTCCTGTGGATAACAGCTTGGCCGTCCCTGAACGGTCCATCTTCAGATCCAAATCATCCACATCCGAGAAGTACGCAGGATATTTATCCCAGTCGATCGTATTTTGTGAGAACTTCCAGGTACCGCCAATCTGCTGTTCAGAATCAGTCCCCAGAAGAATATCTGTCCCGACTGCACCAATCCGGTCTATAAAAAACAGCTTGGTTAAAACTTCCAGGTCATATCCAGTCACTTTTATTCCGTTAACGAAAAACTGCTTTCTGTTTCCCTGTTCGATGATCACCAACTCTTTTCCGGTCAGCTCTAAGAAGAAATCATCACTCTGCAGTTCTCCATTCACTTTGAATGAGTGGACTTGGATGTTTTTCTGCAATCCGCGTGGTGTTCGCATTAGTTTCATCTCTCCTTGAAGTTCAATGGTGTGAGTTGAAACATATTTGGAATTGGAATAGGGGACGATGACCCGGTCGGGATCCTGAAAATCAGCTCCCCCTTCTATGGTGACGGAATAGAAAACCTGATAGTTCGTGTTTTCAACGAGAGGGCGGTCAAGTTTAATAAAATAAGGCTGTGCCTGCAGGCGGGGTATTGGCAGTACAGAGCCGACAATGAGCAGGAACGACAGCAGGTTAAAATTTCTGTGAAGCCTGAAAAGGTCATATGCAGGTTTTGTTAAAATAGACATACTCATAGTCATATCACTCGCCGATATCTTCGTTCCACACATCCGGGTGCGCTGCAATAAACTGGTTCATCAGATCGATACACCGCTGGTCCTGCAGAACTTCCAGTTCTACGCCGCTTGCTTTCAGCAGTTCTTCATCGCCCAGAAAGGTCTGATTTTCGCCGATGATCACGCGGGGAATCTGATACAGGCGAATGGCACCACTGCACATGGGACAGGGGGAGAGCGTGGTATAAAGGACTGAGTTGCGATAGACGGACGCCGGCTGTCGTCCTGCATTTTCCAAAGCTGACATTTCGCCGTGCAGGATGGCACTTCCCTGCTGCTGACGCATGTTATGTCCCCGGCCAATGATCTTGCCTGCATGCACAATCACCGAACCAATGGGAACGCCTCCCTCTTTTAAGCCTTGCTCTGCTTCCTCAATCGCCGCCTGCATGAATTCATCCATGGATGAGCCTCCCCAGATATGTAATTCGAAATCCACCGGAATCAAGGTATAACCGAATCGGGGCGAAATTACGACGGGGATTCTGCACGAAATGTGTGCCTGGCAAATCCAGACATTAGTCAGCCGGAAGTTAGAGCTTCACGCGCCCCGGCGGTTCTTCTGCAACTTCTTCAAACGAGCCTGGCGCGCGGAAGGGATTTCCATCGGGGGCAGGCATCGTGTCGCTGGCAGGGAAGGTATCCGGTTCTTCGAAACCGAACTGAGGTTCTTCCTGCGTTGCTCTCCATTGAGGCTCCGGACCGGGTGAATCGGCCCAGGCGGGTTCGACCCGCTCGGCAACCCGTGATTCAATCGGTGTCGGGCGATGTCTTATGGAGGCTTCCTGCTGCCTGACCTGGGGCAGTCCGGCAGCAAGGTCCAGCACGGGGTAGCCCGGAATCTGTGGCAGTCCCCAGACATCGGAGGGAACCCCCGGATTGACGCTGATCTGGGACATGGTCATCGTCATCACGATTCCCGCCTGGGGCCAGTCGAGCTTGATCACGTGTGGCAGAACCGCATTCGTGGCACCACAGGTACGATATTCACCCAGGGTAGCGGTCGCGATCCGTTGTCCCTGGCTGTCATACAGGGACTGTTCGATGATATGCCCGGTACAGAGATTGACGACGATAATTTTCTGCACCAGTTTGCCGTTGGGCAGCAGTCGATCGGAGATCAGTTTCACGTTTGGTGAATTCTGACCTTCTTTCTGAATGGAAAGCTCTTTGTCGTTAAGCGGCACGACCCGCAGGGCTTCCAGCAGCCAGCTCGGTTCAAAGGGAATATTCAGCTGAGAACCCATGGCCTCGTACTGGTCATGCCGGACGGTAAAAATGTTTTTCTGATCGCTACGCTTGACCCAGAACCAGAATCGCTCGTCATTCGAGCCGAAGTCAACCTCGGGACCCAGCGGAGAACTGGCCACCAGGCGAAAACGCTGGGGCTGTTCCACGGCCAGCATCGCACTCAGGCTGACGGGGATGCCCCCTTTCTGTCGTGCCCGGATCTTGACAGAGGATGACTGCCAGCCAAAGACGCCTTCAGTCTGTGAATTCAGGTGATTCACAATTTGTGTGTAGCTGGCATTGGGAGGCAGAACGCAGACAGGGGCTTCCTGGGGGAGAAAAGTGCGGACCGAGGAACAGGCAGAGAGCAGCAGAAGACAGCAGATCAAGGCACAAACTTGCGTCACGGCACGCAGCCGTCGAAAGATCAGCCTGGATCTCTTCATTTCTGTTCTTCCTTGAACATGCGACATGTTGAATGGTCCGAAAGTGGGGATGTCCCTTATTCCCACTCTTCTAAAAACTGTGTGTTTAACTGTTGTTGCAGGGCTTCGATTTCTGACTCTTCCAGGTTTTGATCGCGAATTTCGAAACTGCCTTCACCGTGTGTTCCCGACAGTTGCAGATAGGAGTTCTGATCCTCATTCCGCGAGCCGTCCAGCTTCAGGCGACGTTTCTGTACCAGGAACAGTGCCAGGACATACAGGAATTTCTCCTGAACCTGGTTTGGATTCTCGTAAAGCTGCTCAAAGTACTGCATCAACGCATCGGGATCGATTTTGCGCGCCCCCTGAGCAGCTGGTTCCGGTACTCGTAATGTCCAGTCTCCCACAGCCCCTTCTGGAGGACCTGTCCAGGCATCTTCGGCAAAATCCATCCGAATCAGATGGCCGTTCTGATCGACGATCACTGAATGCACCGTTTCACCGGGCGCAAATTCCTTGCCCGTCGAAGAACAGGTTTTACCTAAAGGTTTGAGATGATAATCCATGGATCAGGCTCAAATCAGGAAGTGGCAGGTCAGAATGGAAGTTGTTTCTGGTGTGTTGATTTGATCAATGCGGCGAATCCTAGAGCAATTCAGGATTTAGCTCAAGACGTTTCTGACCGCGAGAGCCATTTTTCTTCCTGAGAATGTCAGATTTTTATGAGAGATAAGGCTTTCTACAGTAATAAGTTAGGATCCAGAGAGGAATCGACTGTTCGAGCCCCCTGATTTCGAGATGGGCACCTCAATCCGGGCCGAACAGCGGGGGCAATGCCCGGCGTAGGCACTCTGGTTGTGGTTTGCGTAGATTCTGCTGTAGACATTACAGCATTTGAAAAGAACTCCAACCGAGGGGCGCGGGGCGGGTTGGCGGGATTCCGCGTCGGTCATGTACGGCTCCAGTAAAAAAATAAGCTGAAACGCGCGAGGCATTTCAGCTTATTTATGAGATTCAGAGCTGTAGATCAAGATGTATCTGGAACCTGAAGTTCAGGTTATTTCTGATGGGCCAGTGCGAGCATCGCCCGGGCACGATCCTGATCCCGCTGACGGGCCTGGCACTGCTCATCGCCAACTGCGGTGCGATCGAGGGCTTCCTCGAGCATCTTTTCCGCATCGGCAGCATTCAGCTTGCTGGCCGGAATCGCCTGTTCGGTCAGAACAGAGATTACGGAGCCTTTGACCTGCAGGAAGCCGCCATCGACAAAGTAACGTTCTTCTTTACCGTCAGTGGCTTCAAACACCAGTTCGCCATAACCCAGGCGTCCCACCATGGGCATACGACCGGGGAGAATTCCGATTTGACCGTCATACAGAGTACAACGCAGGCTCTGGATGGGTTGATCCAGCAGAGTCGTTTCCGGTGTGACTAATAACAGGCGAAATTCTTGAGCCATGGGTGCTCTAACCACATTCAAAACAGGATATTCAGATGGAAATTGTGACCGAAACCAGTTTCGGTCACAATCTGATCACGACGTTCGAAAACGTCTTATTACTCAGCCATTCTCTTGGCTTGCTCTTCTGCTTCTTCAACCGCACCCACGTACATGAAGGCGGATTCCGGCAGGTGGTCCCACTTACCGGCACAGATTTCTTCGAAGCTGCGAATGGTATCTTCCAGCGGGGTGATCTTACCGGCTTTACCAGTGAAGACTTCCGCCACGAGGAACGGTTGTGACAGGAACCGCTCAATACGGCGGGCACGATGCACAATCAGTTTGTCTTCTTCACTCAACTCGTCGACACCCAGAATCGCGATGATGTCCTGCAGTTCGCGATAACGCTGCAGAGTCTGCTGAACTTCACGAGCCACGCGGTAGTGACGTTCACCCACATACTGTGGGTCCAGAATACGACTGGAAGAAGCCAGCGGGTCGATGGCCGGGTAAATCCCTTTTTCGGAGATCTTTCGTTCCAGGTAAATGAACGCGTCCAGGTGGGAGAAGGCAGTTGCCGGTGCAGGGTCGGTCGGGTCGTCAGCAGGCACGTAAACAGCCTGCACACTGGTGATCGCCCCATTCTTGGTTGAAGTGATTCGCTCCTGCAGTTCACCCAGCTCGGTACCCAGTGTTGGCTGGTAACCCACGGCGGAAGGCATACGTCCCAGCAGAGCGGATACCTCTGAACCAGCCTGTGAGAACCGGAAGATATTGTCCACGAAGAGCAGGGTATCGGTACCGGTCGTATCACGGAACCATTCAGCCATCGTCAGAGCGGACAGAGCGACACGCAGACGTGCTCCCGGCGGTTCGTTCATCTGACCGAAGACCATACAGGTCTGTTCGATCACGGAACGTTCGGTCTGACCGATTTTGGTTTCCTGCATTTCCAGCCAGAGGTCGTTCCCTTCACGGGTCCGCTCACCCACACCGGCAAATACAGAGTAACCACCGTGGGCACTCGCGATACGGGCGATCAACTCGGTCAGAATCACGGTCTTACCCAGACCGGCACCACCGAACAGACCAGCTTTACCGCCACGCACGAACGGGGTCAGCAGGTCGACCACTTTGATCCCGGTTTCAAAGAGCTCGGTTTTAGCACTCAGGTTTTCCAGAGCAGGAGCTTTCCGGTGGATCGGCCAGCGTTCGTCGGT
The DNA here is from genome assembly GCF_009720525.1 of Gimesia benthica. NCBI lineage: Bacteria > Pseudomonadati > Planctomycetota > Planctomycetia > Planctomycetales > Planctomycetaceae > Gimesia > Gimesia benthica. Next base: position 7,873,546 of record NZ_CP043930.1, read on the forward strand.
TTCAACAGCACCACGACCATCAACGGGATCGCCGAGCAGGTTGAAGACACGCCCCAGAGTTCCCTTACCAACGGGAACAGAAACGGGAGCACCGGTGTCATGCACATTCATTCCGCGGACCATGCCGTCGGTAGAGCCCAGTGCCACGCAGCGGACACGGCCGCCACCCAGATGCTGCTGAACTTCCCCGGTTACTTTGATCTCAACACCTTTGATGTTTTCGTTGACAGTCAAAGCGTTGTAGATTTCCGGCATCGCATGCTCGGGAAACTCAGCATCAAAGGTAGAACCGATGATCTGAGTGATTTTGCCAACTGAACTTTCTGTACTGGCTTCGGTTGTCGCCATTGATATGTCTCTACTTTCTGATGTTGATCAATCTGTAAAAAACCATAATGTGCCATGCCGGGATGGCCGGAAATTACTCGAGAGCTGCTGCCCCACCGATGATTTCCAGGATTTCCGATGTAATCTGGGTCTGTCGAGCCCGGTTGTACTGAGCCGACAGGGTTCCCACCATTTCATTCGCATTTTCCGTGGCGCCTTTCATGGCGACCATGCGGGCAATCTGCTCACTCACCGCGGCATCAAGGAAGCACTTAAACAGGCGGGCCTTAAATGCAGTCGGAACGATTTCCTCAAGGATTTCCTGAGCAGAAGGCAGGAATTCATAGTCGTATTGTTCATCCGATTCAGTCTCTGATGTCTCCAGAGCACCAATCGGCAGCAGTGAGTGCACTACCGCTGCCTGGCGGGAAGACGAGATGAATTCGGTGTAGGCGACGTCGAGTCGATCGATTTTGCCTTCGATGTATTCCGTGATGTAACGGCTGGCCAGATCGTCTACTTCTTCAAAGGTCGGACGATCTTCGAAGTGCGTGTAGCTGTTGTCAGCCGTAACCCCCTGGAACTTCAAAAAGCTGATACCACGCTTACCGGAAACTTCCAGACGGACATTCTGTCCTTCGCTCTGCAGTTCCTGGTAACGCTTGAGTGCCAGTTTCAAAACGCCGGTGTTGTAACCGCCACACAATCCCCGGTTGGATGTCAGCACGAGCAGTACCGAGTTCTTTTCGGTTTCATGTTTTTCCAGCAGGGGATGGTGGAATTCCAGATTTGCCTGGGACAGATCGGCGACGAGCTCGGAAATCTTGCGGGTATAGGCAGCAGCTTCCGCAGCACGGTCCATGGCTTTCTTGAATCGCGCGGTGGCGATCAATTCCATGGTCCGTGTGATCTTACGGATGTTTTTAACTGCCTTTAATCGTTTGACGATGGCACGTGCTTTGGCCATTAGATTCTAAACCTGTTTTCGATTAACTGTGCAAGCAATGAATACGGTAACGAGTCGACTACGCGTTCTTACGCAGGTACTGCTCGACAAAGGTCGCGAGAACCGTTTTGAGCTGTTCGACGGTTTCGTCTTCCAGCTGTCCGGTTTCTGTGATCTTGTCGGTGATCTCAGGATACTGATCGTGGATGAATTGCAGCATCTCGTTTTCGGCGTCCTGAACCTGGTTGATCGGCACTTTGTCGAAGAAACCTTTGGTTCCGGCAAACAGACTAACAACCTGGTCGGCCATTGACATCGGCTTGAACTGAGGCTGTTTCAGCAGTTCAACCATGCGATAACCGCGGTCGAGCTGCGCCTGGGTTGCTTTATCAAGTTCGGTACCCATCTGCGCAAACGCTTCCAGTTCACGGAAGGCCGCCAGGTCGAGTCGCAGACTACCGGAAACACTCTTGGTTGCTTTCGTCTGAGCGTTACCACCCACGCGGGATACACTGATACCCACGTTGATCGCGGGACGAATCCCGGCGAAGAACAGGTCCGGTTCCAGATAGATCTGACCGTCGGTAATCGAAATCACGTTGGTAGGAATGTAGGCTGATACTTCCCCTTCCAGTGTTTCAATAATTGGCAGAGCAGTCATTGAACCACCACCGAGTTCATCACTCAGACGGGCGGATCGTTCCAGCAGACGGCTGTGACAGTAGAATACGTCACCCGGGTAAGCTTCACGTCCGGGAGGACGACGCATCAACAGTGACAGCTGGCGATAAGCCTGTGCCTGCTTGGACAAGTCATCGTAAACGACCAGAGTGTGTTTACCCTGATACATGTAGTATTCTGCGATTGCGGCACCAGCGTAAGGAGCAATGTACTGCAGCGGTGCAGGGTCACTGGAAGACGCGGCGACAACCACTGTGTAGTCCATCGCACCGTGTTCTTCAAGCTGAGCAACAACGCCGGCAATACTGGCAGATCGCTGACCACAGCCGACATACACGCAGATTACGTCCTTCCCCTTCTGGTTCAGAATCGCATCGATGGCGATGGCGGTTTTACCGGTCTTACGGTCACCAATAATCAACTCACGCTGACCACGTCCGATGGGAGTCATGGCGTCGATCGCCTTGATCCCTGTAGCCAGAGGCTGTTTCACAGGCTGACGGGCAGCAACACCGGGTGCAGCAACTTCCAGAGGTCTGGATTCCGTTGCCACGATCGGGCCTTTTCCGTCCAGTGGGGCACCCAGTGGGTCAATGACGCGTCCCAGCAGGTTGTCACTGACAGGCACGGAGAGCAGGGCTCCTGTGCTGCGTACTTCATCACCTTCGGCAATCGAAAGGTAATCACCGAAAATAATGATACCGACCGAGTTTTCTTCAAGGTTGAAGACCTGGCCGCGTACACCATTGGAAAACTCAACCATTTCACCAGACATGGCAGAAGACAGTCCATAGACGCGAGCAATACCATCGCCCACCTCAAGGACACGCCCCACTTCGCTGGTTTCGATTTCGCCGCGAAAGTCTTCAATTTCCTTCTGGATAACTGAAGCGATCTCGTCCGCTTTGAATTTCATGAATGCTCCTATTGTCCAAACGTCCTCGTAGCTGTTTCAGCCGAGTACGCAGGGAACCATCATAAACTGTGTCATCAACCTGAATAACCAGTCCGCCCAGGACGTTCTGGTCTATGGATGTCTTTAATACCGGGATAAAGCCCAGTGTGTCATTCAAACGCTGTCGGATGCTGTCTAAAATAGGATCCGAAAGTTCGAAAGCCGATTTGACCACAACGGCCTTTTTACCGACTTCTGCATCACGCAGTTTGTTGATCTGTGTGTAGATCTGCTGTAACAGATTCAGTCGCTCGTGCCGTCCCAGCACACGCAGGAAATTCGTGAAAAGTTCCGAGGCATGCGGGGCAATCGCCCGGTCGATCAGCTGTAAAGATTCCTCTTTATTCAGCGATCGCGTGGTGAGCATCTTCCCGAACTGGGGATACTGATTCAGTGCAACATTCAGAAATTCAGCAAACTCCTCAATGGCGGAGTCTTTATCGGACTCGGGGACTGAACCAAGAAACGCTTTGGCATAAACCTTGGCCACCGAAATGGCACCAGGGTCTTCCATCACACTTGGAATCCGAGCTTTGATTTGTTCCTGATCGTTCACGCTGATCACAACTCACTGCTAAAGGATGAATACTTCAAACTTGATACAACAGGTTTGAAAAAGTTTTGTCGTTAGTTCAGTTCGAACTTCCGGAAATCTGTGCCAGAGCTTCTTCAACGAGCCGATCACGATCGGACTCGTTGAGGGCACGCCCCAGTACAAGCTCGGTAGCATCGATTACGCGGGAGTTCATCTGATCGAACAGATCTTTCAATGCCAGTTCCCGGGCACGTTCGATTTCATCGACAGCATGAGCTTTAATTGACTCTGCTTCCTGGCGTGCCTGTTCGAGTACATCCTGCTTGATGCGCTCTGCATCGGAGCGGGCCTCGACCATCATTGCCTGGATTTCGTCCTGAGCTGCTTCAATCTTTCGGGTATGCTCTTTAACCAGTTCTTCAGACTCTCGTTGTTTTGATTCTGCATCGCTGATAGCCGTGACAACCCGCTGTTCCCGTTCGTCCAGAGCCTGGATAAGTGGTCCCCAGGCAAATGACTTGAGTACAACGATGAATGCCACGAACACAACGAATGACCATAATGCCAGGTCGGTTTTCCAGTGCAGGGGCGGGCCTGCATGGTGACCTGCGTCTTCTGCTGCATACAAGGATGCATCTGAGCCCAGCAGGGCAGTACCCAGAATCACGCCGCCGAATACCAGCAGCATGATCATGCATCGGCTTGAAAAAAGACTTTTAAACATGATCAAAAATCTCACATTGTTGTCTGAAGGAGGTTAAAGATATTGCTCGAAATAACGTCAGCGGTTCATGCCTGACGATTCGACCGTCTGTTCTCTGCCTGAGCAGAATCAGATCAGACAGATGATGAGCGCGAAGAAGGTAGCACCTTCGATCAACGCTGCAGCAATAATCATTGCAGTCTGAATCTTACCACCGGCTTCTGGCTGACGGGCGATTGCTTCAACAGCAGATGCACCGATTTTGCCAATCCCCAGAGCAGCACCAATAATGGTGATACCAGCACCGATGGCACCCAGAGAGATACCAGCTGCCTGTGCTGCTGCAGCACCTTCTTCAGCTGCGCCACCTTCTTGAGCCAATGCTGGAACAGCTGTGGCCAATACAACAACACATGTCACGCACATAATCCGTAAAGCCTGGATCATTGTAATTATCCCCTGACCTTTCTCAACGAGGAACACTCTAGAAATATACACAGCAAGTCTGAGTCAGATACCGACGGACATCTCAGTGAGGATGTACTGCGGTTCCGATAAACAGAGTTGCAAGAAACGCAAAAACATATGCCTGCAGGAACGCAACAAACAGTTCCAGCAGACCAACGAGGACCTGGGCAATGATACTGGATGGCATCACTACGGCCCACATACTTGAATCAGCAGTCAAAGCGATGAAGCCGAGGAAGACGGCAATCACGGTATGACCTGCCATGATATTGGCAAACAATCGAATGGCCAGTACAGCATGCTTAATCAGAAAGCCGACCAGCTCGATCACCCAGATCATGGGGACCAGAATAATCTTAAGTAGGAAAGGCAGTTCCATCGACGGTGCCAGCGACATCCAGAAGCGGAAGAAACCCAGTTCTCTGACGCCGTACATGATGACGGCACAGAATGTGGTGAATGCCAGTGCAATCGTCACGTTCAACTCGCCTGTTGCGGAACCCAGCCAGGGAATCGCACCCAGCAGGTTGCAGATCAGGACGTAGAAGAAGCAGGAGAGAACGAACGGCAGATATTTATCGGCAGGGTGTCCTACCTGTTGTTCGTGGTGATGACCATGATCATGATCGTCATCATCGTGGTGATGTCCTTCACCAATTGTTGGCCGGACGACTTCGTCCCGAATGTAGATTACGATGGATTCCCAGAAGTTCCACCAGCGTCCGGTGACGACCTGACCGCCTGCAGCCCGTTTCGCCAGTCCCCGGAAAACAAAGAACAGGAATGCGACTGCGATCAGCTGAAGCAGCATGAATTTCGTAACCTGAAATCCCATGAATTCCGGTAGATGAACTTTCAAACCGGAGGGAAGGTCGAAATGAGCGAAATCGCGAACATGATGGAAGGTATCAGAGTGACCCGCGGCCATTGCTTCAGCTCGATATTAAAAAATGTTTCTGATCAAAACTCTGTTTACTCTAAACGGCTTCGGCAGAGTACCGAACGAGCAGTAAGGTTTCAACCAATAGAGACGCAAAGTAACAAATCAATAACCAAATCAAAAATTCGGGTAAACCAAAATCAGGTTTGACTTTCAAAATGATCAATGCCCCGAGCCCGACGGTCATCAGTCGCAGTAAGGTGGAGATACCCACGATTGCAACAGGAGCGATTTCACGATTCAGAAATCCGACCACAGGAAAGAGAACCAGTCCCGGAATCAGACAGAGCAGGGTGGCATAGGTTAAGCCTTCCACTGCAAGAGGGCCAACCAGTCGCTGAGCCGGCAGATAAAGCACTGCAAACAGACCCAACAGTGTAGCGGTAAGGATGCCGCACTGTTTGAAAGCTGAATCTGATGTCTTTGGCGTTGATTGCATGGTCAGCGGGTAGTGTTGTGTGTATTACTGGCGGTTATCATTCGAGAGATTCAGGAGTCTGTTGCAGACGATTGGTCATCTCTCTGATTTGAATTCTTCTTGTCGGTTGACCGATCTTTCCTTTTTCGTTCCTTCTGCTCGGCTTCTTTAGCCATTTGCAGCAAATGCATCATCCCGGCTATAAAACCAAACACTGCACCAACTGCGGTCAGCCAGGGTAGTGTCCCCCACTGCTTGTCGAGCCAATAACCCAGAAAAGCAGGTAGCACCATTTCCAGACTGACTGTTGTCAGGCGGCTGACCCATTGATGGGCTTCTACCATTGCAGAACGACCGCGCCGGTCCGGTTGAGGCATGGAGGTTGCTTTCGATGATGTATCAAAAACAGAAGATCGTGTCGCAGTCAGCACGTACTTAAAGAACCAATCCGAACTGACTTGTTCAGACTGTAAAGAGATGTCTCCCAGGAGTCAAAGTATCTGCAACCTGAAATACGTGATTACCGGTTTTCTCAAAATTGGCATTCTGGATACGGGGGGTCTATTAGTCGTAAGAATAGATCTGTGCTACCGAGATCATTCTGTAGTTTGCAGGCGACGGTTACAAGGGAGTCTGCTGATCTGAAATCAGTACAACCACTTAGACTCTGGGCAGGACGGGAAATGTGTAGCGTATGATCACGTGGGGTATTGTCGAGCAGGCTCTTGGCCAACACTATGAATTTTTGATGAGACTAAATTCTTAAGTGGTTGTTATATAAAGGGATGGTGAACGTCCTGATAAGTTTTTGTATAATTGGAAATGCCACATTAGTTGCTTTTTATCAACGCCCGTGTTAAAAAGTGTCCTAACGCTTCAAACATGTTTCATGTGTCAGCAGACATCTCAAACACCGTTCAAACGCGTTTCCAGACCCGGTAATCATCGCTTTACCAGACTGTATACGACGATTTGTGACTGTTTAGACGTGCAGACTTGAAGGGTAGGGAATCTCAGGACGAACTCTTGGGTTCAGTTCTGGTTCCTGAAAGTGAGAATTACTACTAGTGGCTTTCTGTTCTGGGAGAGTAGCGTCCTGGTCGAAATATTGATTTGACGTTTACAAGGTGTTCATACCATTCGGGCCGTTAGCATCAAAGGATTTATGTGGTCTGCGGCCATAAGAGTGTGTGGAACGGGGCAGATATGCTTTACATTGATCCTGAGTGTCATGGAAGACTAAGAGCATGATCAAGACGCCGACCAGTGTCTTGGTTGATTTTGGGAGTCATTCCAAATGTCCCCAGCGATTCTAAAGTCCCTTGAGAGTCAAACACGTCGCGATTTAGCGGCGACCGCCAAATCTCACGGAATTGCAGGCTGGCACGGTATGCGTAAGCAAGAACTGGTCAATGCCATTGCTAAAATCAAGATGGCGAAGTCCAAGCCCAAACGCAAAACCACCACTGCCAGCAATAAAAAATCTACCAGTTCCTCACCAACCCCTTCGTCTACTCCGAACCCGGCAGCTGTCCCTGCTTATCCCTCTCAGAATTCGACCACTCAAACTCCTTCCGAACAGCCGGCTCGGATCCAGAAGCTTCTCAAATCGAATAGTCAGAAGCCTCAGAGTGATCGAATGCTCCCCACTTCAGAATCAGTTGAGACAAAACTCACCGCACAGGTCAAAGACTCTCACTGGTTAATGGCGAACTGGACAATTACCCAATCCAGTCTGGATCGGGCCAAAGCAGCCCTGGGGGCCTACTGGTATCAGGCCGTTCCGGTGATTCGTGTCTACGACATCACAACCAACGAAAACAGCCGTACCAGCAAAGCCTATGTGAAAGATGTCGAAGTCAAAATTGATTCCGGTCTGTGGTTTGTGCAGATCGATCAACCGGCCCGCTCTTACAAGCTGCAACTGGGTTTTGTGACTCCGCAAAACAAGTTTTTCGGACTGGTCTACTCGCACAAACTCACACCTCCGATGCCGGAAGTCTGTGATAAAGGCGGACGCATCAAGCGTCGACTGGACAACAACTATTCCGCAACCCGTTCGCGGCGTTATACGTCCCGTGCGGAAAACGGAAATGGCGTTCCCTCACGACTCGCATTACCTTTAAGTCTGGATCCCAGCGGCGAATCAAACGGTTCCCGTGCCAAGCAGGCGAAAAAGGAATTCCATGTTGAAACGGAACTGTTGATTCACGGCACTTCCGATCCCCAGGCAGAAGTGACACTGCTCGGCGAAAAGATCCCGGTCAGCAAGGAAGGGCGTTTTGCCCTGCGGTTAAGCCTGCCCAACGGGCGTCAGGTGATCCCTGCAGTCAACACCTCATCCAATAAGCGACGTCAGCAGACAATCGTTCTGGCCATCGAACGGAATACCAAAGATCTGGAACCCGTTCAACTCGACGAATAACTGGAATTTGCGCTCGCCTCGCCAGATGACTGACAGAGTGCGCTTCTCTGTCAGTCGGCGTTGCCGTAATAGACTTCGGTCATCAATCCGGTCGCTTCGCGCACTTTGCGGGCAATCTCGTCGACCTGTCCTGACTTGAGGGAAGTCACATAAGCTTCCGCGGTACTGCGGGCAATCGTATAGACCTGCACCAGCTTGATCTGTCCTCCCGCAGCGACGAATTCATTCAGACGCGCGCAATAAGCGTCGATTTCCGCATCACTCGGCGGCTCCTCATTCACGAGCATGAACAGGCTCTGAATCACAATTGGCCGCTGTTTTGCAGCTGCAGTGATGTTCTCCAGGATCTGTGAAAATCGGATTTTCGTGCGATCGATGAGTTTAAAGTACTCTTCCGTTCCCGCATCCAGTTTCGCCCAGACCTCTCCCTGATTCTCATCGAAAATCTTCAAGGCTGCCTGTGTGCCCGGTCGGTGAAACATGCTCGCATTGCTGATCAGGACCAGCTTGACGTCATTTGCGCCATGCTTGTGCTTAAGATCAGCAACAGCAGCGACAATCTGGTCAAAGTTCTTGTAAGTTGTCGGCTCCCCATCACCGGAAAAGGCGATGTCATTCAGGCGGCGTAATTCCTGGGGGACTGATTGGAACTTTTCATCCTGGTAGATCTCACCACTCAGCACGAACTTGAGCATATGATCGAGCTCCTGCAGCAGCTGATCGAAGCCCACGAATCGTGTTTCTGACTCCTCGCGGCGATCCACCTGACAATAGATACAGTCAAAGTTGCAGATCTTGTCCGGATTCAGGTTCACGCCGATTGAAATTCCCTTACTCCGCCGGGATAAAACCGGGTAAACAAACTTATTCTCGTGATAAGTTCGCTGGTGCTGGGAGTGCAGGGGGAGTGAAGAAGTCATGATTCGATTTCCCGTGAAAAGACAGCGGTTCTACCTGTTTTATATGAGTCGTCACCCGGAAAGACAAGAGGCCGCTGGTAAGTTATCGCCCGGCAGTGAGTGGAATCGTGAAGTTCAGTCAAATAAAAAACGCGTCGGGAACAGAGATCCGTTCCCGACGCGTTGCGATGTCATTCGATGGAATTGACCTGGATTAGACCTCTTTGGAATCAATCCAGCTCATCATCCGCCGCAGTTCTTTACCAACGGCTTCGATGGGATGCTGACGATTCAGACGACGGATCGCCTTGAAGGAAGCCTGGTTGGCTTTGTTTTCGAGCAACCAGTTTTTCGCAAATTCACCGGTCTGGATTTCTTCCAGGATCTTCTTCATTTCCTTGCGGGTTTCGTCGGTGATGATTCGCGGACCGCTGGAGTAATCGCCGTATTCAGCAGTGTTAGAAACACTGTACCGCATGTAGTTCAGACCACCCTGATAGAACAGGTCGACGATCAGTTTGAGTTCGTGCATACATTCGAAGTAGGCCATTTCGGGCTGATATCCGGCTTCAACCAGAGTATCAAAACCGGCTTTAACCAGTTCACTGACACCACCGCAGAGCACAACCTGCTCGCCGAACAGGTCGGTTTCGGTTTCTTCAGCGAAAGATGTTTCGATCACACCACCGCGAGTACCACCGATACCTTTGGCGTAGGCCAGAGCCAGCTGACGGGTGCTTTCAGAAGCCCCTTCAACCAGAGCGATCAGCGAGGGAACACCGCCCCCTTTAACGTATTCGCTGCGAACCAGGTGGCCGGGGCCTTTGGGAGCAACCAAAGCTGCATCAACGCCAGCGGGCGGAACAACCTGGTTGAAGTGAATGTTGAAACCATGTGAGCAGAGCAGCAGGTTGCCTTTGCTCAGGTTCGGCAGGATGTCGCTCTTGTAGAGATCACCCTGAACTTCGTCGGGAAGCAGAATGTTGATCAGGTCGCCCTGTTTGGTGGCTTCTGCGATAGAGACCGGTTCGAATCCATGGCTGACGGCCAGATCGTAGTTTTCACTGCCTTTACGCTGACCGATAATGACGTTACAGCCACTGTCGCGAAGGTTTTGAGCTTGAGCGTGTCCCTGGCTTCCGTAGCCGAGGATGGCAATGGTTTTGTCTTTCAACAGCGACAAGTCTGCATCGTCATCGTAATAAATTGTTACTGCCATAATCCTGATCTCTTGTATTGTTGTAAGGCGGTTAGAAGCAGAACCGGATCCGCTTCTACAAAAGGGAACTTGAACAGCCACACATTGATTCGAACGAAGTTCAGAACACAACAGGCCGTCCAGAGAGAACAAAACAACCGTGATTCACATTTTTGTTTGTTCGCGGCGGATTCTTAAGCTGTTTCCACAGGTTCCTCAGAGGGAGATTCTGCTTTCACGACTTCAGAGCGTAACAGGGCAATCCGACCTGTACGAACCATTTCAAGAATCCCAAACGGTCGCATCACGTCAATAAATGCATTGATCTTCGATTCCTGACCGGAAATCTCGATCATTACGTTTTCGGTGCTCACGTCAACGATTTTCGCACGGAAAATTTCGACTAATTCGCGAATTTCTGAGCGGGTTTTTCCGGGTGTCGCCACTTTCATCAGCATCAGGTCGCGTTCGACAAAGTCCTGTCCGGAAAAATCGACCACTTTCACTACGGTAACCAGCTTTTCCAGCTGTTTTCTGACCTGATCCAGCTTGTTGTAATCGCCGACGACAAAAGTAATTCGGGAAAACTGGGGTTCTTCGGTTTCACCGACCGCCAGACTCTCAATGTTAAAAGAGCGTGAGGCCAGCATGCCTGAAATCTGGGCCAGGACACCCGGTTGATTCATGACCAGAGCAGAAAGAACGTGTTTCATCCCAAAACCTTAATCCGTGTACAATCAGAAACTCAAAAATACGTGACAAGTGATTGAAGCATACAGTCTAGTCGCGGCGGTGAGTCGCGGCAAGTCCCGCAGTCGATAACTCTCAGACTCGGCTTATGATCAGGACGATTAGGCCGGTTATGCCTCTCCCTTACTTCCCGAACAGACAGGTTTACCCCCGAACGGGTTCATTTGCGAAGAAAACCTCGTGACTCGGGCATTTTCGCCAGTTCCCGGAGCAGGGGTTTTGACAGCCAGCCTGGACTCTGTTTTAATAAATACCCGATACAAGCGGAATTTGGCCCTCTGATGAAGAAGAGCGAGAGCACGGATGACTCAAAACTGGCGATTTGCCCCCCACGATGAATCTCAGGTACGCCGCCTCAGTTCTGAAATGCGGATTTCTCCCCTGTTGGCTCAGGTTTTGATCGCCCGCGGGCTCCAGGATGTGGGCACCGCCCGCAGTTTTATCAACGCTCGCATGAATGAGCTTCTCGATCCCTGCAGTATGCCTGGCATCGAAGAAGCTACCGACCGTGTGATCGCTGCCCTGAATTCTAAACGTCGGATCACTATCTACGGCGACTACGACGTCGATGGCATGACCGCCACCAGTATTCTGCTGCAGTGCATTACCCTGGCGAATGGACAATGCGACTATTTCATTCCCAACCGCCTGGATGATGGCTACGGACTGAACTGTGATGCCATCCGCGAATTACATGAAGAAGATCCCGAGCGGCTGTTGATTACGGTCGACTGTGGGATCACCAGTGTCACAGAGGCCGCTCTCGCAAAAGAACTCGGCCTGGAACTGATTATTACCGATCACCATCAGATGGATGAAGAGCTGCCGGCTGCGGCCTGCCTCGTGCATCCCCGTCTCCCCGGAGGCGACTATGAATTTCCTCACCTCTGTGGTGCCGGTGTCGCTTTGAAACTGGCCTGGGCCGTTTGCCAGAAACTGGGGGATGGCCAGAAAGCCTCTCCCCAGATGCGCGAGTTTCTCAAATGTGCCGTCGGATTGGCTGCAATTGGGACTATTGCCGATGTGGTTCCCCTGGTTGGTGAAAATCGGATTATTGTCCGCTACGGACTCGGGGCACTCGCAGAACTGGCTCCCCTGGGACTGCAGGAGCTGATGAAAGTCGCAGAGATCAAAACCGGTCAGCCGCTCGATACCGAAGACATCGGCTTTGCCATCGCGCCCCGACTGAATGCCGCCGGTCGACTGGGGCAGGCCCGCCTGGCAGTAGAACTGCTCACCACCAGTAATCGGGAACGGGCCGTGCAACTGGCACTCTACCTGGATGAACTCAATAAAAACCGTCGCACGGTCGAACGCCGGATTCTCAAGCAGGCACGCGAGATGGTCGAAGAGAACGCCGAGTGGGAAGAGCACCAGACCCTGGTACTTGCCCATCCGGACTGGCACCCCGGCGTGATCGGCATCGTTGCAAACCGAGTCGCCGAACATTTTGAAAAACCAACGGTTTTGATCGCCCTTGAAGCCGCGACCCGCACCGGTCAGGGATCGGCGCGATCCTTCGCCGGCTTTGATCTGCATGCCGGTTTCTCATCCTGTGCAGAGCACCTGATGCGTTTCGGCGGTCACCAGGCTGCCGCGGGCTTGCGCATCGAAGAAGACAAAATCGAAGACTTTCGTCAGGCGTTCGCCGCCTATGCGGCTACGGCGCCACCACCGTCAGACGACGATCTACTGGTGAAGATCGATGCGGAAGTCTGTCTGAACGAAATCACCAAACAGGCGGTGTTGGAACTGGATTGCCTGGGCCCGTTCGGGCAGGAGAATCCACGGCCTCAGTTTGTCGCCACCCGGGTCGAACTGGCCGAGCCTCCCAAAACGATGGGAGAGGGGGGACGTCACCTGTCGCTGGTCTTCCAGCAGCACAAAACCCGTATTCGTGCCATCGCCTTCGGCAAAGGAGAGTGGGCCAGCCAGATGGAAGAAGCCGGCGGTCCTTTTTCGATCAGCTTCGCTCCGAATATCAACCGCTTTCGTGGCTTTGAAAGCGTACAGCTCCAACTGAAAGACTGGATCTCCGAGACAGCTGATACGCCCGTTACTTCCTAAGCAGACGGCCGCTTATCAGTCCTCACTGATAAGTTCAACTCCCGAGATCAGGGGGGCGGCCTGAGAACCACGGACAGACTTGAATTCCAGCTCCAGCTGATCGGCTACCACCACTCCGGGGATATCCTTGACCAGGCTCCGCATGGGCTGACCAGTCTCGGCCAGAATGTCGAAGTCCTGCAGCACCCGTTCTCCCTGCAGGAATACATCAAACTTTCGTTCCCCGATTTTGAGTTTCATGTTCGGTTCATTGAAGGTCAGACGAACTGAATAGCGTCTGGAATTTTCATTCGTTTTCGCTGCGACATCTTCAGCACGGTTCTCAGCCGGTGACTCTTTCTTTTTCAGTACCAGCCGCGCCGATCCGGAAGTCGGCCCCCGATAAGAGCGGGCCGTGCGTGTGCCCGTACCAGTGATGATAAATGAAATCGGGTTGCCCGGTTTCCAGCCGGGCTGCTGGCGAATTTCATCGAGAATCGGTTTCAGATCGGGTGTCCGCTGTGCTTCTCCAGCAGCATCCACTTTGGTCCAGGCAGGGGGCGACCATGCAACGACAGCCCGCGTCCGTTTGCGGCTGGAGAGGTTGTGTTTTGCTTCCATCAGCGGTTTCGAATCCACAGTCAGCTCGCCCTGGATGTTCAGCTGGCACTCTTTCTTATCTGTCTCATCGACAGTGAATTGAATATAGGCTGCATCCAGTTCCTCGGCGCGCGACAGGGGGATATCGGTAAAACGGATCGCCACGACCTGGGTATCGCCGCCATCCATCGTCAGCTCCAGATCGCTGCTGTTCATGCTGACGTTCCCCTTGGAGTTCTCTTCGGCGTCATCGTCTACACTGGCTACGGGAATGCCTTCTCCTTGTTTGGCCGAATCCTCCTGGCGGATGGCGATTGTAATCTTTTGTGGATCTTCAATGCCCGAAGCAGCAACCCAGCTCAATCCTGGATTCGATGACGAATCGTTGATTTTAAGTGCATGGTGGCGAAAGGTGCGAAAATTTTTATTCGCGATGGTGACTGCTAAGTCAGGAGACTCCCCACCCACACTGGGATAGTCCAGCCAGAGCGTGCCGGTGTCTGCCCTGCGATCCCCCGGGGCACCGAAATTGATCCCCGCCTGTTTCACCACTCCCGTCGATTCCGCAGCGTCCTGCAACTGGCTGTTTGTCCAGATTTCGATTTCAGGCATGTGAATCAACGCCAGGGAGGTCTGGTTCTGATAGGAGCAACTGCAGGTACGTGTGTAGTCGGGTGCATTCAACACGCCGTTCGCCACAACCAGATTTGAAGTACAACTCGATTTGAATCCACCAAAATTCCCGGTCCCGCTCTGGTTGGCCAGATCATAAAATCCCGCAGCACCGGATCGGAACGTCAGCAGATTCTCACTGGCAATCACATAATTGCAGCCATAGGTACGGGAAAACTTCAGCGGCTCTTTTTCGCGGGTAATTGGATTCGTAATCGTGTAAGGGCTACCGTCCCTGATGTGAAAGGCGCCCCCTGAGACCTGATACGAATTAGCCGAAGTGATAATCAGATCGTTGTGCAGCACCAGCGGACCGGTATATTTCTGATCCTTCTTCTGCCAGAGGATGCTGCCATCATCGGCCTGGTAGGCAATCATTCCCTGGCCCACCTCATCACTGAGGCGATCGCTGGCCCGGGCACCGGCCTGCAACAGCAGATCATGTTTTTCAGAGTAGCCCAGCCAGGAACCAAAGATACTTTCCTTTGTCGACCAGAGTTCTTTCCCGGTCTGCAGGTCCAGGCACAGAATACGATACTGTGAAGGATCAGCCATGCCGCGCCGCGACAGTTTTTTCTCGGCACTCGCTGGGAGTTTGTCGAGGCAGTACAACCGATTCCGTCCCGCAACGATTCCGTTGTGTAAGAATGAATGTACGGCATCGACCTGCCAGAGTTTTTCTCCCGACCGACGATCAAAGGCAATCAACCCTCGACTTGCAGACAAGTCAGTCGCCGCGGGTCCGTCCTTGCCTGCTTTCTCCTCAACCTTTTTGCCATAATGAGCAAATCCATTTCCGGCCAGCAGGATATCCTGGTCCACAGCGATGAAGGCCCAGTCTTTTTTAGGGTCCGGCAGTTTGATGATTCGTTGCGACTGCCCATCAACGGCACTCAGCACATGGCACTCAGCGCCAATGGCCAGATAGACCTCTTCCTCTGTGGCGATATAGTTTGTGCCGCGGGCATTCGCTCCGGGAATATGTTTCTGGTTGTATTGCGTACTCAGTGGCGTGTCGGCATAAGTCGAATTGAAATAGATGCCAAACGTGCCCAGGTCGTCAAATTCACGTCTCCAGAGCACTTCCCCCGTGTAAACATCGCGAGCACTCAGACTGTTCATGCCTTCCAGAAATGTGCGACCGCCGATCACCTGCTCAGGCGGACCATGCCCGTGTCGCGGGAGCACATCGTCGTGTGAATTACCGCCAAACCAGAGAACACCCAGAGGCAGTTTGACCCGCTTGTCGTTCGATTTCACACTGTTCGCGATATCCCCATACTGGTGCGTCCAGTCGGCCGAATCAGGCAGCGCCCCCACCCGGCGAACCAGGAGACCATCGGCCAGTTCCGTCACCTCAGCTTTGGGAAGCTGAGCCTGATGGATCATATTTTTGAGAGACTCAAGTCGCTCGTCTGCTGTAGGAATCCAGATGACACCGCCATACGGCCGAACCGAGCGATAAATTTGCTGCAGGGAGGCACTGGTCAGCGATTCCACCTGCGGAGCGCTGACGATCGTCACCCGGGCAATGTGTTGTGGCGTCTGGAAACGCGTCGGAGTTCCCTGGTGAACCGAGATACGCGTGCCATATTCCCCACGAGCGTCATAACGTTTGCGGAGACCAGCGACACGCTGCGCATCAGGCTCCAGCACTACCAGTTGCAACGGAGAGAGTCGCAGGAAAGCGTCCAGCAAATCAGGATTATCCCCGCCCACGCAGACAGCATATCCGGTACGGGTTTCGGTCTGTTTCAGAATCCTGGCAGCTAGTTCCATGGCAGCGGGATCGACGGCCGGTTTCGTTTCCGATGTGGCCTCCGTGATTATGGATTCAGTTTGCTCTCCCGGTGCGGCGAACGCCATGATCGCGCCCTCCAGAGTGACCGCGTAGAGCCTGTTATCTGCAGCCAGTAAACGAGCGACGGTTCCGGAAATGGGTTGTTGCCAGGCAACCTGCGGTTTGGCATCTGGACTGGCTGGCAGTTCGACAGCGGAAATCGTCTGCTCGCCCACTGCGTAGAGACGATTTCCGGCTCGGATCAGATCTCCCTGTCCATCCACGGGGAGAGACCAGAGTGCCTTATGCTGATTATTAAAAGCCTCCAGCACCGGCTGTTTATTTTTGAGACTGGCGGAATAGATCTGTTCGTCGTGGAGCACCGGTTCATTGTGCACGTACAGGTTGGGCAATCCGGTTTCCAGATTGTAAGCGCGAACTCCCCGATAGCGGGTATGCACAAAGAATTCTTTCTCGCCTGAAATCACGAACGATCCGCCGTTCCCCTTTCCTCCCAGGTGAAAGTATTTCAACTCGCCGGTCTTACGATCCAGGGCTGCCGGTACGGATCGACCGCCGGGCACCAGTAACAGATCCTCGGTTGCCACGAGCGTGCCCTGTGGCGCCACGCCCGCAAAAGAAGGGGCGCTGTGCGGCTGTTTGATGTAGCTGGCGCTGGTCGAATCATTCACCCAGGTGACCGTTCCGGTCTCTGCATCCAGGGCATAAATGAAGGTCCCCATAAACGGCCAGATACTGGCTGCGAAGTAAATCTGATCGTCGTATAAAACAGGACCGCCGCGGGCAGGCCAGGCAGAAATCACCCGCTGATTCCCCAATGTCTTTTGTGCAGCCGGCGCGCCCCGAAACTTCCAGATGAGAGTTCCGTCGCTGCTGTTGAGACAATAGAGGTGTCCGTCATCACTGACCAGGTAAACCCGGTCTTCTGTCGCAACCGGCGAAAAACGAACGGGACCATCGGTGAAGAACGTCCAGAGCGTCTCGCCGGTCCGTGTATCCAGAGCAACGAGTTTATCGGCATCGTTAAACCCGACAAACATTCGTCGGCCATAGACGACCGGTTCAAAGACTTTGTCATACGTCATCAGGTCATTGTTTAACGGATCATCCCAGACCTGTTTCCGTGGGCTGAATTTCCGGGTCCAGACCGGCGTCAACTGGTCGGGCAGGGAATCAGGCGATGAAGCCGTATGTCCTGCGTCGTAGCGCCACATGGGCCAGTGGCCTGCTTCCAGAATAGAGACACTGCAGAGACAGGCCGTCACATAGATCAGGAGCGGCACGCAAGATATAGAACGAGTCATAGAAATGTTTTTCATGGTTAACACACTCAAAAACGCCCGACCAGTCCCAGGACGGAGACGTTGTTATTGCTGTTCGCTCGATTTGAGATTCACATACAAGGTCGCACAGCCCCAGAGAAACATGAACACGCCCGACGACTTGAAAAACCAGGCCAGGCCCTCGTCCAGGAACCCGAAAATAAACAATCCGGCACCTCCGACAATCACCAGCAGGTCATCTTTATGTTTTTTCATCTGCTGACGCAGACCCGACAGGAGCAACATGTCATCTTTCAGTAAGAAAATTGTGAATCTGGAGAAATAGTTGAGCAAAACGGACTTACTGTCGCCTCTAACTTACTAAGGGTGAATCAGTATTTCATGAACTTTCGTAAAATATTTCAAGATCAGTGCTTCTGTAACGAATTTCGATCTGACCGGTTCTGGAGTCGGGACTGGGAACGCCCTTGTATTGCTGCAAGCTCATTGTACAATTGACTATATGTAATCAGGCCATTTCTGGCAATCATTTCTTTTAGACTGAGTGAATCCGTTGTCCGTTTCTCATTAAGGACTGCACCCGTGTTAAGTGCCAGCGAAAATCAGCACAACCGAGGTCATCAGGCGGGCAGTCTGCTACTGGCTGGACTATTTCTGATCTGCCAGCAGTCGATCTTAGTCGCCGCGGAAAAGTCTGCAGCCGACAGTGAACCACAGCGGTTGGCCGGCCAGATCGATCAGTTCATCCGAGAAGCCCACCAGCGCGAACAGGTTCAGATCGCTCCCCGTGCTTCGGATGCGGAATTCATGAGGCGGGTCTGCCTGGATCTGTCCGGCAAAATTCCGCCGGTAGCGGAAGTACGCCAGTTTCTGGCAGACACCACTCCCGATAAGCGGTCTCAGTTGATTGAACGCTTATTGGACAGTCCGGGTTTCGTGGTCCACTTCACCAGTCTCTGGCGAGAGATCCTGATTCCCGAAGCCGGCACAGATCCATTTGCACGACAACAGGTACCGGAATTCGAAGCCTGGCTGCGAACTCAATTGAGAAACGACACTTCCTATGCTGCTCTGGCTCAAGCCATCATTGGGGCACCCTTTGATCAGGAAGCAGCACAGGCAGAGACAATGGAACCCACTCCACGGGCTTTCTATGTGGCTAAGCAACTCAAACCAGAGAGTCTGGCTGCCAGTACTTCCCGTGCCTTTCTGGGAGTTCGCATTGAATGTGCCCAGTGCCATGATCATCCCTTCGATAGCTGGAAGCAGGAGCAGTTCTGGAAGTTCGCGGCCTTCTTTGCCAATTTCGATCAATCCCAACAGAATAATTTGATTACCGGATTCAGTCTGAGAGAAGTTGCCGGCAAACCCGCCATCAAAATTCCCGATACAAATCGACTGGTCGAAGCCAGCTTTCTGAATGGAAAAGAGATCGACTGGGAACAGAATCAGCGTGGGCCCCGGGAACGGCTATCGGAATGGATTACGTCTTCACAGAACCCCTATTTTGCCAGAGCGTCAGTCAATCGCATCTGGAGTCTGTTTTTTGGTCGAGGCATTGTAGACCCGGTCGATGATTTTTCTACGACCAACCCCGCTTCGCATCCGGAACTGCTGGATGCCATGGCGCGTGCCTTCCAGCAGCATGATTACGATCTGAAATATCTGATCCGTGAAATCACGAATTCTGAGACCTATCAGCTAACCAGTCGCCAGACCGATCCCAGTCAGTCTCGTGCACAATGGTATGGAAAAATGCCGACACGGGGGCTGACCTCAGAACAGATCTTTGCCAATCTGGTCCAGGCCACAGGATTCTTCCGTCAGACGACAGAAACGGATCCGCGATTGATCGCGGGAGGCACGAATTCTCCCCAGACGGAAATTTACGAACTGTTTCAATCGGAGGCCGAAAACCAGCTGGAGCCCCGGGCTACAATATTGCAGGCTCTGGCGCTGATGAACGGTACCTTTATCACCAACGCGACCAGTCTGGAAGAGTCCGATGTTTTTACCGCGATAGTAGATTTCCCCGGTCAATCGGTCGAACAGAAAATCGAAGCCTTTTATCTGTCCACGCTTTCCCGGCCTCCCACATCGGCAGAACAAAACAGACTGAAATCGTATATCACAGCGAGTGAAGACCAGACGGACGCCTTTGCGAATCTGTTCTGGGCCCTGTTAAACAGTAGTGAGTTTTTATTGAATCATTAACACATGACCGCAGCCGCCAGGACAATCTGTTGCTACCTGATCGCAGCTCTGCTGGGACTGGCCCCGTTGCGCATCGGTTTCGCAGGAGAAGTTCAGGGTTCCGCGCCGCAGTCAACAACGGCCCAGCGAATTTTGCTTCTGGCCCCCTCAGCACCCGTTGTGATTGCCGTTAACATTCAGGTAGATGAAGCTGATTTCTGCGCGACGACGACCGATTACATCGAACGGCTGTTTACCTCGCTGGATCGAAACGAGGATCAATTCATTGACCAGACCGAGATGGAAAACGTCCCGGCATTTGGTATCCGTCTGTTTGATCAGGGGAGCCCGGCAGATCGGCTAAAATTGCTGGATGTAGCGCCCCGGGATCAGAAGTTGAGCATCGGGGAATTTGCGACTTATATTCACCGGGCCCAGGGTTCTGCTTTTCGCATCGCGGGGGCTCCCACACGAACGTCCCAGGTAATCGAGCTCTTTCGCAAACTGGATTATAATGGCGATGGTTCCGTGAGCGACGCTGAATTCGAAGCCAGCTCCCGCGCGTTAACACAGTTCGATCGTGATGAAGATGAAGTACTGAATCTAGCGGAACTTCGCCCGTTTAATGCGAATCAGACTCAAACCGTGGTTGGAGGAGGTCAGGGAGAAACCGAGACACCCTTCCGGCAGCTGGACAATGACCGCTCGATTCGCCAGGCGGTTGACGAACTATTGAAAAAATATGTCGAACACGCCAATCCCAAACAGGATGCCCTGGCTCTGGCCTGTTTCAGTTCCACCAGCAGTGAAGCATCTCTGATTCAGGATTTCGACAAGGACGCGGATGGTTATTTGAATCGAGAGGAAATGTCGGTCTGGTTGCATCATCCCGCAAGTGATCTGCAACTGGAAATGGCGCTCCCCCGACAGAAAGCATTCCGACCCACGCTCAAATTCGTCAGTAAGCAGACACCCCGTGTCACCGAGGTGGAGTCCCCGTCCCGTTCGCGACTGCAGTTGCGGCTCGACAGTCTGCAACTCGAATTTCGCGTCAAGAGTTCGCGGCACATGCTGGCCGACAATGTCCGTTTCTACCAGACTCGTTTTCGCGTCGTCGACAGTGATAAAAATGGTTATCTGTCTCCAAACGAATTCATGCAGTTGAATATCCCCGGTGCCGACTATCAGAAAGCGGACAAGGATCAGGATGAAATGCTGCACAAGGAAGAGCTGACCGAATATCTGATTCAGAAAACGTCTTCCGTACAGAACCAGGTGGTGATGACAGTCAGCAACGATGGCAAATCGCTGTTTGAAATTCTCGACGCCGATCTGGACCGACGTTTGAGCCCTCGCGAACTGAAGAACAGTCTCAAACGTGTCAGAGAGTATGACAAAAACCGGGACCAGTCACTGGATCCTGCTGAATTACGAGGACATTTCAAACTGACATTTGAACTCGGGAAACCGCAATTGTTTCAGTTTGATCCACGGATGGATTCCATGGCAATGAACCAGAACAGTACAATCCCTCGTACCATTTCCGGACCACGCTGGTTTCAACGCATGGATCGCAACCGGGATGGCGACATATCGGAACGGGAATTTCTGTTCGACGCAGCCACATTTAAACGACTGGACCAGAATCAGGACCACCTGATCAGCGCCGATGAGGCGGAGGCTTTCTCCCCGAAATCGGATTAGTATCACAGACAAATCAACGGACTAACAACTCCTGCTAACAAGGAGAAAACTCATGGAACAAATGACAAAATCAAATCGACTGATCGAACGCGTACAGCGTCGCCTGGCTTTGGCGGTCTGGGGGCGTGCACTCTTTGTGTCATTTGTAATCTCTGCATCCTTGTACCTGGCGCTGATGCTCTTCAGCCGGTTGACCGGCTACTGGACCGGCTGGTTTCCACTGGAGTCCATCAGCAGTGTCGCCATCGGTACGCTGGTGCTGTCAGCGATTCTGTTTCGCCGGCCCGATCGCGAACAGGCGGCCCGCCTGATCGATCAGCGGCAGGGAACCAAGGATCTGTTTCTGACGGTGATGATGCTGGAACAGGCCGTCGGCAACTATAAGCCCCTGGTCGCGCAAGACGCAGAAAAGCAGGCCCAGAAAATCAAACCAGCCCAGGTCGTAGAATTTGCCTGGGCTAAACGGGTGGGCTGGGTCTGTGCATCCACACTGGTTCTGTTTCTGACACTGCAATACGCGCCGCAACTCGATCCCTTCGGTGAAGTACAGGCTGCGGAAATCGAACAGGAAAAGGTCAAGGAGTTCCAGAAAGAGAAAAAAGCAACAAAGGCCCGCATGGCTGAGTTGAAGAACAAAGATAACGGTGCAGGCGACGAAGAGTCCAAAGATGTCAAACTGGCGGTGGAGAATCTGAAATCAGACTTCCGCAAGATGACTCCCGGCAAAAAACAGGAAAATGCCAAGACCCTGGCTGGTCACCAGAAGTCCCTGGGAGGCAAGTGGCGGCAGCGCGCCGAAGAGAATATGAAAAGCATGATGATGAAAGCAGACCAGGCCCAGAAATTTGGTGGCATGTCGAAAGATGACGGCATGAAGAAGTGGTCTAAGGAGCTGCAGGAGGGTTCGACTCAGTCACTCACCAAAGAGATGGATGAATTGAAAGATCAGCTGCAACGGCTGATGAAAGAAAAAGACCCGGTCAAACGGGAAAAACTGCAGAACGAAATTCAGAAGAAACTCAAAGAGATGGAATCATTCGCCCGGGAACAGACTTCTTCCAAGCCGATGGCAGCAGCGTTGAAGCGAGCCATGAAACAGATGCAGATGGCGCAGTCCAAGGGGCTTTCTCCCGAAGAGGCTTTCAAAGAAGCCATGGAGTCCATGGACCTGGCAAAAATGGAACTCAAAGAAGTAGCCCAGTCGGCCAAGGACATGAAAAAGCTGGAAGAAGCGCTGAAAGTTCTACAGATGGCCAAAAAGGCAAACGACAAATCAGGCCTCGACGGTGAAGCCTGTGAAAACTGTATGACCCTCGAAGATTACGAAGAACTCTATGCAGAAATGATGGGGGGAGAAATGCCCGGTGAAGGGACCGGCAATGAAGGACAGGGCGGTGGAGGCAAAGTCGATGAAGACGACACGGGTGATAAAGGTTTTAAAACCGAAAAGTCCAAGTCGGCCATCACTGCTGGTAAGGTCCTGCTTTCTTTCAAATCCAAGGGGCTCAGCGACAGTGGCGAAGCCAAGAAGAACTACAACAAGCTGGTCACGGATCTCAAGCAGGGCATGAGCGAAGCCATTATGCAGGAGCAGATCCCGCCCGGGTATCACGACGGCATCAAGAAGTATTTCAACTCACTCGAGAAAAAAACTGACGAGAATACACCTCAGAAATGAATGAACAAATCAGGCCCCAGGGTGCTCCCGGCTGGCTTACCTTAATCATCATTCTAATGCTGGCCCTGTTGGGAATTGGAGTCGTCTTCTATTACCAGAAGCAGACAGATCCATTGGTTGTGTATTGCGCACATGACTCCATCTTTTCGGAAAAAATACTCAACGAATTCATGGCGGAGACAGGCATCGCCGTCGAACCCCGGTTCGATACCGAAGCGACTAAATCTCTCGGCCTGACAAATCTGATCATACGGGAACAGGAGCATCCCCAGTGCGATGTTTTCTGGAATAATCAGACGCTGGGTACCGCGGATCTGAAATCCCGGGGACTGCTGGAAAGTTACAAAGGTTCCGGGTACGAACGAATCCCTGAGTCATTCAAAGATCCGGAAGGCTGCTGGACCGGTTTCGCAGCCCGTCTGCGGGTTTTGATTACCAATACAAATCAGCTGCAGGCTGACACAGTCGCCATCCAAAAAGTTCTGGCGGGGCCGTTGGATCAGGTCGCGATTGCCAAACCCCTGTATGGGACGACGCTCACTCATTTCACCATCCTCTGTGATGTCTGGGGACTGGATCAACTCAAAGCCTGGTATGCGGAACAACTCAAGCGGGGCATACAGGTCACGACCGGAAATTCTCAAGTTAAGAACCTCGTCGCCGGCGGCGCCTGCGTACTGGGCTATACAGACACGGATGACTATTTTGTCGCCGTCGATGAACAACAGCCGGTAGCTGCCGTCCCCGTGACGGTCGAGAACAAAGTGATTCTGATTCCCAACAGCGTGGCGATCATAAAAGGAACTCAAAAAAGGGAGCAGGCCGAGAAACTGGTCGATTTTCTGCTCTCGGAGCGGGTTGAACTGGAACTGGCCCGCTCGCAGTCACGCCAGATCCCCCTGGGGCCGGTCGACTGGGAGCAGGTTCCGAAAGAAGTGAAACAGTATCGGTCTGAGATCGGAAAAGCATATCCCCTGACGAATCTGGTCAAACAAAGAGAGCAGACGCTGGACTGGCTCAAGACGGAGTATTTGAAATGAGCCTGGCCACTGCCTGTGGCGTGACCGTGTTGCGCAGTTTATGTATTTCATTCATTGGAGTCTTTTTAGCCCGGCGGTTAACCCCGCCAACCCGGAAAGCTTTTGAATCTCGTGCCTGGTTTCAGTTAATTCTGATTTTATCACCATTATTTGTTCCTGAACTCCTGGTGGGTTATGCCTGGTCTCTGATTTCTGTCAGATTCGTGCAGTATCCTGCCCTGGTCGAACTGACATACTCAACACTGGTTTTGATGAAAGTGGTCCCTGTGGGAATACTCTGTTTCAGTATGGCAGGGGGAGCGTTAATCTCTCTCGAAGCGGATTTCATCCGACGCGTTTTTCGCGCGCCGGGTTCGCGACTGGCCAGCCTGAAGACCCGAGCCAGCTTTTTTCTCTGGAAGTCCCTGCGATTGTGGATCCCCATCTGGACGCTGTTATTTCTGTTGAGTTTTCAGGAATTTGAAATGGCCTCGCTGATGTACCGCGATTCCTGGACCGTCTGGATCTTTGATGCTCAGGCGGGGGGCGTTCCCGTGCAGGAGACACTCTCATTTCTACTGGGGCCTCTCGTCATTGAAGTCGTCATCCTGCTGGGGGTCTTCAGCCTGTTGCAGCGGTTTCAGAGAGAGACCAGAAAAGTGAATGCGACTGAAACGCCAGCTCCCACTCTTCAGAAAGCGAAGCTCTGGGACTGGGGTTACCTGGGGGCCGCTTTTGCCCTGGTCGTGCTGGTTCCCTTTCTCTTAATCAGTGGTGGGAGTTTGCAGTCATTGCTGAATCTGCTCCAGAATCAGTATCAGCTCATCAGCATTTTACAGGAGTGTGCCTGGGCGCTGGCTTACTCAGCGACAACCGGTATTGCCGCCTGGGGACTGGCCTCATTCTTTTTAAAACAGGATTCCACCGTATTCACCCGACTGACGGGCCTCTTGTGCTGTCTGCCTGGTTTGTGTGGTGCACTGATCCTCGCTCTTGGGCTGGCATCTCTGTTTCTCACCCGCGCCGGCTCAGTCATGTATGGCACTCCGATTCCGGTTCTGCTGGCGTTTGTGTTGTTTCTGTTTCCCCGCGCTCTGTTCCTGCGGCTGATGTTCCTCAAACGAGAACAGCACGCCGGCCTGTTTCTGGCACAGATACTTCGTCAGTCCCCGCGGCACTCTCAAGCCGGGCAGGGGGGCGAATTGCTCTGGGCCGTCTCGGGAAGAATGCAATTCTGGGCCGTGGCTCTGCTGGCATTCTGGGCTTACTGGGATGTCACGATCAGCTCAATACTCGCTCCCGGCAGCACGATGACTTCAGCTGTTCGTCTATACGGACTGATGCATTACGGACAGAACGCAATGTTGTCCGCGATCACCTTTTTCTGTTTTCTGTTGCCGGTCTGCCTCTGTCTGGGACTTGTTCCTATTGTGAAACGATTCTGGATCGCCAGCTATCGCGTGCCTGTCTGAAAGTAAAAAAGATCAACGATGGTCGTAACGGCTCCCCAATCTGAAACTCTTCTCTGGCGACTGACCGATGTCAGCCTGTCCTGGCAGCGGGGCGTACGCCTGGAAGGCATCGACCTGGAAATTCCAGCCGGGGTGACCGCCATCATGGGGTATTCCGGTGCAGGCAAGACCTCTCTGTTAAACCTGCTGGTCGGCTTTGAACGCCCTGATCGGGGAGACATTCAACGCAATCAAACGCACTCGAAATCCCCAACCCTCGACCTGTTTTGGGTACCCCACAGCATGGGCCTCTGGCCTCAGTACACGGTCCGCGAGCATTGTATTCTGGTCAGCCCGGAATCAGATCAACAACAGGCACGAGCCGATGAACTGCTTGCCGCCTTCGGGTTAACCGAAGTGAGTGATAAATACCCCGGGCAGTTATCCCAGGGGGAAGCGTCCCGACTTTCGGTTGTCCGGGCCCTGGCCAGTCAGGCGAAAGTCCTGGTGATGGATGAGCCACTGGTCCACGTCGATCAGGCGCACTGGCCCCAGTATTGGGATTTCATTCGTGCGTATTGTGACTCTCACAGTATTTCACTTGTATTTTCGACGCATTCTCCCGAGCTGGTACTGCGCGAAGCACAACAGGTCATCTGCCTGGATCAGGGACAGGTTATCTATCATGGTCCAGTCGAAGAACTTTACCGCTCGTCCCCCTCGGTGAAGGCGGCTTCATTTCTGGGGCCCGTGAATGAAATCGATTCGCCCGGGGATACCTCCGACTTACCCACACTGGCTCGTCCCGAACAGGTGGAATTGATCACTGACTCTGCCGGTCCGTTCGAAATTATACAGACTTACTTTCTCGGAACCATGGAAGAAGTTCGTACCGTCAACCGGGAAACCGGAGCAGCGCATACTTTTTATCATCGACCTGCGCGAGCAGTACTGGAAGTGGGACAGCGGATTTCCATTCGACTGCTGATTCTTTTCTGCTGTCTGCTCTTGAGCGGAGGCTGTATTCCCGGGGATGCGCCTGAGTTATCTTTCTCTGACATTTCTCAGTGGACTGTTCCCGCGGAAGGTATCAAAGTCCCGGCGCCGCGCAGTCTGAATGTGGGGCCTGACGATGAACTCTACGTCCTGGATAACGCAGGACGGGTCCTGGTCTATGATGCGAATGATGAATTGATCAAACAGTGGGAGATGCCTGATTTTGAAATCGGCAAGCCGGAAGGGGTCTGTCTGCTCAGAAATGGTGAGATCGCGGTTGCGGATACCCACTATCATCGCGTCGTCTTCTTTGACAAAGAAGGAAAAGTACTTCGCATGCTGGGAGAATATGGTGAAGGTCCTTCCCAGTTTATCTACCCGGTGTCTGTGGTGCAGGATCCGGAGGGAGATATTTACGTCTGCGAATATGGGAATCACGACCGCGTTCAGAAGTTCTCGGAAACGGGCGAGTATCTGCTCGAATTCGGTAAGGTGGGGACCGGACCGGGGGAATTTCAGCGACCGGCGGGAATGATCTGGCATGATCACAAAATTTATGTCTCGGATGCAATCAATAATCGGGTTCAGATTTTCTCCGATGAAGGTGAGTTTCTGGAAATTCTGGGAGCAAAAACCGGGGGAATTCCCCTCTATTACCCCTATGACATCGCCATCGACCGCAATACCAGCGAATTGTATATCGTGGAATACGGATCGGGACGGATTACCAAAACAGACCTGCAGGGAAATATCCTGGGGCGATTTGGAAAAACAGGGATGCAGCAGGGAGAATTCCTGACTCCCTGGGGACTGACAGTAAATTCAAAAGATCAGGTATTCGTGGCTGACACCGGAAATCGTTTAATCGTAAAATTGACACCATGAAAATCAAAGAACTCTACCAACAGTTAGTTCCCAGAGCACGCACACCGGTGACGTGGCGGCGGGCGCTCCCTTTGATTTTCTTCCTGTTACTCTACGCCGGACTTTGTGTGGGCCTCGAACTTTCGGGAGTTCTGCTCTTTGCCCGGCCGTGGGCATTCGTGCTGATTCTCTTCGCGGTCTGGGTCTGGTGGCTCTCTGTCGCCGGTTATGGCGGACTGAGCAATGGCAGGGCACAGGCTGCGCTGCTGACACGACTGGTGATGCTGGGACTGTTTGTGATCCTGATTGCAGAGCCACGCTCCGTTCGAGTACGGGATGTGATCTCGGTGGTCTACGCCGTGGATCTATCCGATTCGATCGGCGAAGGGGCCGTTGACGACGCACTGGAATTCGTTACGAAAACGGTCACCGAAAAACCGCCCATGGATGAAGCAGGTCTCGTTGTCTTCGGGAGAAATTCGGCTGTCGAACTGCCGCCCCGCATGTCGTTCCCGTTTGAAGCATTGAATTCGCGTATCGATCGGGATGCGACCAATCTCGAGCAGACTCTGTCACTCGCCGCTGCCATGCTGCCTGAAGAAAACCGCGGGCGCATCGTATTGATCAGCGATGGCACCGAAACCGAAGGCTCCATTTCACAGATTCTGGATGAGCTGAAATCCCGCGATATTGCCGTGGATGTGTTACCGATTCAATATGAATATGACAAAGAAGTCTGGCTGGAAAATCTGGAATTGCCACGGTTCGTCAAACTGGGCGAAAACTATGAAGCATCCGTGGTACTCTCTTCGCTGCAGGATGGTGCGGGTAAGCTGGTGCTGCGTGAGAACGGAGAACAGATTTACGAACAGGAAGTCAAATTCAAAGCCGGCAAAAATCGATTTGTCGTCCCCATCTACCTGCGTGATCCCGGCTACTACGAGTATTCTGCGACAATCGAAACCCAGGCCGCCGATGACCAGATCCGCGAAAACAATACCGTCATCAATTACATCTATGTCGAAGGTGAAGGCAAAGTTCTCGTTGTGACGAATCCGGCCGGTGATGACCGGGACTGGGAGTCGCTGGTGAAAGCGATTCGCGAAGGGGAACGCAATGTCGATGTCGTTTCGGCTTATGAATTTCCGAATGACTCGCTCTCACTGATGCCTTATGACGCGGTCTTATTTGTAAACGTACCCGCTGATGCGTTTAATGTCATTCAGCTCAAGGCCGTCCACGACTCCGTCTTCAACCAGGGCATCGGCTTTATGATGGTCGGCGGAGACAACAGTTTTGGCCCGGGAGGCTATCACCGTACGGTCATTGAAGACGCGTTGCCCGTCACGATGGACATCACCAAAAAGAAAGTACTGCCTAAAGGCGCGCTGGCAATTATTCTGCATACCTGCGAGTTTCCGGAGGGGAACACCTGGGGGAAACGGATTACCAAGCAGGCGATTAAGGTACTGGGTGCTCAGGATGAAGTCGGGGTTCTGGTTTACGATTACATGGAGGGCGAAAAGTGGCTGTTCAAGCTGACGCCCGCCGGCGACTATGAGAAAATGGTTCCCAAGATCAATGGCGCGCAAATCGGCGATATGCCCAGCTTTGTCAACACGATGCGTCTGGGACTGAAGGGGTTGAAAGAAAGCGATGCCTCCGCCAAACACATGATCATCATCTCAGATGGAGATCCTCAGCCCCCCGCACCGCAGCTGATCAGTGAGTTTCAGAAGAATAAAGTCAGCGTTTCGATGGTCGCCATCTTCCCGCATGGCGGACGTGATATTTCGACGATGCGGGCCATCGCGGGCGCCACCGGAGGCCGGTATTACTTCCCCTCCGATCCCAACCAGTTACCTTCGATCTTCATCAAAGAATCGAAAACGCTGAAACGGAGCATGATTCAGAATGAAACGTTCGTGCCGGAAGTCGGAATGATCTCTCCAGTCTTGAAAGGCATTGAGCGGATTCCACCTCTGTTCGGTTATGTATTGACCACGATCAAACCACGGGCAGAAGGCGTCTTAAACGCACCGGAGAAGAAAGAGGCCGAAGGGGAAATTGATCCTGTGCTGTCCTTCTGGCGTTATGGACTGGGAACGACGGCCGCCTTTACTTCAGACCTCTCACCCAACTGGGGGAAAGACTGGGTCAACTGGGATCATTACCAGGCGTTTGTCAAACAGCTGATGATCAAGATCTCGCGTGTGCAGAAACAGGATCATCTGAAACTGTGGAGCCATGTTACAGGTAATAAAGCAACCATTATGGTGGAAGACTTTCACCCGGAAGAATCGTTTCTGAATGTGGCAGCCCGGATAGCAGGCCCCCATGATCGGAAAGAGACCGTGGTACTCAAGCAGGTCAGCCCCCGTCGCTACCAGGCTGAGGTGCCTCTCTGGGGTAAGGGGCGATACCAGGTCACGGCTCTCGGAAAATCGGGGGAACGGGAAGATCACGCCAACGGTGGTTTCATTGTACCTTACTCACCAGAATTCCTGCGGTTCCGTTCGAATCCCATCGTATTGGAAGAAATTGCACAACGAACCGGCGGGCAACGACTGGATCCCGCGAATGCAACGGACATTATTTACGGTCGACGCGATCCCAAACAGAGTTCCAACCCGGTTTTCGACTGGTTTCTGATGGCACTGGCAATCCTGGTTCCTCTGGACGTTGCCATCCGTCGGGTACAGCTTGACTGGTACGTCATCAAGGGCTGGTTTGGGTTCGGGAAGGAACAGAAGCAGAGCACCGTTACGATGGGCGCACTGCTGAAACGCAAACAGGATGTGGTGGACGATCTGGATGCCCGCCGCGGTGGTCCGACCGAACAAACCGGCCAGTCGACACTCGCGCAACTACAGGAGCAACGTCTGCAGAAGGGGCCTTCAGCCACTCCGAAGCCCCCCGGGGCAAAGGATTCCGGAAAACAGCAGTCGGCACCACCTCCGCCGCAAACGCCACCGGATAATAAGTCCACGACAGGGCGTTTACTGGACATGAAACGAAAACGAAATTCAGAAGACAAAGATAACGAACAGTAATCAGACAGGTTTTCAACCGTGGAGAATAATATGAATCAGCCGGAAACAACCGACGAACCCATCGTGTTACAGGCCGAAGCCGATCACTTTAAAAAAGTGTTCAACGAGGTGCGGTCCGAAGTGGGCCGGATGATTATCGGCCAGGAGCGGGTCGTGGAATCAACACTCTATGCCCTGTTTTGTGGCGGCAATGTCCTGTTGGAAGGGGTCCCCGGACTGGGGAAAACCGAACTGGTGAAAGCACTCTCCCGGGTACTGGACCTTCATTTTCAACGGATTCAGTTTACTCCGGACCTCATGCCTGCGGATATTATCGGCACCAATATCATGAGTACCGACGAAACCGGGACCTACCGCTTCGAATTCCGCAAAGGACCGATTTTTACCCAGTTACTGCTGGCAGACGAAATCAACCGGGCGTCACCCAAGACACAGTCGGCCCTGCTGGAAACGATGCAGGAAGGAACAGTCACCGCCGGCGGGACACAGTATCGGCTGGACCAGCCCTTTTTTGTGATGGCAACTCAGAACCCGATTGAGCAGGAAGGGACCTATCCACTCCCGGAAGCACAGTTGGACCGCTTTATGTTTAAGATTAATGTCCCATTCCCCAACCGGGACGAACTCAACACGATTGTGCAGCAGACCATTCTGAAACAGCCGGTCGAACTGACCAAACTGCTCAACAGCAGTCAGATTCTGGAACTGCGTTCGGTGCTGGAAAAGGTTGTGGTTGTCGAACCAATCCGCGACTATGCCATTCGCCTGGTGCTCTCAACTCATCCGGGAACTGATTTCGCAACCGATGAAGTCCGCAGATTCATTCACTGGGGCGCCAGTCCCCGGGCAGCACAGTCCCTGGTAAAAGCGGCGCGGGTGCGTGCGTTGAGTGAAGGCCGGGCGCACGTGGCGTTTGAAGACATTCGCTACTTTGCGAACGAGGTACTGCAGCATCGGGTGCTACTCAACTATGACGGGCAGGCGGAAAACATCAAAGTGACCGATCTGATCGCCAAAATCTGCCAGGAACTGCCCGAGAAGGAGTAACAGACCGTGGCCGAGAATTCAGCCTTAACGCAGTATACCCCTTTGTT
Source organism: Gimesia benthica (assembly GCF_009720525.1). NCBI lineage: Bacteria > Pseudomonadati > Planctomycetota > Planctomycetia > Planctomycetales > Planctomycetaceae > Gimesia > Gimesia benthica. Next base: position 7,905,245 of record NZ_CP043930.1, read on the forward strand.
CGATAACAAGACGTTATCGATGCTGGAGCGGATGCGCCTCAACCCGACCAGGCGGCTTACCAACCGGAGCCGGGGCGAACACCTGACCGGCAAAGGGGGATCGAGCACCGAGTTTTCTGATTATCGGAACTACGTGCCCGGCGATGATGTCCGCTACATCGACTGGAATATCTTTTCGCGTCTGAATCGCCCCTTCATGAAGCAGTATCAGCATGAAGAGGAGATGCATGTCGTCATCATCCTCGATGCCTCGTCTTCGATGGATCACGAAGACAAATTCGAACGGGGAAAACAACTGGCTGCTGCTTTCGGAGTCATGGGGCTGCTGAATTTTGAGAAGGTCAGCATTTATGCCTGTAATCAGCGGGGGAATCGTCCCGCCCAGTTTCCGCCCTCATCAGGTCGGGTCAGCATGAAGCGACTGTTTGACTTTCTGACGTCTCTGGAACCAGGCGGAGATGAACCGGTCGAGCAGGCCGTAGAAGATGTCTTACGGACGCACCGTGGACGGGGGATCGCGGTCATTCTCTCCGATTTTGAATCTTTGGGTGATCTGCAGCGTCCTTTAAACATGTTATTCAGTGCAGGGCTGGAAATCTTCGGGGTTCAGATTCTGGCTCCTTCGGAGGTCAATCCGGAAATCAACGGGGATCTGCGACTGGTTGACAGCGAGACAGGGCAGACTCTCGATATTTCCTCAGCGGGTGACCTGCTGGGATTATATCACGAGCATCGGGCGATGCTGGAAGACCACCTCTCAACACTGTGTCGACAGCGTTCGGGACGTTTTCTGTCAGTCAATAGTGGCGATTCCCTGGAGCATGTTCTCTTTGATCAGCTGCGGCGGAAAGGATGGGTACGATGAATTTCTGGCCCGGATTTTACGCTCTGCAGGGTGCCTGGTTTCTATTACTACTAATTCCGTTGCTTGTGTTTTACTTTTTGAAACTCAAGCGACCGCATCAGCGCGTGCCTTCGCTGGCACTCTGGAGCCAGGTTATCAATGACCGTCGGGTGAATTCTCCCTTTCAGAAATTCAAACGCAGCATTCTGTTGCTGCTGCAGATCCTGTTACTGCTGTTCCTGGTTCTGGCTTTAATGCAGCCTTATATCCAGAGCGGGGCAGAACGGGCCGAATACCTGCCGATTCTGATCGACAGTTCCGCCAGTATGGCTGCGACCGATCCGGAAACAAAAAAGTCACGGCTGGATCTCGCCAAAGAGCGAGTGAATGAGCTGATTGAGAATATGCTGCCCGACCAGAGAATCTCGCTGGTCGCCGTCGGCTCGACTGCCAGGCGGCTGACTGATTTCACCGACAATCAGCGCGTTCTCAAAAAGTCGCTGGCATCACTCAAAGTAGATGATGTTCCCAGCCAGTTGGAAGACGCGCTGCGGATGACACAGGCACTCTCACGCACCGCCCCGATTAAGTCAGTCCTCTTCTACTCCGATGGCAATTTTCCACAAGAGATCGACTTTGAACTCCCCTTTGAGCTGAATTACCAGCTGTTGCCTCCTGCTGGCGTGAATGTCGGAATCACTTCCATGAATGCCCGCAAAAATCAGGCGGGGACCTGGGACGTCTTCCTGCGGATCGAGAACTCAAAACAGGCAGACAGTTCCGCCTCCGTAGAACTGATCCAGGATGGACAGAGTGTCGCCCGGGAAGAGATCGTTCTGGGCCCGGGAGAATCACAACGACTGGAATTCTCCGTTGATGCGGGAGGCGCTTCGAAAATCAAAGCCATCCTGACTCCTGCAGGCGCAGACAGTCTGGTCGCAGATAACGAAGCCTATCTTACCATTCCACAGTCTCGTCAACTTCTGGTTTATGTGGATCCTGAGTTAGCCAGCTATCGGTATGCATTGGATGAAAACTCCGAGATGATCCTGTATCCACAACCCGATCAAAGCTCAGCGCCTGCGGAATACGATCTGGTCATTTCCGGTGCCGCTAAGGATATGGATCGTGAAGCATTAATCAAACTGGGAGTCGGTTTTGTACCGGAAGAGTTAGAGAAGTATATCAAGCTGGAAACGGAGCTGACCGAAGTGGTGGACTGGAACCGCAGTTCATCGCTGCTCAGACACGTACAGTTAAGTGATGTCCAGATCACCCAGCAGCCGGTCTGGACGGAGAACTCCGGCGTAGAAAATCTGGAAGAACTGGGCTACGAAGTTCTGATTCACGGCAAACTGGGACCACTGTTACTGCAGAAAAGGACTCCCACCGATCAGGAATTCTATTTCCTGTTCGATACAGACCGTTCGACACTCCCTTATCGGGTTGGTTTTCCCATCATGGTTTCGAACCTGGTACAGTTGACTCTGCAGGAGGCAGGAATCGCCGAAACACAAGCCGCAGCGACACCGGTTTTACCGGTTGTGGAATATCAGCCGGAGCAGAGTTACCAGATTAAGCCTCCTGTCGGTAAGACGATGACAGTTAAGAGTGATGCGAATGGCGTCTTGTCCGGCATCGCGGCGCTCCACGTTGGCACTTACAACATCAGTGGCGAAGGTGCTAAAGATGCCGAACTTGGCGTGAGTTTATTGAACCCTCTGGAGACTTCTCTCGTTTCCGTAGAGAAGATCCAGTTCAGCGAAGTTCCGGTCAGCGCAGCGGCAGCGCAGATTGACAGCGATAAACCGCTCTGGAGTGAGTTTGCTCTGATCGCGTTTTTCCTGTTACTACTCGAATGGTGGTATTTCCAACGCAAACCAACGGGTGTTCCTACTTAAAAAAACGTCCTCAGCCTGAAATCGAACCATGTTGCGCCAACTACTGATTTTGATCTGGTTGCTGTGTCTGTCGACGCCTGCTGCCGTCCATGCGCAGAACCTGCCCATGACGGTTGATTTGCGACAGACATCACAGTCCCCCAAGGGAGATGGACCGCTGACCCTGGTCTGGCAATGCTCGGTTGCCTCGACAGGACTCCTGGAAGGCTATTTCCTGGTCACTGCCCACGATGGCGTTCAACAGTTTGGTCAGTATCGTTCGAATGATGTCGCGTTACACGCCGGTTTCCATGAAATCCCCATGATGCTGCCCCCCATGAAGGTGGACAACGCGTTTTCGAATGTTAGCTTACAGGTCAGTTTCGTTACAGCGGACAGGAAATACGATCTGAAAAACGAGTTTCTACTCCGTGTCGGGCGTGTTTATGAACGCATGTTTGCCGTCGGCGTCTGTGATTCGTTTGACACCAGTCTCTCCCAGGCTGAAAAACGTCTGCTGGATGAACTTAAATTTGAAGCGATCAGTCCCTCCGATCCCTTACCCGTCGATCTGCGGCAAATTCTCAGAAAACACGGTCTGGATAATCGCGGCTATCTGACCAATCGCCCCTTATCTCTCAATATGCAGACATTCTCGATTTATGTAGGACCGGCCGAGTTTCCCCAGCTTCCCCTGGATTGTCATCAATACGATATCCTGCTGATTACAGAGCAGGGGCTGGAAGCACTCGAATCACGCCACTTGCGGGCCATTCAGCAGTGGGTTCGCTCGGGGGGCAGTCTCTGTGTGCTGGTAGGGGAGAATCCCAAGCCTTCACAGGTACAGTTTCTCAATCAGTTGTCAGATAATGCGGGAAGCACGCCCTTTGTGCTCAACTCCTCTGGAAAACTGGAGCAGGACGAGGCCCAGACCACCTGGTTTTTCCGAACCGGCTGGGGACGATCTGTGATCGTGACTGCAGATGCGATCGCAAACGACTCGTTATCTGAAACGCACCGCAGACAGATTCCCTTTTTTCTCTGGAAACTGCGTCAGTCTCAACAGGACTATTACGCAGCAAATCAACGCTGGGATGAACAGCCACTGATCAATGCCTATGTCGATCGGGTAAAACAGAATTATAGTCGCTATGGAGAAGCTTATACTCCATCCGAAATGTTTAATCTGAATTATCACCCTGTCAGCACGGGAGGCGCTGTGGTCTCAAGTCTGATGCCGGAACATCTCCGTATCGTGCCCGCATCGCTGATTATGTTGATTCTGTTATGCTACGTCATCGTAATCGGGCCGGGAGAATATTATGTTCTGGGTCGTTTCAACATGAGACGCTTTACCTGGATAACCTTCCCACTGATCTCCGTCGGTTTTGCAGTGATCGCGTTTCTGATTTCGAATTACTTCATGCAGACATCGCACGAACGCAAATCACTGGTGATCATCGACCTGGATTCGCAGGGACGCCCCGTCAAAGAAAATCAGATCGAGTTGATCTTCACGGGCTCTTACCAGAATGTCGAAACCCCCGTCAAATCCGGCTTGCTGACCTCGCTCAATCAACTGGAGCTGGGCATGGGGGAGAATTATTATCGCTATTCACGCGGGACGGACGCCGCTCTGGTCGGGCCGCCCTATTATGCGGGCTCCATTCCAACACAGTATTCGGTTTTCCAGCGTATGCCGCAATGGACGCCGCAGCTCAATCGCATCGTCAATAATTACCCCCAGTCAGAACAGCCGTCTTTTAACTGGGCCTCATTTGACACAAAGCAGTTGGCCACCGTGCAGGGGCGGGAGCAATTGAAAAAACAGATTGAAGCAGAATTCGGTAATCAGGCTTTAGTGATGATCTACAACGGAACCTCTGCCGGAAAAGTGGCAAAATATCCCATGAACCACCGGCTGCAACATCCCTCACAGAACCAGACGCGTTACCCGTCGAGATACCGACTCTTCAATACCGAGCAGTATCACAATGGAATCCATAACCATGTTCAGCAGAGTTTCATGGATGACCTGTGCGTACGCAATCAGGGAGGACTGTTCCAGATTGTTTCGCAGGTTTCTCCTTCCGGGGGAAACAACTATGAAGACCTGAGCATCCTGGACCCTTCTGCTCCCGGGCAGTGGCTGGTTGTGATCTTTATTCCGGGAGAGACCCAGGACACGGTCTATCGTCAATTGTTGTTTTCCCCAAGCCGGCAGGCCGTACAAGCCCTCTGACAGAAGTGTGAATTGAATACTATGAGCATACAGCCTCCAATGGTGGAAGTGAAAAATCTGTGGGTTCGCTACGGTAAATACGAAGCCGTCAAAGGGATCTCATTTACGATTCCTAAAGGCGAAGTCTTCGGTTTCATCGGCCCCAATGGTGCCGGGAAATCATCCACGATTAAAGTACTGGCAACGCTGCAACGGGAGTATGAATGCGACGCAGTCAAAATCAACGGAGTTTCTGTGCATAAAGCACCGCATCTGATCCGCGAGATGATCGGCTACATGCCCGATTTCTTCGGCGTGTATGAAGACCTGACCGCCCGCGAGTATCTGCACTTTTTCGCCGCCGCCTATCGCATAAATCGCAGCCGTCGCAAAGCAATTGTTGACGACGTTCTGGAATTGACCGATCTGACGGCGAAGATTGACTCGCCCGTTGACTCTCTGTCGCGCGGAATGAAACAGCGGCTGGCCCTGGCACGCGTCCTGCTGCACGACCCTGACCTGCTGCTGTTGGATGAACCAGCCAGTGGCCTGGATCCCAGGGCACGAATTGAGGTCCGCGAACTTCTGGTCGCCCTCAAAGAGATGGGGAAGACGATCATCATCTCCAGCCATATTCTGCACGAACTATCGCAGCTTTGTACGAGTATCGGCATCATTGAGGCAGGTCAGTTTGTCACCCAGGGATCTCTGGATCAGATTTATAAACGGCTTGAGCTCAGCCGGGTCATTCACGTGCAGATTGTCGGTGAGATGAACGGGATCTGTCAGCAGATCGAACAATTCGAAGGGGTCAAGTCCGTTTCCGTGCAGGCAGACCGCCTGGCAATTCAACTGCAGGAAGACCAGATGGCCGTCGATGAGTTGCACGCCCGACTGGCTGCGACGGGGGCCCGAATCCGCATGTTCCAGGCGGAAGCCATGGATATGGAAACGGTATTCATGAAGTTGACGGAGGGCAAGACGGCATGAAATCCAGAGGATTCCAACTCGGGCTTCCGCTGCTCTCCAAAGAGCTGACAGAACTGGCCAACCGCCGTAGAACCTATATCATCCGCACCATTTATGCGCTGCTGTTCCTCGGTTTTGTCGGTTTTATTTATATCGATCTGATGTCGGGACTTCAAAATAACCCGATGGCCATTCTGGGGCGGGGACGTGACATCTTTGAGGCGATGGTCTATCTGCAGTTTACCGCCATTTATCTCTTCCTGCCCGCGATTTCCTGTAGCGTGATCACCCACGAAAAAGAGCGCAACAGTCTGGGACTGTTGCTGATTACCAGGCTGAGTCCCGGGACCATCATTCTCGAAAAATACCTGGGCCGATTAATTACGATGCTCACATTCCTGACCCTGGGGCTACCAATTCTGGCTTTTGCCTATGCCCTGGGTGGGGTTTCACCGGCGATGTTTATCAGCGGGATCTGGTTTCTGCTCATGACAATGCTGCAGGTCGCCGCTTTAGGCGTGCTCTGTTCCAGTTTCTTTCGCAGCACTGTGGGGGCCTTTATTGCGACCTATGTGTTCGGCTTTTTCATGCTGTTTGGACCGATTATCGTCTACGAACTGAATTTGTTTTATTACCGGGAACTGTTTAACCTTTTTACTCAGGTACTGCAAAATATCCCGGTTTTGGGTAATCTGCTGGGAAACTGGGGACGCTCGTCTGAGTTGAACCTGTTCCTGTTCGGACCTTACCTGTTCGATCTGTGTTCCCGTACGACTGGTATCTCCGCGATCCTGGGGCCACTCCTGATGAGTATTCCCATGCTGACTGTCACGCTGATGTTTCTGATTATGGCCCACTATTTTCTCGTGCGACGTGCCTTCCTGACGCCACGAAATCTGCTGTTGAACATGTTCAAGAAGCTGGACTCTCAGTTCAGTAAAATCAATGACAATCGCGTGACACGGGGTATCGTACTGGTGCAGGATGATGTGAAACTGCCCGAGAATGATCCCATCGCCTGGAGGGAAACCTCCAAGAAATCACTGGGCACGTTTCGTTATCTGTTTCGCATCCTGGTCGCGCTGGAAGTCCCCATTCTGTTTTTGTGTATCTTGATTGCCACCGGTAGTCCGGAACCGGTGGTCCCCGGGGCGGTCATGTTGCTGTGGGGTGTCTGGATCCTGACAACGCTGCTGCTCGCGGTTTCAGCCACCAGTCTGATTGCAGGAGAGCGGTCTCACGAAACACTTGATGTGCTGCTCACGGCGCCTCTTTCGGGTAGAGAAATCCTCAGACAGAAAATTGCCGGCGTCAAAAGGCTCTGTCTGGTACTGTTGATTCCCCTGCTGACCATCGTGTTATTTGAAACCTGGTGGAAAATGGAGTATCACCTGGCCGGCTATTCCTATTCGTCTTACCGTCACTCGAATTACTCGACACGCTGGTTCGCTTACTTTACCGGTTCGATGCTGACGATTTCGATCTACCTGCCGATGTTGATTTATCTTTTCTGCTGGATCGGGATGAAAATCAAATCCCAGACGAAAGCCATCCTGACGTCTCTGGGGGGCGTCATTCTCTGGTGTCTGTCCCCGTTCATCCTGGCGTTTCCCCTCTTTGTATTAAATCCCTCAATGAATGAAGATTCAGTGATCTACGGCGTTCTACTGGGACCGGCTTCTTTTATCGTGGTGAATGAAATCGCTGAATTTCATGAATTCGGTTCGATCTGGATTCCTCTCATCCTTAATTCCCTGATCTATGGCTGCCTATGTTTCTGGTTTCGCCACTTGTGTCTCGGGCACATTGATGAGAGACTGGGGCGGTTAGGGGACACACCTGAACAGGATTATGTTCCTCCCGCACCCCCGAGTAATTCGAAACCAGTATTGAGTTCTCCCCTGGAAGGATAGAATGTGACGAGGATGTTCCGAACGTATCTGGACTACAAAATTATTAACCAGCTGCTGCTCTTCATGCTGTTGATGTTGCCTTCCGCTGTTTATGCGATTGATGTCGAGGAGACTATCTGGGGATTCAATAACCAACCAGTTCGGGGAAAATTTGTCCCGCTCTCTCTGCGTTTAAGCAATAATACTCCCGAGGTCTTCGACGAAGCAGTCCAGTTGAATCGTCAGCAATTTAATGGAACAAAAGTCGGCGCGCCACTGTATAAAAAAGTCTATCTACCGCCTTACAGCTCCCAGTGGGTCCAGTTCTATCCTTATATCGTCGATGGTCAGGATGAAGACTGGAGTCTGAACTGGGGCCCCGGCTTTGTACAATATCGCAGCGTCAAACGAACCGGAGGTACCGCCACCACGACCGGGCCTCTGCGGATTATCATCGCCGGAAGCGATGGCCTCCTCCAGGGGGGAGCCAGCTTTAAGAAATACCCGGAAGACCTGTTTCCTCCGTTTGTGACCGCGACGGATTCATTGGATGAAGTCATTCTGGGGCATGTGCCACGCTGGGATGTGGCCCGTCGAGTCTCGTTCATGGACTGGCTGGAGCAGGGGGGCATTCTGCATCTGCTTCCCAACCCCAGTGGCGAGAGTTTGAAATTTACATCGAACTTAGCCCCCCTGAATGCCCCCTTCGATCATTTTCGCGTCGGTGCGGGACTGGTGATCCGCCACAATTCAAAGTTGAATCAACTGAAAGCGACGACTCTTGATGAACGGATCCAGGCCGTCCGCGACAGCGACGCAAAGTCGTTAGGCATTTATGCTGCTGCTCCCCTGGCGAAGGAATCCCAGTCCAGCGGAGAGAACTATGATCCTTACCAGTATGGGGACATCAACTCTGGGTTTCTCTACCAGTTATCCGAACTGACCCGCCCCACTCATAACTGGGCGGTGATTTATATTATGACATTATTCTATATATTTCTGATCTTTCCCGGCTGTTATCTGTTCCAGCATCGAAAAAATATGATGCGGTATCGCAATTCTCTCCTGTTTCTACTCGTTACCGTAAGCGTATTCAGCATTATCTTCTGGACCATCGGGAAACGCGGCTACGGAGAAAAAACCACAATTAACAGCGTGCTGCTGGCAAAACCACTCCCCGACAATCAGCTGGACCTGACCTGTTGGATGAACTGCTTCGTCACTGAGGGGGACGATTACCAGTTTACGGAAGACGGTGAAGGTGCCATTTTTTCAACAGCGCAAGTCATCGAACGGGTTCGTGGCGGGATTTTCAATGGCAACGACGGCAGGTTCGTCTCCGACATTCCACCCTTTTCAAGCCGCCGGATGATATACCGGATCAAAGCCCCCTATACGTCCCCCCGGTTTTCTGTGCAGGATTATGAAATCGACATGGAAAACGGGAACGTGATTCTCAAACAGCTGACCCTCAAATCAGAAACGCCACTTCCCCCCGGGCTGAATCACAGGCAACTCATCCTCGGAAAATATGTCTATAATTTGATTCCCTCATCCGGTGAAAATCCGAGCGAATTATCGTTGGGCAAAAGTCGGGAGCTGCTTTCAGCCTGGAACAGACACCTCGATTCGGATCTGCTGTATGCTTCACGGCTCAGGACCGCAAATTCTGATGAAGATATTGAGCAGGTCTATGACGGCCTAGGTACGCACTTGATATTAAAAGATCTCGGTCTGCTCAGTTCCGAAAAGCTGCAACAGTACCAGGGTAACTCATCGCGTCTGCAGCTCTTCCTGTACGGCGAGATTCCGGAAACACTCAAAGTAAAAACCAACGTGCAGGGAACACAGCAGGGACGTATTCTCTTCGCCTATAATCTCGCCTTACCCGAGAAAAAGAATTTAACCAATGATTAATGACCAACAGAATCATCCGCCTGTCATCAATATTGAGAATGTCTCTCATTCCTTCAAAGGGCATCGTGCACTTCAGGGAATCAGTTTTCAGGTACACCCACAATCCCTGCATGGATTCGTAGGGCCGAATGGTGCCGGCAAGACGACAACACTCAAAATCATCTGCACGCTGCTGCAACCTCAGGCAGGCAAAGTCGCCGTTTTTGGGCATGATGTGCGTACTGCCGTCAAGGAGATTCGAAAGCGGATCGGCTTCATGCCGGATCATTTCAGTACCTACCGCCAGATGACTGTCTTTGAATATCTGGACTTCTTTGGGGCTGCTTATGGATTAAAGCAGGAACAGCGCGACCAGGTCATCAATGATGTGCTGACATTAACGGACATGGATGGCCGCAGAGATTCGCTGATCAGTGGACTGTCGCGGGGTATGCAGCAGCGGGTGAGTCTGGCACGGGTGCTAGTGAACGATCCCGACCTGCTCTTGTTAGACGAACCTGCTTCCGGCCTGGATCCCCGAGCCCGGATTGAGTTAATGGAAATTCTCCAGGAACTGAAGCGGATGGGCAAAACGATTTTCATCAGCTCTCATATCCTCAGTGAGCTCGCTGAGTTATGTGACAGCGTAACCATTATCGACCGCGGGTTGATTAAATACAGTGGATCCATGGATGGTCTGCTGAATTATGAACAGGAACATCCCGTCTATAAGATCACCCTTGAATCGGAACCGGATGCGATTATCGCTGCTCTGGCGAATGAACCCGGTATCGTCAATGTCGAAAAGACACCCAAACCACGGGAAATGCGGGTGACCTTTGATATGACGATCCTCAATTCCAGTGCACTGCTTTCTAAAATCATTGCACTCAATGGAGTCATCGATTCCTTCCAGCGAGACAAGAAGCATTTGAACCAGGCATTTCTGGATCTCACAGAGCAGGGGGTACGCTGATGTTTCAGGGAACCTTTGCACTCTTTCACCGTGCGTTGGCAGTCGACTTTCGTCTGATGCGCACACATCTGTTTCGCTTCCTGTTTGCGATCCTGATTCTGTTCTGCCTCTTCTCCGCCCAGATGAGCAGTTCCATGATGGGGGCTGCTGGTCTGGCTTTGTTCGGACAGATCGTCTATCTGAATTTTGTGTTTATCCTGATTGCAGGCATCAGCTTCTTCGCAACAGCGATCACCGAAGAAAAGGAAGAAGAGACCATCGGACTGCTATTGATGGCAGGGGTCAACCCGGTCTCTCTACTGCTGGGGAAAATGCTGCCCCGCCTGATTGCCGCCCTGTTACTGCTCTCGATTCAGTTCCCGTTTACGCTATTGGCAATCACGCTCGGCGGCGTTATGTTCTCGCAGGTCCTTGCCGCCTATATCGCGCTGGCAGCCTTCCTGTTTCTGGTCGCGAACCTGGGCCTGTTGTGCTCTGTGATCAGCGCGCGTTCGCGGACGGCTTCCACCCTGGTCTTTATCGGCCTGGTTACGTACTTTCTGGGTGTCCCTCTGTTAGAACTGCTACGAACTGCGGCCATCAATGAAAACTGGATCTCCGGAAATTTCTTCCCCGTGAAAGTCGCGGGGATCATTCTCGAATGGATCTACGATTCCTCAGTAATCAAACAGGTTACGACCATCCTGTCGACCGGCTTCAACGAGACGGCCTGGGGATACCAGTTCTGGAGCAATTTGTTGTTTGGACTGTTCCTGTTTGGTCTGGCGAACTGGCTGTTCACCCGCTTTGCGTTGCTCGAACAGTCTTCTACTCCCGAACGCAGGCTCGTCGCAAAAAAGAAACGCAGTATGTTTTCCCCGGGGCGCGCCTGGCCTCAGGCACTGATGTGGAAAGACTTCTTTTTTGTCCACGGCGGCTATGGCATGAGCCTGATCAAATTCATTGCCTACGGAATGGCTTTGTTCTCTCTCTGTACTTTTTTTGGTTACACCACACGTAGCTATTCCATCCAGGAAATCGGAATGACGATGTTCTGGACCATGTTGATTGTTATTCTGATTGAAATCAGTCTGATCTCGGCGCGGATCTTCCATGTGGAAATCCAGTGGAAGACGCTGGTCTCCACGGCGATGCTCCCTGAGTCGATGGCGAAGATAGCATATACGAAAGTGCTGGGATCTCTACTGAGTATCCTGCCGGCCTTCTTCTATCTGTCATTGGGCGTGTTATTCAGACTCAGGGAAATGCGCTACGATTCCGGTCTGGTTTTTGCCGAACCCGGGTTCTGGATGATGTGTACCGAGATCCTGTTTTTCTGGCATTTGACGGCTTTTCTGTCCACCTACATTAAATGGGGCGCATTACCCCTTTCGTTCTTCACCATGTGGATGGGTAACACCTTTTTCTTTATTTCAGTCAGTTTACTTTCACTGGGAGCAGGGGCGCCTGATATGGATGGACTTTCCGTCGCGGTAACGTTTATGATGATGATTGGCATTATTGCTTTTCATTTTCTGATCAAAGAACGTTTGGTCCATCTGGCTTCACAATAAACTGTTCCTTTTACCTGCTGAAACAGAGGTTCTTATGCACTCACCCATCAGTCGTCGAAACATGCTGCAGACATCAGGCGCTCTGGCAGCAACTGCGCTCGGGCTTTCGGCGGCCCATGCTTCTTCCTCCAAAACACTTAAGGGAAATATCAATCAGTCAGTTGTTCACTGGTGCTTCAAGAAGTACTGGGACATCGATAAAACGGCCCAGGTCGCCAGTCAGCTGGGAATCAAAAGTGTAGAACTGACGCCAGCCGAGAACTGGAAAACACTTCAGAAACATGGCTTAACCTGCGCGATCGCATCCAGCCACGGGTTCAAAGTCGGTTTCAACAACCCGGATAACTGGGATCAATGTATTGAAATTCTGCGTAAGCGAATCGATGAATGTGCCGCGGGCGGCGTCAAAAATGTGATCACTTTCACCGGCATGCGGGACGGTATCAGCGATGATGAAGGAGCGAAGAACTGCGTTGCCGGCCTGAAAAAGATCATCGGTTACGCCGAGAAGAATAATGTGAATCTCTGCCTGGAAATGCTGAATTCTCGTGACAGCAGCCATCCCATGAAAGGTCATCCCGGCTATCAGGGAGATCATACGGATTACTGCATCGACATCATCAAACAGGTCGGTTCAGACCGAATGAAGCTGCTGTTTGATATCTACCATGTCCAGATTATGGACGGGGACGTGATCCGTCGCCTGCACGAACATAAGGACTACATCGGGCACGTGCACACAGCCGGGAATCCAGGGCGTGGCGAACTGGATATGAAACAGGAAATCAATTATCCGCCAATCATGCAGGCGCTGCTCGATATTGGCTATCAGGGATTTGTCGGACAGGAATTCATTCCAACTCGCGATCCCTACGAGGGTCTGAAAGAAGCCGTCATCCTGTGTGACGTCTAAGCAATTCAGCTGCAGAATCAAAAAACGGCTGGGAAGGAAATCATTTTTCTTCCCAGCCGTTTTACTTTGAATTACGGTGAATACCGTTCTCAGGCAGTCAGTTCCTGAATGACGAGGTCGCCCATTTCACTGGTCGAAATACTCTTACCACCGGCAGCAATATCAGCTGTACGATGTCCTGCAGCCACAACCCGGGCGACAGCTTCTTCGACGGCAGCTGCTTCCGTTTCCAGGTTGAGTGAATGTCGCAGCAGCATGGCGGTGGCCAGAATCGTTGCCAGTGGATTTGCAATCCCTTTGCCGGCAATATCCGGTGCGGAACCATGAATCGGCTCATACAGGCCGGGGCCATCGGAGCCCAGTGATGCAGAGGGGAGCAGTCCCAGCGAACCGGGCAGCATCGATCCTTCGTCAGTAAGGATGTCGCCAAACATGTTTCCAGTGACGACAACATCAAAATCAGAAGGTCGTGAGATCAGGTGCATGGCCATTGCATCGACGAGAACCACTTCGTATTCGATATCCGGAAACTCGTTCTTGATCACGTCGGCGGCAACCTGACGCCAGAGACGAGAGACTTCGAGCACGTTCGCTTTGTCGACGGAGGTGAGCTTGCCCCGCCGATTACGGGCCGATTCTGCAGCCAGGCGGACGATACGGGCGATTTCCGACGTTGTGTACGTCATCATGCTGTATGCTTTTTCGCCATCCGGAGATTCCATACGGCCTGACTCACCAAAGTAAATCCCGCCGGTCAGTTCACGGAAAAAGAGAATGTCGGTGCCTTCGATGATTTCCCGTTTGAGTGGTGAGGCATCGAGCAACTCACTGTAAGGCTTAATCGGACGCAGATTCGCGAACAGTCCCAGTTCCTTACGGATTTTCAGCAAACCAGCTTCGGGACGTGTTTTCGCGGTTGGATCGTCCCATTTAGGACCACCGACGGCTCCCAGGAGAATCGCCTGCGATGCCTGGCAGGTCTCCAGAGTCTGTGGAGGCAGCGGATCGCCGAAATCATCGATGGCATTGCCTCCCATCGGGCAGGAGGGAGTTTCGAACTGGTGGCCATATTTATCGGCAACCGTATCAATAACTCGCTTGGCCTGTGCAACAATTTCCGGCCCGATACCATCGCCGGGTAATAGGGTAATCCGAGCTTCCACGGTACTTTCCTCACTAGATCTTAAATTTTTCTGCAAACGATTGATAAATCATACGGAAGAGTCAATTTAGCGACTGAACAGTGAAAACTCCAGTCGTGGCTCAGGCGATTTTTTATGGATCCCGGTCACGATGCAGTTTCGCGGTTGGAAGGCGTCTAAAACGGAATGTACACCCCTTTGGTGATCGCTATGACTGTCATAATCGGACAGCTGGTATTATCCGAATCTGTTGAATTCCTATAGAAAATCAAGTGAAAAGAGCAAGTTACCGATAGAGAAAGATAAGAACCCGCTGTTTTTGCAGAGTGGGTCGTTATTTGATTTACTTCGTCGATTCGCATTCACAGCCCCCAAGACTGGTCAGGAAGGTTTTTTGGAAAGGGGCTTACGCTCAGGAGGAGCTAGCGAAATAGTAATCGATGTATGCTACAGGACAGGGACATCGCATGTTTCGCTCATCATTTTTTGCTGCCGGCTTATTTGTACTGCTGACGGGTACGTCATTTCTGTTTGTGGACAAGATGGTCCTCTCACACAAAGTGACGGTGGAAGAAGAACCAGAGCCCGTTCGCGAACCTGAGTTCCGTGGATTTCTGGGGATGACCTCACTGAATGAGGATCAGCAGGAAGAACTGAATCCCCCTGACTGGGCTGCCTTCAGCCTGATGTCGATCGGTGCAGTCACCATGCTTTACGCAGTTGCATTGCCTAAAAAAAACAAATAATCTCCGACTGATCTCAGAGATATCAGATCAACAGCGATGACCATACCTGGTTCATCGCTGTTTTCGTTTCAGGATTCCAGTCGCATGGTCGACCAGAGACTCGGGTCCTGGCCAAAGGGGAATTCCTGGTTGATCGTCATGAATTGCTCACCCAGTTCCGAATCGAAGATCTTATAGTAAAAGCCAAGCTGGGGATAAGCGGCAGGATCGTAGCCATTGAGCGTTTCCGCAGGCAGCCAGGCTTCCAGTTCATAGCCGTTGTTTTTGAGGTCCGACCAGAGTTTGATCTGAGAGAGGTCTGACTGCGGAGCGTCTGACTGGGCGCGATTGATTGTCATCTGCGTGCAGAGTGGCTGTTTGCGGGTATTTCCACAGGCCTGGAACTGAAACAGGTGACAGTACCGGTTGGCCCGATGGATGTTTTTGGTATCGCGTGTGTCAATCCAGACCTGAAAGGTCTCTGCGGGCGTCGTGGGATGCTGTTTCGAATCCACTTTCAGACTGATTCCCAGTCCCTCGTTATTCCAGGCCAGCTTGACCGTTCCCCATTTTGAGGCATCCTGCTGAAACGTCAGATCGGGCAGGGTACAGGCAGCGGGCAACTTGAGCAGCCGCCCCTTCTGATGGGGAATCTTTTTTACTTCCTGCAGCGTGATCGCGTGGCGAAAGTAAAACGAATGTGGAATGATCGACATAAGCTTTCTGGTCCTGAACTTTTAATATTCTCAACAGCGATTAAAATCATATCAGTTGCCTGTCACCCCATCCAGCGTTGTCCCCGTTCTTTCCCAGCTGTTTTTTTATTGAAACCAACCGGGATTCAGAAAGCCTTCTATGCCCAGCCAGTCGATGCAAGCCATTCAGATTCATGGGGCTCGCTGCCATAATCTGAAAAATATCGACGTCACTTTTCCACATCAGCAACTGACGGTGGTGACCGGAGTCAGTGGTAGTGGCAAAAGCAGCCTGGTGTTTGACACCGTGCACAGCGAAGGTCAGCGGCGCTTCCTGGAAAACCTCTCGCCGGCCACCCGTCAATTACTCAGCCAGATGACACCTCCTGATGTGGACCTGATCACAGGACTGCCCCCCACGATCAGTATTGAACAGACCCCACGTACCCAGTCGAAACGCAGCACACTGGCGACGCTGACCGAGGTCTACGATTTCTTTCGCATCCTTTATGCACAAGTGGGAATCGTACATTGCACGCGTTGTGGGCAACCATTGCACCAGCAGTCGGCCGAACAGATTGTCGATCTGATACTGGCACTGGAAGATCGGCAGAAGGTCATGATTCTCGCGCCGGTGGTCAGCGGTAAGAAGGGGCAGCACTCTGCGCTTCTGGAGAAGATTGTCAAAGAGGGGTTTGTGCGAGCACGCATTGACGGAGAGATTCTGGATGTCACACAGGCTCCCTCTCTCAACGAGCAGACGGACCACGATATTGAAATTGTGATCGACCGGATTATCGTCAAAGAGGGGATTGAGGCCCGTCTCAAGGAATCAGTCGATCTGGCTCTCAAGCATGGCAATGGAGCCTGTTATGTAACCCATCAGACACCAGAGGGCTGGTCGGACCGATATCTGAGCACCCGCCTGGCCTGTGGGGCGTGTAATCTGAGTTTCCCGGATCCCGAACCCCGCACCTTCAGCTTTAACAGCCCCTACGGAGCCTGTCCCGTCTGTGATGGGCTGGGGGTGATTGAAGCGGACGATGATGAGCAAACGGTCTCCGTATGCCCTGACTGCCAGGGAGGGAGACTGAATATCTATCCCCGATCCATTTTTCTACACCAGACCTCCATTGACCAGCTGATGCGAATGACCCCCTCAGGCATCACCGCCTGGCTGCGTGAGTGGGAGTCTCAGGAGCTCGAACAGTCCGGCGCCCGAAATCGGGAAATTGCCAGCCAGTTGGTGCCGCCGATTCGGAGTCGTTTACAGTATCTGGAGGAAATCGGCCTGAATTACCTGCAGATGGCCCGGCCTGTCCGAACGCTTTCAGGGGGAGAACTGCAACGGGCGCGACTGGCGGCCTGCCTGGGGAGTGAGACAACCGGCGCCTGTTATATTCTCGACGAGCCGACTGCCGGTTTGCATGCAAAAGAGACGGAAAAACTCCTGACCATTCTGAATCGCCTTAAGCAGAATGGTAACACCGTGATTGTGGTAGAACACGATCTGGACCTGATCAAAGCCGGTGATCTGATTCTCGACCTGGGGCCGGGGGCAGGGCAGGCGGGAGGCGAAGTCGTCGCCGCGGGCTCTTACGAGGAGGTGGTCCAGAATGAAGAATCGTTTACCGCCCGGGCACTCCGCCACGCTGCTCACTTTCCAGACGCGCTGACGAGTCCCCCGTCAGACGCGAAAATCAGCCTGACCGGGGCCCGGCTGCATAATCTGAAAAACGTCACACTCGAACTTCCCCTCGGACAACTCGTCTGTGTCACCGGCGTCAGTGGATGTGGGAAAAGTACCCTGATCATGGAAACCCTGGTGCCGGCTCTGAAGGCGGAATTACGAAAGCAGCAGGTTCAGAACAAAGAATACGATTCCCTGGATGGAGTCGCACACCTGCAACAGGTGAAGACCATTGATCAGACTCCCATTGGTCGCAGCGGTCGCTCTAATCCGGCGACGTTCTGTGGAATCTGGGATGAAGTCCGCAAATTATACGCGCGCACTAAGACAGCGCGATTGCGGGGATACACGGCGAGCCGTTTCAGTTTCAATTCAAAACAGGGACGCTGCACGGCCTGTCAGGGACAAGGGTACCGGCGTGTTGATCTGCAGTTCCTGCCTTCCCTGTATCTGCCCTGTGAGTTGTGTGGCACGCGGCGTTTTAACCGACAGACACTGGCCGTCAAGTATCGTGACAAAAGTGTGAGCGATCTGCTCGACATGTCCATAGCAGAGGCGGCACAGTTTCTGGAGGCGATTCCCAAGGTCAGCGATGTGCTTAATGTCCTGGTTGAATTGGGACTGGATTATCTGGCACTGGGGCAGCCGGCCAACATGCTATCCGGCGGTGAAGCTCAGCGATTGAAACTGGCGAAAGAACTCATCACCCGCACGCCAGGACAAACGCTGTTTGTACTCGATGAACCGACACGCGGGCTGCACGTGCATGACATCGATCAATTAATGCAGGTATTACGACGACTGGTTGGAGCAGGTCATTCGGTCCTGTTTATCGAACATCAGGCACAGGCAATCATCCAGGCTGACTGGATGATTGAACTGGGACCGACGGGAGGCGAAGCCGGTGGTTACCTGCTCGATGCCGGCTCCCCCCGGGATGTGGCCCAGCGAAAAGCAGGGGCGACCGGTGAAATGCTGTCTGAACTTCTGTTGCGATAAACGGGTTCGGAATGTTTTAGAAAAAGTTCGCAGTACAGTCCTGAAATCATAGCTGCAGGAAACTATAATCCTCTCCCGCAGCGTACCGTACAGACAGATAACGCTGTAAGAACGAAATTCCCGGCTCTTAAGCACAGTTACAGAAACGTCATGAAATTATTTAACGAATACGGTATCTCCTTTGAATATCCCGATGACTGGGAACTCTCCAAACAGGTCGATGAAGAGCACGGAGAAATCCAGATCAGCGTCAGCAGTGAAGAATCGTCTTTCTGGTTGATCTCACTCTACATGGTCGATGTCCCCCCAGAGGAATTACTCAACCGCTCACTGGAAGTCTTTCGGGAAGAATACGAAGAAGTCGATGTCTATAAAACCGACGTTAAGCTGGCAGGGAAAACCTGCCTGGCACGCGATCTGGAATTTGTCTGCTCTGAACTGATAAACAGCGCCTTTCTCCGCGTATTCGAGACGGATCTGTTTACGGCATTCGTGCTCTATCAGGGAACAGATCAGGAACTCGCCAAAACTCGGAAAGATCTGGAAGCAATTTCAGCCAGCCTGGATGTGTTTGACAGCGGCTATGAGGGATATCTGGACATCGTCTAGGGATCGCCGAAATCCGTTCCCACTCCCCCAGAGATATCCTCAGAATTATTCACGAAACCCGGTGGAATCCCCGTCGATTTTACGTTTTTTCTGATGAGGTATTGTAGATCGAACTCCTAATCTGGATAATGTGACTGACGTTCTATAACCGTAATCGACACGTTTACAGTTCAGGAGCAGACTGATGTCAGTGGAAATTGAGTCGCACCAGGTCGAGAGCATCGGAGTCGTTGCAGGCCTCGTCTGGCAATATTTGAGCGAGAATGAGCCGGTTACTTTAAGCAAATTGTCTCGTGAAATAGATGCTCCCCGCGATCTGGTAATGCAGGCCGTAGGCTGGTTGGGCCGCGAAGGAAAAATTTGCTTTCACAAAGGCTCTCGCAGCAAACTCATTTCTCTGAAGGAAGAATAGCAGACAGTTCTACAGATTGATTTCTGACTGCCCGCAGCGATCTGGGCACATCACTGCGGACAGACTGGAATCAGAGTCGTTTCGGGATTGCCCTGTGGGAGAATCTTTACTGATGAAAGGCTCAAATTTGACCGAACTCTACCAGCAGGCACGTCAGTTACTGAAAGAGCGTAAGGTTAATGAGGCCGTTGAGATCTATCAGCGGATCATTGGTACCAAACCGACGGAAAAGAAAGCTCACACCGGTCTGGCCACAGTTTTCTTCCAGCTCAAAAAATACCCGGAAGCGATCGAGCACTTCAAAACTCTCTCCAGGCTTTCCCCGGCCGATGCCTCTCCCTACATTAACATGGGAGCCATCTATAATCGCATGGGAGAATATCGGCAGGCTCTGGACGTGCTCCGCAAAGCGGTGCATAAGGATAAGAAATCGGCAGACGCGTTTTACAATATGGGCATCGCTCACAAAGGCCTGAATCAGCTCAGTATGGCGGTGACTGCTTACAAGCAGGCGATCACTTTCGACCCGGATATGGTCGATGCTCACTTTAACCTGGGTAATGTTTATCTCGAAATGAAAAACCATACCCAGGCGCATATGAGCTTCAGCCGCGCTCTGGAAATCACGCCTTCCTTCAAAAAGGCGATCAATGCGCTCAAACTTCTCGAGGTTGAAACGACCAAAGAAAAAGCCGGTTTTAATCCCTTCGGTAGACTCGTCGATGAATCAACGCTACGTAAAAAAAACGTTTCGATTGCAACGCGAGACATCACCGAAGAAGAACGCGAAATCGATCGCAGGGACCTGCATAAACTCTGTGAAGAAGTGCAGGTTGCGGCGGAGAGCATTATCCGCGATCTGAAAACGGGCGTCACTCCCTCGATTCTGAACCTCAACCGTTGTATCTCGCAGGGGGCAAAACATTACTCTGAACTGGCCCAGGTGAATGAGGACTTCCAGAAAAAACTCAAAACGATGAACGATATGCGGAAACTGCTCAAGCATCGCATGCTGGAAATCCGTGCTCATGAAGAGCTGATGAATACGATCGACATGCAGTAAACTGCTGATCCCGGCTTTACCGCAACAAACGACGCTGCGTTCGATAGGGCGTGACTGAAACTTTCCCATCATGTCTGATGGAGCAGGTCAGGGCACCGTGGGTTGAGGTGGAGTAAACCCTGGTTTGTGGTGCATAGACCTGCTGTAGTTGGTCAATCGTCTGCGGTTTGCCTCCGCTCACAATCACATGATCCGGATTGGCCCATTCTGCCAACTCCCGTGTGTTCGCTGTCAGGCTGCCATGATGCGGGGAGAGGAGTACATCAATTGTCCCGGGCGACTCCTGCGCAAGCAGTGCCTGTAATCCATCTCCTTCCAGATCACCAGTCAACAAAATCGTTCTACCTTGATAGGAAACCAGCACCGTCAGACTGGCGGCATTATCTTCTTCGAAAGCCTGCGCGTTGCCTGGATGCAGAATCTGGATTGTAACGCCTGCCCCAAGATTCAGCTGATCACCTCTGCTGACCAGCGTCATCGGTAATCCTTCGTCCTCTGCCAGTTCGCTTAATTCAATCGTACCTGCCTGACGGTGGTCCAGGAATGACTTCGGGAAGGCCAGTTCTCTGACATACCCCCGCTCAAGCAGGCGGGATGCCGCGTTGTAATGATCCTTGTCTGCATGCGAGAGCAAGAGCAGGTCTACGCGACGGATACCGTGCGCCAACAGCGTTTTGCGGATAATCTCACTGGTTCCTTCGACTGGCGCCAGCGAACCGGCATCGTAGAGTACGGTCGGACCAGCCGGGGATTCAATCAGGATTGCCGCACCGTGATGAACGGCGATGATCGTACATTTCAATGCGGGTTCAGCGTGGTTGACAATGGGGAAAATCAGTCCCCCCAGTACCCAGCAGGGGACGAGTGACAGTCGGATCTTTCGTAACCACGCGGGCGAAAATAGATCAGCAGTCACTCTTACCGGAAGAACGGCAAGGAGAATAAACGAATAATAACAGATCAGCCACCAGGCCGGGGGAGACGGTAACTCATAGTGGCCGCCGGGAATCTGTGATGCGAAATCAACCAGAGACAATAAAAGTTGCAAGCTGCTGTTGAAGCAGTAACCAAACAGGTGCGTTCCCCAGGGCAGAATCGGTCCCGCGAAAATCAGCAGGTATCCCAAGAGTAACACCAGAAACAGGAACGGAAACACCAGGGTATTGATCAGCAATCCGATCGGAGCCAGCAGGTTGAAATAATACATGACCAGCGGTGCCGTCAGCAGCCAGATCATCAACGTAACCAGAAAAACGCTGTAAAACATCCGGAACAGTCGAATCAGGACCTTGTGTAACGGTGTCTGCAGGACCGGATCCTCGGCCAGAATACGCCAGCGCAACGGTATCCAGGATTGTGCGAACGGCTTGCTGTAAAAGTCCTGTTGCACGGTCCACAAAATGGCGGCAACAGCGAGAAAAGATAATTGTGTTCCCGGGTCAAACAAGTCTGTGGGATTGATGATCAGAATCACCAGTGCAGTCACACAGACCAGATTCACTGTAGTAATCGTGCGCCAGTTGATCAGTCCCAGGACGGCCAGGAGGCAAAAGAAAGCCGCACGCAAAACCGGAGGTCGGATTTCAATAATGGAAAGATAAAAGCCAATCGCCAGCACCAGAAGTCCAAAGGCCACCTTGCGAGGCAGATTTAATACATGGCAGAAACTCCAGACAAAGAGGCTGAAAAAACCGATATGGAGCCCGGAGATCGCGAGGAAATGCACCAGTCCGGAGCGACTGAACTTCTGCTGAGTTTCGGGCCGCAATTCCGATCGGTCTCCCAGCAGCAGTGCCAGGGCGATTCCTTGAGTCTCTCCTGACGTCTGTTGAATGATATTGTCTCTGACTTTTTGGCGCAGAGTTTGACGAAAAGAACTCCATGACCAGCGAGCACTGGGAGTGATAACACTTACCGCTTCTGAAAATTTTACCGACAGACGGGCTTCGATCTGCCGTTTGCGGTAATATTGGCTGAAGTCAAAATCCTGTGGATTCAGCTTACCACTGATAGGGGTTAATTTTCCGCAGACGGTAACCGTATCGCCCAGTGAAAAGGGGACCGATCGTCCCGGCGTGGCTGGCTCGTAGATTGAGACCTGTATTTTTCCGGAGACCGGAAACTGATTTTGCCCTGTATCAATCTTCCGGCACGCGAGTACCAGCATTGTCCTTTGCTGAGGAGCGTCAGGATTATACTGCTCATCCCCATCAGCGATTTCTGTAACAGGCATCGTGCTGATAATGCCTGTCACACGCACCAGTTTACTTGTGTCGTCTGTGGTCGGTCCGTCATCAAATATTCGGCTGATGTGATCCGGTGCATGACTATACCAGAAAACATGGTGCCGCAGTCCTCCCATACAGAATAGCAAGATGAGTAACAGACACCCCGAAATGGCGAATCGACGCTGGTAACAGGCAACACACCACAGCAGTGACGCCAGACCGCTGAACCAGATCCAGTCACCCAGCGGAAGTGGATAAAAGGCATCGGTTACAATCCCGCCGGTAAATACCAGCAGTACTGTCAGGGCAGGTGAACGGGGAAAAAGGTTCACTTCGCGATCCCTCTCTGCAGTGACCGACGGTCTTTCCAGAGAAGAATTGCTCATGAGTTGCTTTCCTGATTCATTCCGATTTTGAATTTTCGGGCAGGTGCAGATCAACCTGACCATGCATCGTGTAGAAGCGGAAACGCTCTCCATCCGGTATTAACAGTCCACTGGACTGATTGGCTTCCGGTCTGGTGAGGGGATTCCCTGGATATTTGACCCAGTTCAGCAGATCTTTGGAAGCCGCCAGGTTTGTCGTCCAGAGAGAGGGTTTTTTGGCCGCCGCCGTCCCGTGGAACACCATGTAATAGGTTCCACGATGCTTAATCAACTGATTCATGGCGATCATTTTCTGATCGTATTTGCCCGGGCCAGGCACCATCACCGGCTGATCGTTGTTCACATTGGTCCAGACTTTCATGTCGGGAGAAATCGCCAGCCAGATGCCGGCGTCCCGTCGCTCATAAAACAGGTACCATTGATCGTTTTCATGCCAGACAACCGGGGTTCCATAGGGCCCCTCCGGAATCGGTTTTCCGTTACTCAGTCGAACGTCCAGAGCGCCGACCCGCTTCCAGTTCACAGCGTCGGTAGATACCAGATGCTGAGCAATGTCGTTCTTGCCTTCCGCAAACATGTTATAGGTCCCCTCATGTTTGAGGACCATCATATCTTCAACCCAGTGTTTCTCGTAAATCGGATTACAGGGGGAACGAGTCCAGTGGATGCCATCATATGACCAGGCATAGCCCAGCTTTTTCAGCCCCTCGCGGCTGCCGTCATAACCCGTAAACCAGAGGTGATACAGATCCCCCTCCGGCATGATCCACCCACGTTCACGGATTTTGACATCCCAGTGTCCAGGCCCCTGGGCTTCGAAGATCGGATTGTGCTGATAAGGGACGAATTTTGTGAGTTCATCGGGAAATGTGATCTCTTCTGCACTGAGTGTCTGCACCGGCAGAGAAACGATCAGGGCTTGAAAGAACAGGACAGAAAAGATTACAGTCAGAGTGCGTTTCATTGTGATTCGATTCATTTTCCTACAATCGTCAGGTTTCTTGTGTTTCCACTGCCAACTCCTCGGAGTTTCGCTATTATACGCAGATCGCTTTTGAAATTACAAAAGCGTGGTTGCGGAAATCGGATCCGCCTGATGATTCCCCATATGATGCCATAGATTTCAAGAGGAAATCCCATGACAGAGTCTGCCGCTTTGCTCGATATCCAGGGGCTTAAGACCTACTTTCACACCAGTCGTGGCGTAGTCAAAGCTGTCGAAGATCTGACCATTCATATTGAAAAGGGGAAAACACTGGGGCTGGTGGGAGAATCGGGGTCCGGCAAGTCAGTGACTTCACTGTCGATCATGAAACTACTCCCCGATACCGCTGCGCAGATTGATGGCGGTTCGATTTCCTTCCTGGGAGAAGACCTGGTTAAGCTCCCCGATCCCGAGATGCGGAAGATTCGCGGCCGTGAAATCAGCATGATTTTCCAGGAACCCGGCACTTCTTTGAATCCAGTTTTCCGGGTCGGCAAGCAGGTGATGGAAGCCATCATGTTGCACCAGAAGGTCAGTCAGGCTGAGGCAAAACAGAGGACCATTGAACTGTTTCACGAAGTCGGAATTCTGGACCCGGAACGACGTTTTTCGAGTTATCCACACGAAATGTCAGGCGGCCAGAAACAACGCGTGATGATCGCGATGGCCTTGAGCTGTAACCCGGAACTGCTGATTGCCGACGAACCCACGACCGCCCTTGACGTGACCATTCAGGCACAGATTCTGAATTTGATTCGCAAACTGCGGGATGAGCGTGGCATGTCGGTACTGTTCATCACCCACGATCTGGGAGTGATCGCGGAAATCGCCGACGATGTGGCCGTCATGTTTCGTGGGAAACTGGTGGAATACAAACCGGTGATGGAGATCTTTGAAAATGCAGAGCACCCCTATACCAAAGGGTTGCTTGCCTGTCGTCCGGCACTCGATACATCCTTTAAGCGGTTGCCTACCGTTTCTGACTTTATGGATTTCGAAGAAACCTCACCCGGTGACTACCGGATCGAGGAAAAAGAGTTCGATGAAAGCCGCTTTCTTGAGTTGACGACTCACGGTCGTCCCCGCCTGCTGCATCCGCGGAGCGAACTGGAGTCGATGGGTTACCAGTGGGACACGGTGCAGAATCTTCCCGAATCGGAATGTGTCCAGGACGGTGAGAAACCAATTTTAAGTCTCGATGATTTGCACGTGCATTACCCGATCAAAAGCGGTGTCCTGCGTCGCACGGTCGACCATGTGCGTGCCGTCGATGGCATCTCATTGAATATCTATCGTGGGCAGACACTGGGACTGGTAGGGGAGTCCGGTTGTGGAAAAACGACAACCGGAAAGGCCATTGTCGGCCTGGCACCAGTTTCGCATGGGAAAATTCTGCTCGAGGGGAATGATCTGGCACACATGAGTCGTTCGGGCAGAAAACCGTTTCGACGTAAAGTGCAGATTATTTTTCAGGATCCCTACAGTTCACTCAACCCCCGCATGATGATCTCGACGATCATTACCGAATCGATGATCGCGCACAATCTGGGAAGCTCCAAACAGGATCGGCGCGATCGTGCTGCGGCACTGCTGGAAGAGGTCGGGTTAACGGTTGATTATCTCGATCGCTATCCGCATGAATTCTCCGGCGGTCAGCGTCAACGCATCTCGATTGCCCGGGCACTGGCGGTCGAGCCAGAGTTCATTATCTGTGATGAATCTGTTTCGGCTCTCGACGTTTCCGTGCAGGCGCAGGTGCTGAATCTGCTCAAAGATCTGCAGGAACAGCATCACCTGACTTACATTTTTATCAGTCACGATTTGAGTGTTGTAAAGTTCATGTCAGACATGATGGCAGTGATGAATCAGGGAAAACTCGTCGAACTGGGCCCCTCAGAACTGATTTATCAGGCCCCACAGCAGGACTATACAAAACGTCTCATCGAATCAGTGCCTACTGATGACTTGGCGCAAATACGGCTCCGGGTTGAACATAGAAAAAAGCAGAATTCGTAGCGCCAACACTCAATAATATGTGGATTCTTCAATATGATCCGAGTTCTGAATTTTCCCCTTTCCGAACAGTAGACCGGCCGTTTTACCGTTGCTAACCTTGCCCTTCAGGTTACGGGACCGTCAAAGTTTTCGTCGGCCCCACATCTTAACATCCTATAGGGAAGGACTAGGAAAAGGGATTATGACTATAAGACCATTATGGAGAGTCGTGTTTGCAAGTCTAATGTGCCTGCTGTTGATTCAGCCGGCTTTTTCTGAGGAGAACGAAAAGAAAGAGGGAGAGCATGACTGGTTGATCAAACATCCTACCATTCAGCGACTGCTCGAACTTCACAACCAGGAACGTGCCCGTAACGGCATGCCTGCCCTGACACTGAATACCAATATGTGCCTGCAAGCTCAGGAACATGCCACCTGGATGGCCGACACCGGATACTATCAGCACAGCAACCTTCCCTGGCCGGAAATCATCTTCCAGGGACCGACCTCGGCAGCAGCTGCCGTCAATGGCTGGATTGCATCGCCCGCACACCATTCGATCATGCTGACCGGATCACAGGTGGGCTTCGGATATATGATCCGCAATGGACAACACTACTGGGTGGGAGTTTTCAAATAGGATTCACCCCCTGATCCCGTTTCCGGGATGACAATTTGAATTTTCACTGAATCAGGCTGATTTTGGTTGATGGTAAGTCTAAACGCAACTTGCCTTTAAAACCAGAATCAGCCTTGTTCTATTTGACAGAGTCTGCCACAATCTACTACAAATAGCTCGCAGAACCTGTTTCGCAGTGATCTGAACCCCGATTGAATCCACCCGAGATTTTCCCGACGATCCAATGGAGTAATTGAAGGAATATCCATGTACTACTCATCCACGCTGAATCGATTGCTTTTGACTATTTTACTCACCTTCTTCCTGACGGGTTGCCCCGGACCTGCCCCCGAAACCACAGAAGAAGCTGAGAAATCCGAGCCTTTGCTCGAGCCATTCGATGCCCCGTCACTGGCGGAACTGGATGAAAAAGTAGAATGGGAAGATCAGCCGGTGCTGGATAGTCTTGAGTTGATGCGTGAGCGACAGAGTAAGGAAAAGCCTCTGGTCTCTGTGGAAGAAGCTCTGAAGCTGAAAAATGACACCCAGGAAAACAATGAAAAGATCCTGAGTGCTCTGGGACGTCTGCCTGAAAATGACGAACAGGTTGACTGGGGCGCGACCATCAATCGCCACGTTGGTGCGGATATGAAAAGCACCAACCCCATCATGGGCAGCTCCGCGGTCGAATTCGAAGTGGGTTCCTTAACCGGTTTCGGACTGTTTAGTTTCGACTGGAACTTCCGTCCCTTTGCTGTCGCTGACACTGTCGTTTCCTGGCAGACCAGTAAAGATAAGAAGTACGACAAAGTCGTCATGCGGGACGACCTGACCTGGTCAGACGGCGAACCGATTACCGCGCACGACATTGTATTTTCTTTCAAGACAATCATGAATCCGGACGTTCCGGTGCCTGCCGTTCGTTCGGGAACCGACCAGATCCGCTGGATCGAAGCTTACGACGATCAGACACTCGTCTTCTTTCACAAAGAAGCACTGCCGACCAACGTCTGGAATCTGAACTTCCCGATTATTCCGAAACATATCTACTCCAAAGAACTGGATAGCGATCCCACGCTGCAAGACAGCGAATACCACGTCAAATACGAGAACAGCCCGGTCACCGGCGGCCCTTACGAATACGAAAAACGGGTTCGTGGACAGGAGATCCTGCTCAAACGCCGGGAAGGCTGGTACATGCAGGATGGCAAACAGGTTCGCAGTCGGCCTTACTTCGAACGGGTTCGCCTGCGAATTATTGAAGATCCCAATACGGCACTGCTCGCTCTGAAAAATGGCGAAATCGACGAAATGGCTTTGAATCCCGAACTCTGGAAAACCCAGACGGAAGGGAAAGATTTCTATGACGTCTGTACCAAAGCCAGTGGACTGGAATGGGTCTATTTCTATTTTGGCTGGAACTGCGAAACGCTGTTCTTCCAGGATAAGAAAGTGCGAACCGCGATGTCCTATGCGTTCAATCATCAGGAAATGCTGGATGAACTCTGCTACGGACTCTATCAGCCCTGTACCGGTATTTTTCATGAAACGGCCTGGATGTCGCCCAAGCCGATGACGAAACCGTTCCACCAGGACCTGAAGAAGGCAGAACAATTACTGGATGAAGCTGGCTGGATCGACCATGACGGCGACGGGATCCGCGATAAAGAATTCGACGGAAAAACGATTCCGTTCCGCTTCAGCATTATGACGGCCAACCGACCGCTGTCACTTTCCATCTGTACGCTCCTCAAGGAGAACCTCGACCAGATCGGGATTATCTGCGAGGTCAAAGCGACGGAATTTACCGTGATGCAGGATAAAGCCCGCAAACATCAGTTCCAGGCCATGTTCGGTGGCTGGGGAACCGGCACCGACCCTGATACCGGCATGAACCTCTGGAAAACAGGGGAAGGCCGTAACTACGGACAGTACTCTAACCCGAAAGTCGACAAACTGTTTGAAGAGGGGCGTCGGGAATTTGATAAGGACAAGCGTGCCAAAATCTATGGAGAAATCCATAAGATTCTCTACGAAGATCAGCCTTACACCTGGCTCTACTACCGCAACTCCTTCTACGGCTTCAATAAAGACCTGAGAGGCTATGTCTTCAGCCCCCGTGGTCCTTACGGGTACGGTCCCGGTTTTGGCAGTCTCTGGAAACCGGTCGAGAAATAGTCATCGTACGCTGCTCTGATTCGAGTCATCACAGGCTAAGGGTCTGCTCAGCCTGTGGCGGAACGAAAGCTACTGTTTTTGTTGATTCTGATAATGGATTGATTCAATAGCATGTTCAGTTACTTCGTGCGAAGGCTCCTCATCGGGTTAGTCACACTCACGCTGATTACGTTTATCATCTTCGGTCTGATTCGTAACATGCCGGGAACGCCGCTCTCAACTGCCATGGCGATGATCGACCCTGGCAAGGAATTGAGTGAGGCAGACCGTGAGCGAATGGAAAAAGCCTACGGGCTGGATAAGCCCTGGCCGCAGGCGTATGTCTTGTGGGTGAGTAATGTCTGCCGTCTCGATCTGGGGCGTTCCATTTCCCGAAAGCAGCCTGTGACCCGTCTCATCAGCGAACGGATCGGACCGACGCTGATTCTCTCGGTGAGCTCACTGCTGTTAACCTATCTGCTGGCTATTCCGATGGGACTGTACTCCTCGGCGCGTCAGGGACATCTCGACGAACGAACCATTGGCACGATTCTGTATATGCTGTATTCGTTCCCGAGTTTCGTAGCGGCTCTGTTTCTGCAGATCTATCTGGCCAACAAACTGGGCTGGCTGCCTCTGTATGGCATGAAGAGCGATAACTACAGCTCGATGTCGACGATCCAGCAGGTCTGGGACATCTTCCTGCACGCCATCATGCCGATTATCTGCTACACCTATGGCAGCCTGGCGTATTACAGCCGGTTCATTCGGGCGAATATGCACGAAGTGTTGCGACAGGATTACATCCGCACGGCTCGCGCCAAGGGTCTGGGGCCCGTGAATGTTCTCGTCAGACATGCTTTCCGCAATACATTTATTCCGCTGGTGACTCTCATTGGGCTGACACTTCCCTCGCTGCTGGGAGGGTCAGTGATTATCGAGCGGATCTTCAGCTGGCCCGGTATGGGACAGCTTTATTTTGAATCCATTCTGGAACGGGATTACCCGACGATCATGGGTTTGACACTGATGTTTTCGATCCTGACTCTGGCAGGACAACTTATGGCCGACATCTTCTACGCGATGGCTGACCCCCGGGTCAAAATCTCTGATCACTGATGCCGGCTCCTGTACTCAACCATGGTTTATATCTGAAACTGATTTCTCTTAAAGTCATTACTCATCATGCAACAGAAATCTGACACTGACCAGAATAATGTCACTGCACCGAAGAAGGTCAAAAAGTCACCCAGTTTCTGGGCTGAGACCTGGCAGCGTTTTAAGCATCGCAAAATGGCGATGATCGCTCTGATCTACATCGGCTTTCTCTGCATGGTGGCTGTCTTTGCTCCTGCAATTGCCGGGACCAAACCGATCATCTGTAAATATAAAGGTCACATTTACTTTCCTGCGATGGGCTACTTTCGCCGCGAATGGGAAAACCCGATCTTCTACAAAGACCGTTTTCGCAACCGCTATCCTGAAAACCTGAAAGCGAAAGATCCCGACAGCTGGGCGATCTGGCCACTGGTCTATCAGGATCCTTATCGCCGCGTGTATGACGACGAATGGAAGGGAATGCCGGGAAATCCAACCCAGGACAACGGGAAGCCCAGTTTGCGTAACTGGTTTGGTACCGACCAACGGGGTGTGGATGTCTTCGCACAGATGGTCCACGGAACCACGATTGCTTTGTCGGTGGGTTTCGTCTCGATGGGCATTGCGGGAGTCATTGGAATCATTGTCGGCGCACTGGCTGGTTTTTATGGCAAAGGCATCGACATGGTGCTCAGCCGAGTCATCGAGGTTGTAATGTGCATTCCGACGTTGATTCTGATTCTGGCGATCATTGCCATCATCGATGCACCCACTATCTGGCATATGATGGCCATTATTGGCTGTACCGGCTGGACTGGTATTGCCCGACTGGCACGCGCTGAATTCATGAAGCTGCGAGAAAGCGATTTCGTCCTGGCCGCAAAGACCACCGGGGTCGGACAGTTTCGCATCATCTTTCGCTATATTCTGCCCAACTCGCTGGCACCGGTTCTGGTTCCCATCACCTTTGGAATTGCTGCCGCCATCCTGATTGAAAGCGGACTGAGCTTCCTGGGATTCGGAGCACCTCCCCCAAATCCAAGCTGGGGAACACTATTGAATATGGGGCGTCAGAACCTGCAGATGTGGTGGTTAATCTTCTTCCCGGGGATGGCGATCTTTATGGCCGTGCTGGCATATAACCTGATCGGCGAAGGATTGCAGGAAGCTTCAGATCCTCGACTGCGGGATGCTTGAACCTGAGAGAATCGTAGGGACCACTCTACTTTGCAACGGTGGAACCCTCTTTCTGCTCCAGCAATGCTGATTCGAGTGTCGTCAGTTTCTGGTCGATCTCTGCAGACTGCTCCGGTTCCAGGGGATGATTTCCGTAGCGGACCTGATAATACAGTCGGGAGATTTCTTCCGGATATTCGGTGAGTTGCGCCTGAGTCAGTTCCTGCTTCAGGTCTACTTTCACGTGATGAGAGAATTCCTGCTGAGTCTCTGTCTGTTTACGAATCAAGCCTTTACTGGCCAGCAGTTTCTGGAACCGTTCATAAAATGCAATCTGGGCAGAACGCATTTTACTTTCCTCGTCCTGGTTCCTGGCCAGTAATTTACGGATCAGACGAATCATAACCTGGCAAAACCATTTCAGAGCAAAGAACAGACCGGCAATAATGAAGACAGCGGCCGCACCTTCCCAGCTGAACCAGCGACGGGGGGAAGAGAGGAACTTCTTGATGGACTGAAACATACTGACGGTCGTCGTTCGGATATCGAGTAGACGGTTTCCGATTTTCTTACCAGCGCGAAGCAGGGGATCGTAGAAGGTCGCTTTCTGCCGTTGAAAAGAGACTCCAATCACATAATCAGACCAGAACTGGCTGAAGAACTTCGACATTCCCTTCCAGCTTCCCAGGGAGGGCGCACTCTGGGCAACCATCTCTGCCCGCTCCAGGCTGGGAGTGGCGTCCATTGTGATCCATTTGCCGTCCAGAAACGCTTCAACCCACGAATGGGCGTAACGCTGTTGTACCTCAAACTGGTTCGATAGATAACTGGAATCCCCCCCTTTGAAACCACTGATTACTCGCGTGGGAATATCAATCGCACGTAGCATCAGTGCCAGTGTTGATGCGTAATATTCACAATGTCCTGATTTGCGATTAAACAGGAAGTCTTCCACGGGATCGATTTCCGGATCCACGATCGACATGTTGAGTGTATAGCTGAATTCACCGGAATCGCGTAAATGCGATTCCAGAAACTTTGCCTTAGCCAGATTCGTCTTCAACTCGGGATGGTCGGCGATCAACTGCTTCGTGTACTGAATCAGCCGCCGTAAATCTTTGCGGGGCAAGTCCAGATAGACCTCTTCATTATCGAGCTGATTCATCAGAATATTCTGATCCAGATCCTTGGCGGTAAAGACATTGTATTTGGTGTTCCCATCCACCTCAGGGGGGTGGGTCTGGCGGATTTCCAGCGTATCAAGATTCAACGTATTTTCGGTTTTACTGAGCATGTCCATGCCCACGATCGGTTGCAGCACGAACAGAACATTGGTCCCGATCGATTGCATCACCATTTCCTGCCGATAGAGATCTTTGACTTCCAGTTCCTGCGAATTCAGTAACCGCCAGTTGGAGTGACGGCGCAGCCGACTCCAGCTGCCGTTGTCGTAGGTCGAAAGAACCGCACCGCGAAACAGAGGCTCGTCCATACCCAGGATTCTGACGAATTCCATGACGGGGATCGGTTCCTCGGTCTGGTTGTCGTAAACTGTCAGTTCCAGTACGCGCTCAGAGCTTTCCAGGATTTCTCCCATTTCACCGAGCTGTACTTTCTCAGCGAATCCTACCAGGGGACGCTTTTCGGCTTCGAGAGTCTCATTGTTAAAGAAGGAGCGATTGACCCACAGTCGCGGAATCAACAGGAAGAAACACATGGAAATGATCAGCGCACTGATGGAGCAGCCTATCGACGACCAGATAAATTCTGCCGTGATCCATTTTCGTGTCTGATCTGACTGAATGCCGTCCTGCACGTGACTCTGCCGGTGAAATGGGGAGGTCGTACTCGTAGCGACCGCGGTACGCGGCAGGGGAGTCGGTGTCTGCTGACTGGAGAATGTTTTATCGGTGCGATAGATCGAGAAGACGGTGAGCGTCCAGAAAGCGAGAAACAGATAGACGACCAGCAGAATTCCATAGTAACCGGACTCGGTCAACACCGCCCCGACGGCGATCTGCAGAAATCCCAGAGCAAACAGCCACCAGTACTGGGTATCCCCTTTTTTCTGCAGCAGGATGATCCAGGTCAGGTAGACCAGGAAATGCGCCCCCGCCAGCAGACGGCCTTCGATATCAGAAAAGAATTCGCCACACACCAGCAGAAACGCCAGGAGCCCCAGGATGTTCGCCCAGAGCGGACTCATGCTGAACTTGTTCCAGCGATCGGTGAAAAACAGGGTGATTAACCCAAGAGGAATTGTGAACAGCTGTGGAAACAGGCCCCCTTCGGCCAGCATGAACATGAAGCTGGACAATGCGATGAGGCAGTAAACACTGATCTGAAAAATGAGAGTTAAATTCACCAGTAATTCTTCTCTATCTGAAATGGCGGAACGTTATTTCAACCAACCAATCAATTCATTAACTGTTTTCCAAAATCAACCAGCGGGAAAGAATCTCGGGGTCAGCCTCGAGCAGTCTCCATTGACCACTAAGCTCGTTACCCGGCTCTTCGAAGCAGGTCTGCAGACGTTCCCGTTTGGGGACGTCCTGTTCGCTGCGTGTCGTAATCAGCACGGTACGGGAGCGAGGTGTGCTGGCTTCAGCCACCAGTCTGGGAAACTCTTTCTTGACGGTCGATCTTCCCGGTTGCACCGTCGCCAGAAAGTCCAGCAGATATTCCAGCCCTTGTGATCCGATGCCGACTTCCAGTGTTTCCAGGGTTTTCCCTTGCGATACCAGAGTCAGTTTCGTATCGCGGCTGTAGCGTAAATGTTCGCGGCATAAGGTGCCTATGAAACTGATCGCCCACTCCATACGTTCGGACTGCTGCTCACTCGGATAGGCGGGCAACCATAGATCGAGGCCGATAATCAGGTCGTAATTGCGGTTCTGGTGGTATTCCTGAACCATCAACTCACCCAGACGCGCGGAACTCCTCCAGTGAATCGCACGCTGGCTGTCACCGGTTCGATATTCACGGATATGATTGAATTCGTCATCAAACACGCCTTTGCGACTGCGGCTCTGCTGAGCGACTTCTGCAATCGAGAAAAAATCGTCCGCCCATTTTGAACTCAGACGACCAATCTGCGGATGAACGATTAACTCACTGAATTCGGAAAAGACCGCCCCCCGCTTGACGAGTCCCAGGGGATAGCGCGTGGATACCTGCAGGGGACCAAATTCATAGATTCCCCGACGCATGAGTTTGGCAGAATAATGCGCAGACACCTGCTGCCGAGGACCGACTCTGCGAAATACAACCGACGGGCTTAACTGGTCATCTCCATTGATGATTTCGTCAGTCACTTCCATCAGATGCGCAGCGAGTACCTTTTTATTGTTTTCCAGTATGATTTCGGCGGTGAAAGTCTCCCCGACCATGACCCGCTGGGGAATCAAGCGTTTCAGCTGAATCTGTTTCAGCATGCTGTAGGTGATCCAGCCGTTCAACACGAATGGCCCGGTCATCATGGCGAAGACCAGCATCAGCATGTTCTCCCGGGAGAGCACGGAGCCCACAAACAGGACAGTCATCATCAACAGATAGACGATCCCGTCCCGGGGCAGGGAGACTCGGTTGCGTCCGATCCGTTTGATCTGATATTTCTGCAGGCCTGGGAAAAAGACCATCAGGATCTGATAGATGCTCCACAGACAGAGGGCCACCGCGACCACGCGGAGCAGCAGAGGCAGATTATGGTGGAACTGCCCCAGGGTCAGGGGAGCGTCATAGGTGTACTTGAAAATGATGCCCGCAAGCAGCATCAAAAACAGCCAAGGCCCCACTTGCGACCGTTTTTGCCATACATGGTGGAAAAAATGCTTCATAAAATGCCAGTTGCTATCTGGGGGTCGGTTTGTCTTGATGCCGTGTCCTGGTGAATCCGGAAACAGTCTCCATTCTATCAGCCAGAATTCAAAGTTCTATGCAAGTGAAGCCGGGCACTCTAAGCGTTCTCAAAATGTATCGATGGTCTGTACTCTATTTTAAGGCGTGCATTCCCGCTGCCTGACGTTTGGAATTCAACCAGGCAAATGCTCGGGGTTCCTTCTTTAGAAACTTGATTAATTGTGAAGAGGTGCAGCCCAGAAACTGACTGGCCTCCTTGGGATCAAACTGGAAGTGCGTCAGAACATCGAGGGACTCTGCCAGCAAAGCCGGGAACTCATCATGTTCGGAATTGACTTTCACAGTCCCGTTAAGAATCCGGCGTTGCCAGAGTTTGGAGGGAGCCTCTCCGAAGTGCTTTAACCGGCACTCAATCGCCAGATTGATGCGAAGTCGGAAGAGGGCGACTGAGCGGTTCCGCCCCTGTTGCCGCTTCTCCGAAGCTTCGGCGGTGATTCCCGTGGGCACATGCTTGATTACCACTCCGGTTTCAACCTTGTTGCGATGCTGGCCTCCCGGACCGGAGCGTCGCACATTTTGAATCTGGCAATCTTTCAATAAGAGATCCTGATCCAACGAGGCGGGGTGGATTTCATCCGCCAGCAGTTCAGGGGAAGAAGATGTCATTCTGATAGGTCACTTTTCGAGTCAGGGGATGTCGCGAGTTTTCTCTGACCAGCTTCACAGATCGGTTGCAACCGATTATGATGCACGGTCTTATGATATATTATAGATGGGCCGGAAAAGAATTCTCTAGAATTTTTTGACAGAAACCACATCTTAGCCGAAAACGGGAAAACGCCATGAACTGGTCACAAGAAGCATTCTCCAGCAAATTAGTGTGGAGGCTGGTATTCAGTCTGACAATCCTGCTCGTCACCGGCTGTGGAAATAAAAGTGATTCCAACAGCAAAGCAGCCACAGAATTTGTACTGAAACTGGGAGGAAAAGTGGTACCGGTCCATAGCGATCTCCCCATTGAGACAGCCGCCGATATCCCGGAATCGGGTTTTGCCGTTCGGGAAATCGATCTGACAAATGCCAAACTGAAAAATATCGACTTGCAGAAACTGTCAGATCTGCCCTATCTGGAAACCTTGAACCTGCATGGCACCAATCTCACGGACAAGGGGCTGGTATTGATTCAGGATCTCCCCCGTCTGAAATCACTGGAACTGTCTTACACACGTGTGAGCGATGCTGAAGTCAGCAAACTGACCCGTTTTCCCAAGCTGAAGAAAATCTTCCTCTACGGAACCGTGATTAAGCCCCAGACCATTGATGACCTCAAATCCAATCTGGGTGGCGCGACGGTTTATAAATAAGCTCGTCCGACTTACTTGAGTGGTTTCTGCCAGGGAACACTGCCGTATCGCTGAATTTCTGCACGTAAGAGTGTGGAAAGCTCATTGAACTTCTTGCGGTTCTTTTCTGCCAGATTCTCTTTCTCGAGGGGATCAGCTTTCAGATTGTAAAGTTCCAGCGGAGCGAAGGGACTGTTCTGCAGCAGTTTCCAGTCACCACTGCGAACGGCTTCGATGGTTTTTCCACCATAACGGTTGCCCCCTTCACGTCGACGGAAGAACCAGTGCTTTCGCAATGGTTTTTGTGGCTTACCTTCCAGTGTCGGTAGAATGCTGACCGAGTCCAGGCCTGCAGGGACTTTGATACCAGCTGCTTCACAGACGGTGGGAAACAGATCCATCGACATTGCCATGAAATCGGATTCCGTATTCGGTGAGATGTGACCTTTCCAGACAACGCCCGTGGGAACTTTCAGTCCACCTTCATACATGCTCTGTTTACCGTCACGCAGATCGCCGTTATTGGCTCCTACACTTAACTGGCCACCATTGTCGGAACTGAAGATAACCAGGGTATTCTCGCTTAATCCGGTTTCATCCAGGGTTTTCACCACCTCGCCGATACCCGCATCCAGATGCTCGATCAGCGCCACCAGCTTAGCCCGGGCTGGGTCGATACCAGCTTCGCGCTGTTTGATTTTCTCGAGCCAGTCAGCCGGCGGTTGGATGGGAGTATGTGGAGCGTTATAAGCCAGATACAGAAAGAAGGGCTGCTCCGTTTGTGCCTGTTGTTTGAGGAAATCGCAGGTCCATTCTGTAAACAGATCTGTAGCGTGCCCTTCCGGATCCACCTGCTTTTCGTTAAATCGCATGTAATTGACATCGTGACGTCGATGGTGGTAATAATCATCCATCATGTCACCCAGGAAACCGCGAAAGAAATCAAAGCCACGTTGATTCGGGACATTGGGCGTTTCCAGGCCCAGGTGCCATTTACCCACAATCCCTGTGTGATAACCAGCCTCTTGAAAGACATCAGCCAGGGTAACCGCCGAGGGGACGAGATAACCCCAGCTGTTTTGCGGATGGGTTCGGATGACGCCGGGCACCCCCACTATGTCCTGGTAGCGCCCCGTGAGCAATGCTGCCCGGGTAGGGGAGCAGACCGGACAGTTGGCGTAGAAATTATTGAATTTCATGCCCCGTTTCAGCAACGCATCGATGTGAGGGGATTTAAGATCTGTAGCACCATAGCTGCTGAGATCGCCATATCCCAGATCGTCTACAAGGATCACCAGCACATTGGGACGTGCCAGGCTCTTTTCAGCCTGAAGGGAATGGTTTCCAGAAATCAGAACCAGAAATACCGGAAGCAGATAGCGGAGCAGGTTGAGCACGTTCATGGATGAGCTTTCTCTCTGATCGTAGACACTATTCAAGGCGTTAACATCGTCAGTTTTCGTATTCGTTCCACAACTTTTCAAACTCGGATTCAAAACGAAACAGCAACGCTGGATCGCTGGTGATGATAAAATTCTCTTCGTTTTTCTCAGACGCACTCCGGGTCCAGTTGTAGCTGCCGGTTAGTACGTATTTCGAATCAAAGAGTGCAAACTTATGATGCATATGATACTGGCTGCGGTCAATGCGAACCGGAATCCCGGCACGCGAGAGACGGTCGATGTCGGAACCGGGATCAGAGGACTTCTCATCATCGGAGATGATACGCACCGAGACACTGCGGCGGTGCGCTTCCTGGATCGCCTCGGAAACACGGTCATCGGTAATCGTGAAGACACAGATATCGATCTGACGAGTCGCTGAGCCAATCATTCTGCAGATGCGATGGGCACATTCATCGTGTGGACTGAACCAGGCTTCCGACTTCATGGCAGTTTCATCACTGGCCGGCCGCGAAAGGATCTTCATCACGTCTTCCAGCCAGCCGAGGCTTTTTTCACGCATGCCGGGTACCGGTTGCTGATCTTTGAAGATCTGAAATGCCTCTGCACGGATGAGAGCCAGATGGTGGTCTGAGAGGTTCAAATGATCAAAAATCTGACTCAATGCGGAACGTTCACTGCGGGTCATCTGAAAATCTTCAAACGTCTGCAGCAGCATCTTTCGAATTTGTGAACGATCCATGATGGTCTCTTACCGGGGGCAGGCTACAATAAAGACAGGCAGTGCAAGCTTTGCGCACTCAATATTTTATAGTAGCGTTTCCCCAGGGATTGGAAAAGACACTCTCATGAAAGTTCTCATTTCAGGAAGTTCCGGACTGGTCGGTTCGGCGTTATGTCAACGACTCGAAGCAGAACCCGACTGCGAAATCGTCCGCCTGGTTCGCAAGCAGTCACCAGATACACAACAGACTTCGGTCGTGTGGAATCCTGCAGAGGGACAACTGGAACCACAGGCATTTGATGGTGTAGACGTCGTGGTTCATCTGGGCGGTGTCAATATTGCCGGCAAACGCTGGTCGCCGGAAGTGAAACAGAAAATCTTCAACAGCCGCTTTCAATCGACTTCCCTTCTGGCCAGTCAACTGGCGACACTGGAACAGAAACCGTCCGTCTTTTTATGCGCCTCCGCAGTTGGCTTCTACGGAGATCGGGGGGAAGAACGACTAGATGAGTCCAGTCCACGGGGAGAAGGGTTTCTGGCCGATGTCTGTCACGCATGGGAGCAGGCCACGCAACCGGCCAAAGATGCGGGCATCCGTGTCGTCAACATGCGATTCGGCATGATTCTCGACCGTAAGGGCGGGGCACTGGGACAGATGCTGACGCCATTCAAAATGGGCGTCGGAGGCAGGCTTGGCTCGGGAAAACAATACTGGAGCTGGATCGCACTGCCGGATGTGATTAACGCATTGCAGTTCTGCCTGAACCACAGCGAGCTGGCAGGACCGGTCAACTTTGTCGCCCCGGATGAAGTTACCAATCTGGAATTCACGAAGACCCTGGGAAAGGTCCTGTCACGGCCGACCTGTCTTCCCGTTCCTGCGTGGGGCGTCAAAACCGCGTTTGGCGAGATGGGACAGGAACTGATGCTGACCAGTGCCCGGGTGGTCCCGAAGAAGCTGACCGAAGCGGGCTTTCAGTTCCAGTATCCGCAACTGGAAGATGCATTCCGCAGCGTTCTGTAGTTCAGATTACTGCAGGATGGGGAGCGAAGCGCCGGTCTGATGCTGGTATTCGCGGGTAATGATATTCCCGATCAGCGTCGTGGGGGTCACGTCGATCACCTCGACATCAGCCAGCGAACCAGCCAGTCGGGGATTTCCATCGAAGACCACAATCCGGTCACACTTGGAACGTCCCATCAACTGTTCCGCCAGCGATTCTTTGGAGACGTTATCACTGGCCTTGAGGGCAGACTTACTCGGACCTTCGACAAGCACTTCGACCTGTTTGCCGATGAATTCCGCGTTGTCTTCTTCACTGATTTCGTTCTGCAGGTCGAGCATTTCGTTATTACGGCGTTTTTTGACATCCTCGGGAATGTCGTCGGCAAAGCGTTCGGCCGCCTTGGTACCGGGACGCTCGCTGTACTTGAAGATGAAGCTGTTTTTGAACCGGAATTCGCGAATTGAGTCCAGGCTCTTCTGGTGTGACTCTTCAGTCTCACCTGGATGACCGACGATGAAGTCGCTGGAAACCGAGCAGCCGGGCAGAATCTCGTTGATGCGTTGCATCATGTCCCGGTAATCTTCGACCGTGTATCCCCGCTTCATGTGCTTGAGAACTTCGTCGCAGCCATGCTGCAGCGGGACATGCAGGTAGCGGGTTGCCTTGGGCAGGTCCCGGATTGCTTCCAGCAGGTCGTTGGTCATGTCTTTGGGGTAACTGGTAACGAATTTGATACGATCGATGCCTGCGACATCATGGATCAGGTAGAGCAGGTCAGACAGGCGGAAGAGTTTTCCGTCCTGCGTGTGTTTGTAGCTGTTGACGGTCTGTCCCAGCAATGTGACCTCTTTGACTCCCTGATCGGCGAGGACTTTGACTTCGGACAGAATTTCGCGTGGCGAACGGCTCTGTTCGGGACCGCGCGTCGAGGGGACAACACAGTAGGAACAGAATTTATCGCAGCCGATCATAATGCGGACGAATGCCTGGTAAGGCGAAGGTCGCATCTCCGGATCACGCAGCGGATCGTAACTCTGGAAACTGTTGGTGATCTCATCCCTCTTGCCGTCTTTTCGTCCCAGTCCGACAGCCAGTTCCCGGCTGCGTTTATTCTGACTGTGATTCACGCGTGCTTTGTCGATGAGGTCGGCGACCTGTGCCAGTTGTCCGGTACCCACTACGAAATCGACCTGAGGGGCTTTCTGGAAGATCAGCTTCTGGTCTTTCTGAGCCATGCAACCCATCACGCCGATCACTTTTTTCGGGTTCTTACGTGCACCGTAGCGGAGCCGCCCCAGAGAGCTGTAAATCTTATGCTCTGCATGTTCGCGGACACTGCAGGTGTTGAACAGAACGGTCTCAGCTTCTTTGACGTTCTGGGTCAGTTCATATCCCCGTTTACGCAGATCTGCTACCACGAGCTCGCTGTCCAGCATATTCATCTGACAGCCGACGGTTTCGATGTAGAGCTTATGGTTGTGGTCGGTCACCACCTCATCCGGAGCGGAATCTGCCTGGACTGCTGGTGGAACTTCCTGCGTGATTTCTTCTGATTGAGACATGAACTGTAATACTTATTCAATTGAGAGAAAGGCCAATGCAGACAGCCTTGAAGTTCCCACGAAAACCAGGGCAGAAACAGAGCAGATGAGTCTCAGGCTGCTGAAGCGTTCTGGTCCGCGGGAGACAGCTCTGAATGCTGGTCGGATTTCTGACCCTTGGATTTCTTCCCTTTGGGGGCGAGTTCCTGCGTATACTCGATTGCCAGTTGCTGGACGACGACTTTTTTATGGTGAGACATCAGTGAGGCAAGCGATTTCAACGCTAACAGTGATGCAACGACATACAAAAACAAATTCCAGACATCCATGTCAATCCTCCCTGAGATCCATGGTGGCGCTTGCAGCGAATTATCAGTGACGACCCGGCGGTATACTCCTTTAAGCGCTTCGTATATCTATTGATACGAAGATCGTTCAGGTATTCTTGGCAACACCTGTTAATAATTCAATATCATTTTGCCCAGTTTCATGAAACCTACGCAAAAGAATCATAAAAACTAAGCATTTATGGCAAATCAGCCCTGGAATCCTGCCTGAAACAGACCCGCCTCAGGCAGGGCAGGTTCGGAATTACTCGCGGACGCGTTCCACATAGGAACCGGTGGCGGTATCAACTTTGATTTTTTCGCCCACATTAATGAAAGCAGGGACGTTTACCGTAGCACCTGTCTCAACAGTCGCTGGCTTGGTAACGTTGGTTGCGGTGTTACCTTTAGCAGCAGGCTCGGTGTAAGTGACTTCCACAATCACCTGTTGTGGGGGATCCATGCCGATCAGCTGATCGTTCCAGAACAGCAGACTGCAGATGGCTCCATCCAGAAGGTAATCAGCGGCGTTACCACAGACGGCTTCATCAATGGAGTATTGCTCATATGTCTCATTGTCCATGAAGTGCAGACCGGTCGCATCTTTATAAAGAAACTGCCCGTCGCCCTTGCGGATATCAGCCTGTTCCAGGCTTTCACCACCACTCTTATAAGTGCGGTCGAGAATGGTGCCCTTCAGCAGATTACGCAATCTGGTGCGATACAGGGCCTGTCCTTTACCCGGCTTGACGAAATTGACCTCGATCATTTCGTATGGATCACCTTCGACAATAACTTTAATACCCTTGCGAAAATCGCCTGTGCTGATTTGTGGCATTACTTGATTTCTCTGACAATGATGGAGTGGTAAAAAATACATTTGAGTTTTATTTCCAAGGGCGAGAGAATAACATATCTTTCAGCCGTTGCAAACGGAGAGCAGGCGAATTGTAAGGCAATT
The DNA here is from genome assembly GCF_009720525.1 of Gimesia benthica. Classification (NCBI taxonomy): domain Bacteria; kingdom Pseudomonadati; phylum Planctomycetota; class Planctomycetia; order Planctomycetales; family Planctomycetaceae; genus Gimesia; species Gimesia benthica. Next base: position 7,947,531 of record NZ_CP043930.1, read on the forward strand.
CTTGTCCCCCTGTCATCCCTCTACAGCCCCTCGTAAGCGAACGGGAATGATCCCTTACCATTACCTCGGTATGCAGGTCATGGATTTTCGTTTAAACCACTGGAAATACTGGCGTTAATGTCTTCTACACTCCCGGAAACCACCTGGCAGCAATCACTGGCGCAGTCCATTCGCGATCCACGTGAATTACTCGCGCGACTCGATCTGTCAGAGACGCTGTTACCTGCTGCTGAAAAAAGTGCCCTTTTGTTCCCGTTGATGGTTCCCCCCAGTTTTCTGGCACGGATGGAACCGGGAAATCTCCAGGATCCCTTGTTGCGACAGGTGCTTCCGCATCTGAACGAACAGGAACAGGTCCCTGGCTTCAGTCTCGACGCGGTTGGCGATTTACAGGTCAGGACGACTCCCGGTCTGCTGCAGAAATATCAGGGCCGGGCATTGCTCATCGCCAGTGGGGCCTGTGCGATACACTGTCGTTATTGTTTCCGCAGACACTACCCTTATGGCCAGGAGCCCCGGACCCTCGCGGAATGGGAGTCGGTCTGGCAGACCCTGGAGCAGGACAAATCCCTGCATGAGGTCATTCTCAGTGGCGGTGATCCGCTGATGTTGACCGACGCCCGCTTGCGCGTGTTTTGTGAACGGATTGCCGCGATACCGCATGTCAAACGATTGCGAATTCATAGCCGTCTCCCCGTTGTGTTGCCGGATCGAATCCACCCGGGGCTGATCGAGATCCTGGAGCAGGTCAAATCTGCCGGGACCACTGTGTGGATGGTGATCCATGCCAATCATCCCCGGGAAATCTCAGGTGACGTTGAACAGGCGAGTCAGCAACTGATGCAATCTGGTATCCCAGTTCTGAATCAGGCGGTGCTGCTCAAAGGGATCAACGATGACGTGGATACGCTGGAAGCCTTGTGCGAGAAGCTGATTAATCTGGGAGTGATGCCTTATTACTTACATCAACTGGATCGCGTCAGCGGTGTGGCCCACTTCGAAGTTCCGGAGGAACAGGGCAGGGCACTGATTCGAGAACTGCGTACCCGTATGCCAGGCTACGCGATTCCGCAGTATGTGCGCGAGATCAGTGGAGAGCCGCACAAAACTCCGCTGACAGATTAAGTATTCGCGGAGTTTGCGAGATTGTGAAATAGTGCTTCAAAGCGCGCCCCACGTTCCTGGAAGTTGGCAAACCAGCCATAACTGGCGCAGCCCGGCGAGAGCAGAATCACGTCACCGGGAGCAGATAGCTGCCAGGCCCAGTCAAATGCGTTCTCAAATGAATCCTGTGGTTCTGAAATCACTGACGTCTTTAAAGTCTGTGACTCAGCTCGCAGCCCCGAGATGAGCCCTGCGAGTTTGACTCCGGTATCTCCCATCAGGGCGGTTGCTTTCGTTCGCGAGAGCAGTTCCCGGGAAAACGGGGTCAGGTCGACCTGTTTATCATAGCCCCCCGCCAGGGCAATGATCTTTCCCGACTCAAACGCTTCCAGTGCGCAGATGGCCGACTCAGGTGTGGTCGCCAGTGAGTCATTATAGAACCGCCGACCGGCATGTTCCCCGATAAACTGCAGGCGATGTGGCAGGCCCTGAAAACGTTCCAGTCCCCGTTGGATTGTTACTGGTTCCAGGTCAATACAAAGTCCTGCTGTGATGGCAGCGGCAGCATTCAAACGATTATGCCAGCCTGGAACTGGAATCAGAGGTTCAAATAATCCCGCGAACTGGTCAACTTGAAACCCCTGTTCCTGCACCAGTACCGCAGGATCCAGGGCTGCATCACAGCCAAACCTGAGTACGTTTCCCGGGTAGTCCCAGTTTTTCAAGTCAGGATCATCGCCGTTGATGATGGTTGTTTCATCCGCGGTCTGCCAGCGTGAGATTGTCTGCTTCGCGTGCCGATAATGCTCGAGGGACTGGTGCCAGTCGAGATGATTCGCACTGAAGTTGGTCACCACCGCCAGTTGGGGACTCACTTGCAAACGATCCAGGCTATGTAACTGGAAGCTGCTCAATTCCAGGATGACCCAGTCTGTGGGTTGAATCTGTTCAACCTGCGGCAACAGGCTGACACCAATATTGCCACCCAACCAGCAGGTGCTTCCGGACTCGTTAAAGACGGAATGAATCAACGCGGTCGTGGTCGATTTTCCATTGCTGCCCGTGACCCCGACTATGGGGGCAGGGTTCAACTGCCAGAACAGTTCGATTTCGCTGGTCACGGGAATCTGTTCCAGCTCCGCCTGAGCGAGCAGGGGATGCTGCGGGGGAATCGCGGGATTCAGTACCAGTAGGTCTGTGGCTGGTAATTCCTGGGTTTTCTCCCCGAGGAGATAACGAATCCCTTGAATGTCCGCAAACTGTTGGAGTGATTGCTCCAGTTCACTCGCGCTCAGGTTATCCAGGACGGTGATCTGTGCTCCCCGTTCTGCCAGAAATCGAGTGACAGCGATACCTCCCCCGAACCGTCCCAACCCCAGAACGGTGACCCGTCGGTCCTGCAGGCTTTGATTCTGAATATGAAAGGGGATCAGGGACATGTGCGCGATTTCATCTGTTGTGTTGCTGACAGGCGATGGTCTGTCGTGCCGGCATTCGCTGGATATTCAAAGTGACCTTGCATCAGTAGGTTTGCATATTTCATAAATCCGCGGTAGGCTGATTTCGAAACAAAATTTACCAAAGGCTCCTGATTAAGAGGACAGGCCTATGTTACTCGCCGCCGAATCGAATACCTGGCTCGGGCTCCATACTGCAGACTGGATTGTACTGGGTCTGTATTTCGTCGTCATTCTCGCCATTGGTCTGTGGTCGGTGAAAAAAGTAAAAGATATGACCGACTTCTTCATGGGGGGCCGCCGGTTCGGCAAAGTCTTCATGATGTTCTTCGCCTTCGGTTCGGGAACCAGCAGTGAGCAGGCCATCAGTGTTGTCGCGGGAACCTGGCGGGCTGGACTTGCGGGGATCTGGTGGCAGTTTCTCTGGCTCTGGGCAACACCGTTCTACTGGATCGTCGCTCCGATTATGCGCCGCATGCGGGCCCTGACGACCGCCGACTTCTTCGAAACCCGCTTTAATGGCCCCACCGCGGTGCTGTATTCCTTTTACGGTATCGCTATCTCGATCACCTTTATTGCGGGGGGACTGTTCGGTACCGGAAAAATGGTCGATGCTTTGACGGGAAATGAATTGGATCGCATCGCCGTCGAAGCCAACTTCATGGTACCGGCAGCGGAATGGAACACGGAAACCAAGTCGTTTCAGATTACCGAACGGCGTCTGGAGGGCTATGAATACGCGATTCTGGCAGTCACAGTCATGTTCGTGATCTATGGTATGGCCGGTGGTCTGGGGGCTGCGATTATCACCGACTTTATCCAGGGGATTCTAACGATCATCTTTTCGTTTCTCCTGCTCCCGTTTGTGTTCTACGAAATAGGTGGATTCGGCGAACTGAACCAGAATGCCGATCTTAAAAAGGGGATGCTGGATTTGACCGTCAGCCCGGAACTGGCTGCCACGATGGGCGAACCGATCACCCCCTTTTACGTATTTATGCTGTCCGTCACAGCCCTCGCGGGGATCGTAATCCAGCCCCATATTATGGGCGTCTGTGGTGCAGGGAAGACGGAATATGAAGGCCGTTTCGGTTTCACGGTGGGGAACTTCCTCAAACGATTCTGCACGGTCGCCTGGACGTTTACCGGACTGGCCTGCATCGTCTGGTACATGGGTGACAGCAGTCCTTTGAAAGACTCACCCGATCCCGCAGATCAGGCGGTCTACCAGTCACTCGTAATGCGGGCAAGCCCCGAATACAACGCACTTTCCCCTGAGGAAAAAGAAAAAGTCGACAGTGCAGACCGTGATTTCGCTGACAAACTGTTCGGCATGGCCGCCCATGACATCCTGCCGCGAATCGCACCGGGATTAATTGGTCTGCTGCTGGCATCGCTGCTGGCGGCGGTGATGAGTACCAGCGATGCGCAGATGATTATTTCCAGTGGCCTGTTTACTGAGAACATTTATCGCAAATGTATGGTGAAGAATAAGTCGCAGCGGCATTATCTCTGGGTTGGTCGAATTGCCGGGCTGGTGATTGTGATTCTTGCTCTGATTCTCCAGACCACATTTACCGACATCATTCATGCGCTGAAAATCATCGTCAAAACACCGGCCTGTATTGGAATCAGTCTCTGGATCGGCATTGTCTGGCGGCGCTGGAATGTGATTTCCGTCTGGGTTTCGACTCTGACCGGCATCCTGGTCTGGATCGGCGTCGCTTTCCATGCAGACGTACTCTATAACTCCGGAATTCTGCCTGAGGATATGTTTAAATCTCCCACCGAAATGCGGGATGTCTGGCAGATGTTCTTCTTCATGAGCCTGGCAATCCTCAGTGGGGTGCTTGTCAGCTTTATTACTCCGCGACAACCACAGGAAAAACTGGACCATTTCTATAAGCTGATGCACACTCCGGTGAAACTGGATGAGCAAATCGATGCGCCCTGTACGCTGCCGGCGGAACCAGAGCCGATGGGACAAAAGATGTTCCCGAATTCCAAAGACATCGAAATCCCCAAACCTACGTTTCAGGATCTGGGCGGGTTCATTCTGGCCTGGTGTGGTGTGGCCGCAATTATCTTCCTGACGAACCTGCTGTCGAAACTCGCCTGATCCTACGGAGTTCGCGCTGACAGGCATCTAAGTTTGGAAGTGCGCATAAAAAAACAGCCAGAAACAAAAGCGTTTCTGGCTGTTCGAAATTGTGATGAAGCTGTTTCAGCTCTATTTAGTCGCGGTAAGTCACAACAACCTGACCACGATGAGATTCTACAACCACTTTGTATTTCCCGTAGTCAAAAATCTTCTTGCGACCATCTTTTCTGCAGCGAACGCACTCGCAGGCACATTCAGGAGCACAGATCTCGACAGCAACACAGCCTGGCTCACAACAGCTTTTCTTGGGAGCACAGGGATCGACAATGGTGACAATCTTCGGATTTGAGCAGGGAGCGATGTTCTTGGTTTTTCTGTATTTGACACAGTCAAACATGGGAATCGCAGGGGAAGCAACGTGGTGTTCGTAAGGTTGAGGGGCATACTCGGGCATTGGTTCAGGCAAAACAGCAGGAGGTGCCGGAGGCGGAGCTGTTGTCTGACTCAGCAGGAATCCCTGACCGAAATTGAGGGAAGGGCCCTGAGCCTGAGCTGTTGTAAGGGTGAGGGCAATCATGCCCAACGTGTAACAAACAATCTTGTTCATCTCTCATTTACTCCTTTTGCTACCAGGGTGAACTCCATGATGGCAGCTGATTGATAAAATCAATGTTGTGTGTCCCCAACAACGTGCCTGTGTTTATTCTCCAGAAGTCAATTACAGGCTATTGAATAGTCAGGAAACGATTTTTCTCTCGGTTGTCCACCACTCAAGTATAACTTCCGCAAGTGGGAAGTCTCAACTTTTTCAACGCTGTGTGTGAAAAACCGGTACCAGTTACGCACCTGATAATGGTCAGAGATAATAAGTGGAGTTTGAGTTGACAAGGGCCGTCCGCCATATTTTTACGCAAACAACCAAACGCACCCGCTTATCCTGATCGGAATATTTTTACAGCTGGGGATGGTTTCAGTCAGGTAATCCCCAGTCTGGAAGCGTGGCCTGGATCATTAGACACATGGTTTCCATGATTTGCTGAGGGGTGAGACATCGCAGGGTCCATCCAGACCTGTAAAACCAATTTCATAAACTGGGCAAGCTGGAGTTGCATCTCCTGCGAAGATCACACATAATCTAATTGGTTTTATTTCAAGGACTTGAGGGAGTCATCCATGAACAAGCCATCCTGGCACTGGTATCGGAAACCAATTCGCAGCTTCTCACACGCAACAGGTGCATTGCTCGCACTATTTCTGTTCACTGGATGTGGTGGAAATGATGCTCCTGCCCCCGCGCCAGCTCAGCAAGAGGCCCAGACGCCCGCTCCGGCCGCAGCGACTCCACAGGTAGCACAATCAACGCCAACCGAAACAAAACCGGCACCTGCCCAGGCGAATGATGGGCAGAAAATGATTGACGGGATCCCCTACGATGTCTGGTTTGACAATCCGCTGGCTGTCGCGGGCGATAATCAGTCAGTTCAGCCCGTTGCTCTACCTGGAAACAATGTCGCAGCCAATACCACTCCTGCTCCCGCGGGAGAAATGAAAACGGAGACGGCACAGGCAAGTGCCAGTGGCGGTTCAGGCACGGACTGGAAAACAATTATCCCCATGCCGATTCTGGAATCTCAGGTCAAAGACATCCGTAATCGTCTGACAAAAAATATGCAGTCGGTCGGCACCTATAATACGAGCTATCTTGAGATACCCACATTTACCGCAACACTGGCGGCACTAGCTGAAGTTGCGAATCAGCATTCAGAAGATGTCGGCTGGAAAAAGAACGCCAAGTATCTGCGGGAGCTGGCAGCCGCTTTCACAGCAGAGCCGCTGATGCGTGGTGCCAAGTCCTATCGCGCTATGCAAGTTCCCTACGAACAGATCATCGTGATTCTAAACGGCAGTGCCCCTGCGGGACTGCCTGAAGCTGACGATAAAAAACCCATCGCCGAAGTCGCTTCGATGGGCGATCTGATGAAACGCGCTGATATTGCCTACAAATGGCTCAAATCGAACGTCGGTAGTGCAGATGCCCTCAAAGCAGAAAAAGAGAAGGTCATCGAAGAAGCACACCTGCTCGCAGCGATTTCCAAGATCATCACACTGGAAGGTTACGGCTACGTCGATGACAAAGGCTTCCTGGGGCATGCCAATCCGATGCAGGAAGCCTGCCTGAAAATGGTGGAAGCTGCCAAGAATGACAATTTCCAGGAGTTTGATCAGGGAATGTCTAGGGTCTACAAATCCTGCACGGAATGCCATAGCGAATACAAAGAGTAAAACATCCCTCAAGGCGAAACGACTCGCCGCGTTTCTGGTCTGACAGCCGCTAAGAAGAGAGGAAATCGACGGAATGATTGACAACTGGTGCTGCCCGAAAAAAATTACCTGCCTGCTGATTGCGATTCTCTGTCTTTCCATTCCGGCGCAGGCGGATGTCATCGAACTGGTCAACGGCCACAAAGTGCAGGGGGATGTGCTTAAGCAGGGTTCAGACTATCTGCTGGTTGATATCGGCATTGAAGTGCTGCGAATCCCCAGCTATCAGGTCCGCTCCCGCACCAAGTCGGAATCACTTTCCTCAAATAAAACCAGTGTTTCCCAGAGTAAAGACAAGTTCTATTCCGTCGCGGAATTGCCCGCGAAAAGCATCAAAGAACTGGCCCGCATCTACGGCGAGGCGGTTACGCTGGTGCAGACTCCCAGTGGACTCGGCTCCGGTTTCATTATCAATGACCGTGGCTATTGTGTGACTAATTATCACGTGGTTGAAAAAGAGACGCGAATCGCCGTCACAATTTTCCATCGGACGAAAAGTGGTGAATTCCAGAGACGACAGATCAAGGATGTAGAGATCATTGCTCTGAATCCATTTTTCGATCTGGCATTGCTGAGAATCCCCCTGCAGAAAGACTTTCCATTCCGACAGGTGTACCTGGCTGAGGATGATTCCCAGCGTGAAGGAGAAGAGGTATTTGCAATTGGAAACCCGCTGGGACTGGAACGCTCCGTCTCGCGCGGCATTATCAGTACGCGTAACCGGAACATGCAGGGAATCGTCTATATTCAGACGACAACGCAAATCAATCCGGGAAACAGCGGTGGGCCTTTGTTTAACTCTCGCGGCGAAGTGATCGGCGTCACCAATATGAAGCTGATCCTCGGAGAAGGTCTGGGCTTTGCGATTCCGATTTCATACGTCAAACATTTTCTGGATAACCGTGATGCGTTTGCGTTCGATAAAACCAGTCCCAATACCGGTTATCGTTACTTTGACGCACCACGCAGAAAATCTGCGGAAAATGAAAGTAAATAAAAATTCCTGCAACCTGCGTTCGTTCAGGCAGGTAATGTCCCTGCCTGCTGACGTATAGACTTCCGGGCCACGTTGAAAGTCTCATTGCAGGTTGATCTTGTCAGATATTTCAGACTTGCTACAAATTAACAGTTACCAACATTGTTGCGCTCTGGTGGTTCGACAGATTGGAAGAGTTGATCCAGTGCGAAAATCTTAAATCCCCTCAGGTAGAGAAAGAATGAAGGCTCCCATGAGAAAGCCACTTTTGTTTTTCACTTTCATGTTGATGCAGGCGATGTTCCTGTTCTCCGCGCAAGACACGTCTGCCCAGAACCGGGTCACTGCCGTGCAGCGGATCCCCGATGATTCCATGCTCTACTTCTCCATTCCGGATGTAGAACTGCTGGAAGAAAAGTGGGCACAGAGCTCGATGGCGGAAATGGTTCGCGATCCCGCCTTCGCTGACATGAAAAAAGACCTCGTCCAGATTGTGGAAAAATACTCCAAACTGTTTGAGGCAGAAACCGACCTGGGCCTGAGTAATGTTCTCAGCATCCCCTCCGGTGAATTCGCGATTGCGTTCGTCAAAAGCGATGAAGGCAAATTCGGCGGTCTGGCTTTCGTCGAGTATGGCGAGAGCGGTGAAATTGTCGAGAAGATCCTGGAAAAAACCGCTGAGGGGCTCGACAAGGAAGGTGCAGAGCGGACGGTTCGCAGTGTCGACGGCACCAAGATCACCATTTTTTCCTTCGAAAAAGAAGGTGATGATGAAGGTCCTGTCAAAGTTCCCCTGGCGAAAAAATTCGCTTACTTCCTGAAGGACAAAACTTTTGTCGCCTCTAATGACGACAAAATTCTTGAAGGAGTTCTCGGGCGCTGGGATGGCCAGGCACAGGGAACACTATCCAGCAAGAAAGAGTATCAGTACATCATCAATAAATGTTCTGATGCAGATGCGCCTGCTGTGATGCACTGGTACTTGAACCCGATTGGCGCGCTGCAGTCGATCCTGGGAGTTGCCAGCCGTGTTAATCCTCAGATCGGCATGGTTCAGGGATTCCTGCCCGCACTGGGGATTACTCAGTTGAAAGCCGTTGGCGGTTCCAGCTATGTTGCTACCAAGAATTTTGACGCGATCACGAAAACCTTTACCTACGTTGATCAGCCCACCTCGGGCATCATTGATATCTTCAAATGCCCGGCGATTGCTCAGCAGCCTCCGGTCTGGGTTTCAGACAAGGTATCGTCTTACTATTCAATTAACTGGAGCATCACTGGTGCTTACGATTCGATCGAAACACTCTTCGATGGATTCCAGGGGCGTCCCGGTGCGTTGGCTGCCATCATTGATCAAATGGCCGACAATCCCGATGGTCCCAAGATTCATATCAAAAAAGACATCGTTGATAACCTGAGCGGTCGGATTCAGATCGCAACTGAGATCAAAGAAGGTGAGCAGATTGACCTGACTCAGATGTCTGGTCAATTTGTCGTTGCTCTGGGGCTCAAGAACTCTGATGCGTTCCAGAAAATCATCGCATCGGTGACCACGCGGGATGATTTTCCGGGTCAGGCACGCGAATTCCAGGGCACGACCCTGTATCAGTTGCCTGCTGCTGTTTTGAAGTCTCCCGCCGACGCTGCTTTCTGCATCGCAGAAGATCAGCTGTTCATCTCCAACGATGTCAAACAGATTGAAAGCATTCTGCGGAAGGATCGGGGAGTCGGCTCGCTGATCAACAATCCGAACTACAAGCAGATCGCGGAAAACTTCCCCGAAAAAACCTCGATCATCAACTACCAGAATGCAGACGCACAGCTGCACGCCCTGTATGACCTGATCAAGAAAAACCAGGATCAGATTCAGGTGGAAGGGCTCGATCTTTCCAAGCTGCCGCCGTTCTCATTCTTCCAGAAGTACCTGCCTGTCACGGGCGGATACACTATCCCCGATGATCAGGGATTCTTCAGTTCCAACTATTCCAAGAAACGGGCGAACTGAATTTGATTGCTGAACGACCACTTAACCCGGTGAGGTCACTCACCGGGTTTTTTCATGCGCAAACGAATATTTCAGTTCCTGCAATACTTTTCGACACACGACGGGTTTAATCGTATAATGGCAGCTTAATGCCTGTTATCGTCTGTAAATCTCCCGTTGTTTTGAGGAAAGTGACGACCATGCAACGCTTATTTCCCGTACTGGCTCTTGTCGGTCTGACCGGCTTCTCGCTCAGCCCCCTCTCGGCAGCACCTGAGGAAGAAAAATCCGCACAGGAAAAGGTATTTCAGCAACTGGACAAAAACGCTGACGGCACGATCTCGGCAGATGAAGTTCCTGAAGGAAAGCAGCGTTTCTTTGAGTTTCTCCTGCGTTCAGGCGACAAAAACAAGGATGGTCAACTCACGAAGGACGAGTTTACAGACGGTCTGAAAAAAGAAGATCAGAAATTCGAGCCCGGAGCAGAACGCCGATTCGATCAGGGGCCCCGTTTCTACAACCGCTTCTTGAGTCAGCTGGATCGTAACGGCGATAAAAAGATTTCGAAAGACGAGTTACCCGAGCCGCTACGCGAACGAATGGAGCCGCTGTTCCAACGATTAAATACCGACGAAATATCACTTGGACAGATGCATCGCATGGGACGTATGTTCGGAAACGGACGTCCGCCTCGAACGGAAGGCGCGAACATGAATTCCCAGGAACGGGCCGGACGCTTCTTTAAGTCCCTGGATACCAACGGTGATGATAAACTGACGCTGGACGAAGCCCCCGAGCGAATTCGTCCCTTCCTTAAACGGCTCTATGAGCGAGCCGGCAAGGACGGTGATGCAGAACTGACACGGGAAGAATTCATGAAAGTGATGGCGGAATTCCGTCCTGCACAACGTCCCGAACGGCAGAGCAGGGAACGTAGCCGAAAACCGGCTGAAGAGGATGGTGAAATGAAGAGTCCCGAAATGCAGATGCAGGAACGCTCTCGCCCACGGTTTGGGACAAACTTTCCTCGCTCAGGGCCGGCCTTCATACGTTCTGTTGATCAGAACGGTGACGGAAAACTGAGTAAAGAAGAACTGCAGCAGATTAACCGCTGGTTCGACGAAGTCGATCGTAACCGGGACGGTTTCCTGGATCGCAGCGAGATTGCAGGTGAGGAATCACGGAGCCGACAGCGCACCCGAAATCCGCTTCCCCTCCAGGAACTCAAACGACCTGCAGCAGATCAACCGGAGAATAAAACCAAAGCTGAGAACACAGAGAAAAAAGCAGACTGAGCCTGACCTCAGGAGCTTTGTTCCTGAGGCGTCGCCTGTTCAATCAACGGTGGCGGGCTGTCTGTTTTCTGCAGGTGTTGTACCCAGGCGGGAGGCAGGTTGAACCAGATCCAGTTGGTACGAATCCGGTACTGGCTGGTGTAGCTCCGCATGATCTGGTCGATCTGACAAATCCGCTCGTTTTCGGGACCACGGGACACGACTTTGCGAACCGGCCGGACATACATGTACTCGAAATACGAGAGCACTCCACCCGGTTTCAGCAACCGGAAGTAGGCCTGAAAGATTTCGCTCACCAGATCGGTCGGGAAATTGTTCAACGGCAGTCCGGAGACAATGTAATCGTACTCCTCACCAACGCCGTACTCCTGCAGTGGGCAGTTGTGAATCGAGGTCAGGTGTTTGATTTCCTGAAAAGCACGTTCGGCATCGAACCGATTATGTAGAATTTCGACGAACTTCTCATTCAGCTCAACCAGGTCCAGTGAATCTTCCGGGCGAATCTGTTTGACGATCTCGCGGGTCACCGCGCCGGTACCCGGACCGATCTCCAGAACCTTCTTGGGGCCCTGATGGCGTTTCATCGGCTCGGCCATGTTGCTGGCCAGAAACCGGCTGCTGGGAGCGATGGCCCCGGTCGTTTCAAATGTCGTTCGAAACTGTTTAAAAAATTCCAGATAATGCGACACGTCCAGGTTCCCGGGATTCAATCAAACGACAGAAATAAATAATAGCTCAGGAAAGTTTATCACGGCGGGCTGCGCCAATCTGCTGCGCCTGCGTAACAATATCGACTCCGACTTTCTGGCTCCAGGCGGCGATCATCTGCTGATACACGGGGCCCGGCTTTCCTTCTGAAAGGAAATGATCATTGTAACGCGTAACGGGCATCAGACAATAGCCACTGGAGGACGTCAATGCTTCATCCGCCTGAAGCAGCATTTCTTCGGAAATATCTGTTTCCACATAGTCCAGTCCCAGTTGCTTCGCTAATCGTGCCACCATCATCTGGCTGATCCCCTGCAGAACATATTCCGGACGGGGTGTGAGGATCGTCCGGTCCTGGACCAGGAAGAAATTCCCGATGGTGGTTTCCGCAACATACCCCTGTTCGTCAAACAGCAGGGCACTCGCTGCGGGAACCTGTTTGCGGATCAGTTTATCGGCGCGAAACAGATGGATCCGGCTGCGGGACTTCACCCGCGGATCAAAGACCCGGGGATTGAGCTGCTCCACTTCCGAGCGGATCAGGTACTGACCGCTGGTATATTTCTGATCCCACAGCTCAAATGCGAGTGGGAAGGTGTGGGCACAAACCGTGGGAGTGCGGCACTCGTCCAGAGCTGCCAGCCCCAGATAGGGTAGATTCTGACCTGCGGTAACAAAGATCGTCAATCCCAGGTCCTGTTCCGCAGAGAGCAGAGAAGCGTTCTGTTCCACCAGTGACAGACAGATCTGTTTGAACTCGGATCGAGGCAGGGGAGGATCGATGCAGGCATAGTCCAAAGCAGACTCGAGGCGTTTCAGATGCTCATCCAGCATGAAGGGACGCTGCTGAAATGTGCGTACCATTTCGGTTACGGCCGCACCATAGACGATTCCCAGATCCGAAACCGCCAGCCGGGCTTCAGTCTGGGGAATCATTTCGCCGTTCAGATAAGCCTGGGGCTCGGACATCGTTTGACTTCGTACTATACGTGAGGGAAATAGAGAGTAAGTCTACCCTACCGTTTCCGCTAGTATCCGTAATAGACGACAGGCGCTGGATAGACAACCGGTGCCGGAGCCGGATAAACCGGAGGCGGTGCATAGTAAGGCGATGGGTTATGATAAGGCGACTGGTACTGTGAGTTCAAGTAAGGCCGTCTGCCAAACAATCGAACCTGCATATACATCATGTTGGCCACCATGCGGCAGCCGAGTGGAAAGGCAGAACACTCACAGCGGCGATGCAGTTCCTGCTTCAACTGCAAATCGCAATAACGCCTGTTGATTCCGGGTATCTGATAGCACTGATCGTGCTGGGCACAGCTGCCTCGAAAATCGGCGCCCATAAATCCCTGTGGCGTCAGTCTCTGCAGCAGTGGTGCCCCGTCTGGTCCACAAGGGTAATTGCTGCACTGGGCTCGGGCTGCGGAGGTCTGCAGCATGGTCAGGGCTGCCAAAATCACCAGCCCTGACGCCACATTCTTGATCTTCATCACAAACCTGTCTCTCTATCTGAAAATTAGTCGACCTGAACTGCGTGGGGAGGGGCAGGGAGCGATTCATCTGCCAAATTCTCCCTCGCTCCAGTCTGTGATGCAAGTTTCTTTTGCATTCCCCCTGTAAAACAGCACAGAAACTCGAATGCCGGCGTCAATTGTTAGCAAAAAAATGAACCAGTCATATGACATCTGAGTCTCAGCTCGATATACTGCCAGTGGGAAATATCGTGCTAACTTGAGATATGGCAATCATTTTTTTACGATCTCCAGTTGGAAATCGAGTGGATGATTGTAAGCATATTGACGAATTTGATTTAAAAGACAAAGGGATTGATTTTATGGCGATACCGACCATTCAACCGGGAACAACAAAAATTGGCTGGATTGGAACCGGAGTCATGGGAGCCAGCATGGTGGGACACCTGATGGATGCGGGGTTCTCAGCCACGGTTTATAATCGCAGTAAATCCAAAGCAGAACCGCTGATTCGGAAAGGGGCCTCCTGGGCTGACTCTCCCAAAGCGGTTGCAGAAGCAGCCGATGTTATCTTCTCTATCGTCGGTTTTCCAACTGACGTCCGGGAAGTCATTCTCGGTGAAGACGGAGCACTCGCTGGTGCTTCCGAAGGCAAGATTCTGGTCGATATGACCACCAGCGATCCTTCCCTGGCCGTCGAAATAGCAGAAGCCGCTCAGACCAAAGGTGTGTACAGCGTAGATGCTCCCGTCTCCGGTGGGGATGTAGGAGCGAAAAACGGCACGTTGTCCATCATGATCGGTGGCGACGAAGCTGTGGTCGACGCATTGAAACCCTGCTGGGACGCCATGGGCAAAACGATTGTCTACCAGGGGGAAGCCGGATCCGGTCAACACACGAAAATGGTGAACCAGATTCTCATCGCTACTAACATGATCGGCGTGTGCGAAGCGCTGCTCTATGGTTACAAAGCGGGTCTGGACCTGCCTACGGTTCTGCAGTCGGTGGGCAGTGGTGCCGCCGGCAGCTGGTCGCTCTCCAACCTGGGACCACGGATCATGGACAATAATTTTGATCCGGGCTTTTTCGTAGAGCACTTCATCAAAGACATGGGAATTGCCCTGGCGGAAGCCAAAAAGATGAACCTGAGCCTGCCCGGGTTGGCACTGGGACATCAGCTTTACATGGCAGTCCAGGCACAGGGACATGGCCGCGACGGCACACACGCTCTGCAGCTGGCACTGGCATCCCTGTCGAACGTAGACTGGGAAAACCGCTCCTAGTCCTCAAGCATATACATGAAATCGAACTGGTCGGACAGAATCAAACCGGACAGTAAAATTCAAATAAGGTAAGATAAGCATGGCGAATCAAAGTGACCTGTTTGCAGGTCTTTCGGTGGCAATGATCACCCCGTTCAAGAATGGCGAAATCGACGAAAGCGGCTTACAGGCGCTGGTCGATTACCATGTCGAGCAGGGAACCGACACCTTGTGTCCGGTGGGAACAACCGGAGAATCTCCCACACTCTCACACGATGAACACAAACAGGTCATTTCCATCGTCTGCAAACAGGCTGCCGGCCGGATTAAAGTCATGGCAGGCACCGGTTCCAACAGTACACGTGAGGCAGTCGAGCTGACCAAGTACGCTGAACAGGCCGGTGCCGACGGTGCTCTGCATGTGGCCCCGTATTACAACAAGCCGACCCAGGAAGGCTTTTATCAGCACTACAAAGCAATTGCCGAGTCTGTTGAACTGCCAATCGTCGTGTATAACATTCCCGGTCGGACTGCGAAGAATATCGAGCCGGAAACAATTATTCGCCTCGCCGAGATCCCGAATATTGTTGCCGTGAAAGAGTCTACCGGTTCGATGGATCAGGCTTCGCATATTCTTTCTTCCTGCGACCTGGCAGTTCTCTCAGGCGATGACAGCCTGACTCTGCCACTGATGGCGCTGGGAGGCAAGGGAGTTGTGTCGGTCGTCGGTAATATTGTTCCTGCGGACGTCAAAGCGATGCTGGCGGCATTCAACGCCGGCGATCTCGCCAAGGCCCGCGAATGGCACTACCGGCTGTTTACGCTCTGTCGTAACCTGCTCGGACTGGCGACGAACCCGATCCCGATCAAAGCAGCCATGCAGATACTGGGGCGCGACAATGGTGAAGTCCGTCTCCCCATGACACAACTGGATGCCGATTCAATGAAGGTGCTCGAGAAAACTCTGCAGGATTATGGCCTGCTGTAAGGTTTCTGTTAAAATGGGTACCAGTGCTGAGAGACTGGTCGAAATCGTCTGATTTACGATCGCCCGCCAGATATTCACTCCGATTAATATAAGAGGTAACGCCTGTGATCTTTGGTTTTGGAAAGTCCCGGGATGAAGAGGAAGAACTCGAAGAAGAGATCGAACCGGTCTCATTTCAGGGGGCGTTAAACGGACAGCCCGCGAATCTGAAAGACAATGCACGTCTGGTCAAAGCGGGGCTGATGCCTGCCAAGAATATCATCACCGACGGGCTGGCTCTGCGGGCACAGATGATTCGATTCGAACCCAAGGGTGAACGGTATCAGGTGGCCTTCTATGTGGATGGCGTGCCTAACCCGGGTCCCAAGCTTTCCAAACAACAGGGTATGGCCGTGGTGCAGATTATAAAACTGCTCTCCGGTTTGAATATCCAGGAACGGAAACGTCCCCAGCAGGGGGGCGTGAATGCGGAACTGGAAGAGGTGAATTACCAGTTGAGGGTCGCGACCGCTCCAACTCCTGCGGGCGAACGTCTGACAATCAAAGCCATCGACGTGAAACATCCCCTGGATCGCGCAGACGATATCGGGATTACCGAGGAGCTGAAAGAACGCATTCGTTCGCTGAGCACCGGTCGCAATGGATTGATTCTGGTCAGTGGCCCCCCGAATTCGGGACTGACCACCACCACCTTTGGTGTGGTGCGATCTGTTGACGCCTACCAGTATACGATCTTCGCTCTGGCAGAACCGGAACATCGCGAGTTCAGCCACATCGCGACCCTGGATGAAAAAGAGGGAGATACATTTGACGATGAGTTGCGGCGAATCATCCGTATGGAAGCAGATATCATTTATCTGAAGCCTATTACAGATGAAGACTATGTCCGCAGCATCCTGGGGGTTAAAGACGAGATCACCATGATCGCGGAGATCTCGGCCAAAGACGCTGTTACCGGGATGATGAAGTTCTGCAAACTGGCAGGCAGTGTTGAGAAAGGCGTGGATTCACTGAAGTGTGTCGTAGGCTATCGCCTGATCCGCACACTTTGTGACAAGTGTAAAGAAGCATTCCGGCCCAACCCTAAACTGATCGCCAAGATGGGTTTACCCAAAACGACCAAGATGCTGTATCGTCCGCCGCGTGAGACTGTGGATGAAGATGGCAACGAAATCGAACCCTGTGAAAAATGCGACGGGCTCGGCTACTATGGACAGACCCTGCTTCTGGAATTCATCGAAATGACCGATGAGATGAAGCAACTGATCATTGGTGGCGGCGATCCTGCCAAAATCAAAGCCCTGGCGAAAAAACAGGATATGCCCTCACTGCAGAAAGACGGAATCCGTCTGGTCGCAGAAGGTAAGACTTCGCTGGAAGAACTGCAACGGGCGTTCAAGCAGGGTTGAAATGCCCGCTAATACTTCACCTTGTATGAGAGTTCTGTGGTCCCGGTACGCCTACTCGTCAACTGGCACAACAGGCAGACTGCGCTAAAGATTCCGATTGGAGCAACCGATACTCTGCTGATGGAGCCTCTGTTTTTTGTTGTTGCTCCACTTCGCTCGCGGATGAGGGCACTGCTCTTGCCGAGAGTAATTCTTCGGTCCCTTCCAATCCAGGTCACCTCTCACAGCAGCGGGGTGACTGTTCTCTCTCATTTGCAGTTCGAGGTTATGATGCAGGCTCGCCAGAAACTCGTTCTCTTCAGTACCGGTTTGCTATTCTTCACTGTCATCACGTTTACCAGCATCCAGAACCAGATGGTGCGTCAGCCTCACGACAGGGCGGTCCCACACCTTTATGAGTTTTACAGTACAGACGTCGTGCAGATGTTTCCTGGCAATTCTGACAATCAACGCGAAGTTCTAGAACAATATCAGCAGGAGCGGAAGTCGGTGCAGAGTTCAGACAACGCCACATCGACCAACTGAACATAAGATTCGTAGACGCCATATCTATGTCCGCCAGTTGTGCTTGATACAAAATATTGTCCGATTACGCAGATTATACCGAAGATTCCGATCATGATTGTCGATAATAGAAGTACACACATGATAGTAATGCGTGACCTTGCCAGTCATTTCCCGTTGAAATGATGGATTAAGTTTATGGACAGACTGATCCCAAGGTATTACCGGCACTTGTTTTACCCTGTTTCCGTTTCTCCCCGACAGGTGCCATTCGACAACTTTACTTTCCGAGGACAATCATGGTGATTCGCCAGCTTAAAAATTGGTCAACTGTTGGAGTACTGGGTTTAGCACTGATGGGATTAGCAAACTCTGGATGCCAGACCAGCCTGGGAGGCCAGACATTGCCTTCAGCCTACTACCTGAATGACGACGTACAGTTCTTCCCGGCCGGCCCCGAAGAGCAGTTGTACAACCAGCGGGAAGTACTGGAACAATACAAGCTCGAGCACGAAGCTCAGCAGCAGCAATAATCGCTGCCAGTTACAACAGGGGGGACCCTTTCGTAGTAACTCACGCAGATTTCGCGCCTTGTGCCGGAATCTGCATGCGAAAGGACTCAAGCCGGACGATGAGAACGGGACTCTCGCCCGGCTTTTTTACGTTTTCAGCTCACCAGATCAGAGTGTTTTGGACATCTTCTCAGCCAGACGCGTCAAGGCAGGGCTGACATCCGTCGGTTTCAGATGGACATTAATCACGCTCAAACTGTCTGTATTGGCCAGCGCCGCTTTGAGCGCCTTCTCCAGATCGCCTTCCGTGCTGACCTCAAAGCCCCAGCCTCCGCCGATCAGATCCGTAATGTTATGATATTTCCAGTCGGGAATATCATTGAACGGCCCTTCCTGCAGGAAACGTTCGGTCGTATATCCCTTATTATTCAGCACAATCACGATTGGATTGTACCCCAGCTTGAGGGCCGTTGAGAGCTCCAGGCAGGTCATCTGAAACGCACCGTCTCCCACCAGAACAATTGGCCTGAGTTCCTGATTGGCGACCTGGGCTCCGATCGATGCCGGGATCGCAAATCCCATGGAAGTATAGTAAGCGGGGCTGAGGAACTTGGTATGGGTGCTGATGGTCAAATCGACGGCCCCAAACAGGCAGTCCCCGACATCCGTCACCACGACCGTATCGTCACTCAGAATCTGATTGATGCTTTGAAACAGATGTTTTGTGGTCACGGGCGCAGTTGGATTCACTTCGAACTCGATCTGCGGCGGACGGACCTGATCCGGAATTTTTCGCTTCACCACTTTCATTTTCTGCTTACGCA
The DNA here is from genome assembly GCF_009720525.1 of Gimesia benthica. Lineage (NCBI taxonomy): Bacteria > Pseudomonadati > Planctomycetota > Planctomycetia > Planctomycetales > Planctomycetaceae > Gimesia > Gimesia benthica. The sequence goes on from NZ_CP043930.1 coordinate 7,966,452, forward strand.
GTGCTTTCACAAAGTCCGAGAAGACGACATCGTGAAAATGGTGATAGCTGATCCGCAACTTCTCGCTGGTGGCGTAGATGCATTTGCCGGGATCGAGGTGCGCGGTGTAGATCCCCAGATTAATATCTGTCATGAAAGTACCGAGGAGAATTACACAATCACTCTCTTCGACGTATTTCTGCACTTCGTTGCGTCCCATGGCCCCTTCATAGACGCCCAGGTACAAAGGATGTGATTCGCTGACGACTGATTTCCCCAGAATGGTCGCACACATGGGAATCTGGTGCTTCTCCGCGAATTTGAGGGCCTCTTCCCGCAACCCGAAGCGATGCAGTTCAACACCGGCCACAATGACGGGTTTCTTGCTGGCTTCGAGCAGTTCGGTAGCTTCTTCCAGTGACTCGCGGAGTGCATTTTTATCGCTCTCCGGCTGGCTGTCGTCCGGAACATGGGGGACAATCGCCTTGGTATGGACGCAATCTCGGGGGATTTCCAGGTAAACGGGCCTCTTGAAACGAACACAGGCTTCCAGGCAGCGATCGATTTCATGAAAAGCCGTCATCGGGTCATCGAGGACTGCAGAAGCGACCGTGATTTTCTCGAAGACATCCCGCTGGGTGTGAAAATCTTTGACCCGATGATGCAACAGGGGATCGCTGGCACGTTCTGTCATACCTGGTGAGCCGCTGATGACGATCACAGGAGATTTTTCAGCGTAGGCCCCAGCTATCGAGTTACACAGCGACAAGCCACCCACACAGTAGGTGACGCAGACTGCTCCCAAGCCATGCACGCGGGCATATCCGTCGGCGGCGTAGCCCGCATTATCTTCGCGTGTCGTTCCGATCACACGAATCGGACTCTCTTCCAGCATCCCGTAGAACTGCAGCACAAAATCGCCCGGGATTCCGAATAGATCGGTAATCCCGTAGTCCTGCAGACGCTGAATCAGATAACTGCCAATCGTATGTACTTTTCCGTTCTGCTTGTTTGCCGAACGTTTTGTGGTTGTTTTTTTTGCGGGTAACCGGGACTTGGTTCCACCTGATCTGGTGCCTGTTTTGCGAGCTGCCATCACAAACCCTTCCTTGCAAGATGAGTGGTTGCATGAGAATATCAATGAATGAAGTGTTCATCATCCATTATAGCACTTCCACCATCTCGAATCAGAAGAATTCGCATATCTCCCGAATATGAATGGCGTTAGGGCGAGTCCGACAGCACTAACTCGCGCACTGCGCTGTGACTTTCAGCGCTGAATCAGCTTGCGGAGGCCCCGCCGCTCAACGTGTTTGACGGGTTCAGCCCCCTCTTGGGTCGGCTGAGACTGTGGGGTGATGGTTTCCCCGAACTGGCCCCAGTAACTTTCCAGCAGGCGATAGCAGTCCAGGTAGCGCTGCGAGTCCCAGGCCAGAGCCAGCGTTGAGATCAGCTTGGTCAGCTGGCGGTCATCTTCGGGAGAAATCTGATGGATTTGCAGATCGACATCATCGATCCATAGTTTTTCATTCCCCAGCTTCTCGATCACGATCTGGGCATTCTGAATCTGTGAGGACGGTATGTCTTTCACACGGAAGACGTACTTCCGCCAGTTCTGGTCCACACCGATGATGGCAGACTGCGCCTTGAGCTTTCCATTCTGCTCGGCTTCCAGAGAAATCCGCACCTGCATATTCGGTGACTTTGATTTCATCCAGACGCCCATATTCAGATAGCGGCAATTCTCCAGAGGAATGGGATTCGTACGCAGGAAGTTATTTCCCGGGCGGGTATCCAGCACGAGTGAGGTGCGGCCCGAATGCGCTTCTGTGGTATCCAGATTCCAGGAAACCCGCTGATCCGTTTTCGACTCCCAGCCTGCGAGGATATAATCCCGTGAGTTTTTGGCTTCAAAATCTGCCTTGAAGACGACAGCCGATGCATCATCCAGTGATCGATGCAGTTGCACCAGCATTTTTTTCTTCTGATCAATACGCGCCTGTAGTTCCTGCAGATCATCCCGATCAATAGTGGTTTTGACGGAAATCAGTCTCGCCTGGGCGTCGTCGATCTCAAATGCCTGCAGATCGTAGGCTTCCAGGGAGATTTGATAGCTGCAGACACCTTCAGAAGAACGACTAACCTGCACCGTCTCGCCATTTCCGAGCCTGGCCACAGACACTTTCGATGTCATGATCAGCGATACGGTCGCTTCGCAGCGGTAAGGGAAGTCGTTGACCAGATAGAAGACAGACTTCTCTTTCCCTCTGGAAAAACGGGTAATCACCGGTTGCTCTGAGGAGTCAATCGTCTGGAATGGACGGGCCGGCAATTGAATCAGCTGCGATCGCAGGGAACGTGTGGCCTCTTCCTGCCCAAAAGGAATCGTCCAGCCACCGTCAAATGTCATATAGGGATCCAGAGCTGCGACGGAATGCACATAGCGAATCCGATTGGCTTCCGCTGAGGGCGAAGCCTGAGTGGCCAGCCAGGTAAAGGCTGGCTGCCAGGGAGACAGCCGGTCGAATTCTGGAATCCGGATTTCCAGTGGTTGATGATAATAGACGACGCCATTAACGCGCGACTTGAAACTGTCATCAATGTTGGAATGAGTATTCAGAAACTGAAGATCGTGCTCGGCCTGTTGTCCCCAGATGAAACGCTGAGGCCTGATTACGACAGCGTTGGTGATCTGATCATAGCGGGAAAAATCGAGCCCCATCTCCATCAGTACCGGTCGAAACGGGGCGCCGGTTTTCAAAGCAGAAATCACATTGCCCTGCCGACTTTGAGTCGGAATCAATTCGCGAGCGGAAAATACCAGTTGTGCGTCGGGTTTCGCTTTCGACAACACTGCTGCAAGCTGCTCATGCAGGGCCCGGATTTTCTGACAGCGCCAGTCGGTCCACTGAGGCAGAGCCGTCGTGGTCAGGTATTGATATCGTTTTTCAAACCGTTGCGATTCAGCGAACCGGGGAATTCGCACACCTGTCTCCCGAGAGAAAGTGGCGACAGTCGCATCATCGTAGCCCCAGTCCAGTCCGGGAAGTTGTAAATATCCATTCAGACTAAGCTGTACTGCCACTCCCTGAAACGAAGGATGTGCCTGATAACGTTGGACCAGCTCAGTAAAAACGTTGATAATTTCTTCCTGAACCCGAGGATGCAGGGGATTATAAAAGGGGGCCTGCCCGCGGGCGGCCACTTGTGATTTTTTCCAGGTCTGGCCGTGCAGGTTAACCAGTTCGATGCCCACTGCCTGCTCAGGCTGCTCCTCAATCAGTTTTTCCAGAGCCGCATTGACTGACGAGAACTGTAGTTCAGGTACCAGGGTTAACTGCTCCCGGTCAAAAATCCGGAACAGCAGTTCCAGTACGTCTTTCCGCTGAAGATCCTGCCCGGAAGAATGGTACACTCCAGAGTCATATCGTGGAGTTGGCTGTAAGTGCCGGGAAGGATAGATCGCACTGCCATCGGCTGCGACGCCCAGGAGGACGCTGTTAAAACTCTGGTATTTTAGATACTGTGCCAACCGGTCACCCGCCTCATAGAAAGTCTGCCAGTCATCCAGGCTGCGATGACTGTTGAGGTCCAGGACCTGGGCGGCGCCAAATATTTCGGGGAGCAGTGGTTTTTGCAGATAGGGACCCACCAGTCGTTTTTTCTCTGTGGGCAGTGAGAGTTCTGCTGACACTTCATTTTTATTACTCGCCAATTCATAAACCGAGACCTCAGCCACTTCTGCGGCTTCAGGATGGCCCAGACTATGGAACAACAGCACCGGATTGGTGACTTTAGGCCAGAATAACAGTTCGGCCCGTGACTCTGTCCCCCGTTGCTGCAGATTCGAGGCAGGAGATGCTGCAGCGTGGTAGACGCCCCCATCAATGCCAACCGGAACCAGTTGCCCTGCGGCGTCTGGTTCCAGCAGACTGAATCCCAGATGGGTGTCTGTTGACTCAGGATAGGTGATCACCAGCTTATGCGGCAGGTGCGGATGTCTGATTTTCAAGTGGTAAGCAGACCAGGGGGCTGCTGCAGAGGTCTCCGCAGGTAATTCCTTGCCAGATTTAAACAACGAGCGAAACGAATTGCGAATCCGAGTGCGGGCCCGCCGGGCGACCAGATCGTTCTGATCCTGTTTTCCATCCAGCGAAAGACTGTCTACCAGCACGGATGATTCACTTTCAGCCAGTGACATCGTCAAGCCCTGGTCTACGACGACGAACTGTGCCAGGGATTCCTGCCCCGAGTCCGCGTTGACCTGCAGCAGAAAAACTCCTTCTGCAGGTGCCTTGAACTCCAGAGAGATGCCTGTTTTGGTAAGGTCCTCTTGTGGCACCTCGGAAAGTTTGATTTGGCCTTCTAACACGGTTTCCGTGCTGCGGGCCCGCGTGACCCGCCACTTGAGAACATCGGCTGAGGAGATTTCTTTTCCGTGTAAAAAGGTGGGGACAACCTGAAACTGAACTGATTCTGCCGGTTCATATACCAGGTGGGGACGATCGACCTGCAGAGCCAGTTTTTCCCCGGGAGCCTGCTGCACGATCAACTGAGCACCGGTCTGGGAGATCGGCAGGATCTCTTTGTGCTGCAGCAGTTCGTTCAGCGAAAACTCCTGTTTCAAAGTGATCGAGGAGTCATTGCGATCCTGGAGAAAGACCTGCAGCTTAGTAGCAGGAGTCCCCTTGACTTCCAGTTCAATACTGTTGAATACCCGACTGGTCCGTGGCTGATACAGTACAGCCCCCTGATCCCGGGAAATGACAGAGATTTCGTCGGCATCGACTCCCAACGAGCGAACCGCAGTAATTTCACCCTCAGTCAGTTCGAAGCGTGCATTCCAGAGTCGAGGAGTCTGCTCCCCCCATTCAACCCGCAGTCTGGTAGCGACAGTGGTATCGCCGTCTGCGAGCGCCGAACCGGCAAGCAGGCAGATGAAACCACAGATCAATAGAACTCGTTTCCGAATATGAGTCACAGATTTTCCACTAACACAGACAGTAGCGAAAGGCCCAGGAAATGCGTTTAGCCTGAACGGAAAACAGACGAAGAGGGGAATCACTTTAGAAATGAATAACAGGCGAGGGCTCGTATTATATTAATTTCGGAATTCAGGCCAACCCCAATTAATTTTTTCCGGATCTGCACGAAACGTACCGTTTTTTCCAGGAACCCTCTTGACGAAAATCCGCAAACCTGCAAAAAAACGTCTCCTCTCTCGCAACTGTCTTTAAGACTCTCAATCCACAAGCAGTTGTCATTCGTTTGAATCTCGAAAGCATATCTTGTTGTAAACGTCTCCGCTTTCGGAATTGAAACACCAAATCTTCATACCTCTCAAAACCCCAATACCTGCCTGGACTAATCATGATGTTAAAAAACGGTTTCTCTCTGGTCAGTGGCCTGCTTCTACTTGTATCGGTAACAGGTTGTGCTTCCATGGTCGAAATGAAGACCATTGAGCAGTTTGCACAGGCAATGGAAAAAGAAGACATCCGAAAACTGAAACATCACACCACCATGAAGTTTTCCAAGGTGGCATTCAGAGACAAGTCGTCGCTGGATGACCTGAAGGTTCTCAATATTCCGACCGGTGAAGCCACGATTGTAGAAATCAAGGATGTTTCCGAGAACCACAAAAAAGTGGTTGTCGAAGTCGGTAAAAACAAGAAAAAACTGCTCTACGAGTTGAAGAAAGTCACCAAAACCGGAGAGTGGGTTGTTGATGACATTTACATCAACCAGAAATCGAAAAACCTGAACGTAATGAAGTCGGTCACCGAGCAGATGGATCTGTTAGTAACCATCCGCGAATTTGTCGATGCCTGGGAGAACGGTAACCGGGATGACATTCTGGCATCCACAGATGGTGAATTCAAAGAAACACTCGAGCAGTTGCACCCCGCATTCCTGGCCAAGCTTTCCCAGCGAATCGCCGGCGAATCTTCCAACACGAAACGTAAACGCCCCGACGCCCAGATGGATAAAGACATCGCCATCATTCGTATTTCGCGACGGTCGGGGCAGATGATCATCACGATGAAACTCAACGATGGCAAATGGAAAGCGACTGACGTCGCTGTCGAATCCCGCGAGGATGGGAATCATGTTAAGTCCGCGAAAAAAGAAGCCCAGATGCTGCTGGCAGTCAGCAACTTCCTGGATGCTTACAACCAGGATGACAAAGTCGCCCTGAAAAAATTCTCGGCCGACAAGTTCTACCAGGGCAGCCTGAACTTTGGAGACCTCAAGGTCGCTCCTCTGCCGGAATCGCAGATGGCAGCAGCAGATTATGAACTGAGAGTGGAAGACAAACTGGCCAACTTCATTACCCAGAAAGACGGGAAGATGGTCAACCTCTCCCTGCTCAAGATCGAATCCGATGAAATGGATATCCCTGATCAGTACCTGGTTGAAGAAGTCACACTGTTCCAGGACCAGGGAAATCAGCAGGTCACTCTGACCTCACTGTTCTCCTCCCGCGCGATCACATTGCTGTTCAATGAAGCTTTGACCAAACGGGATGTCAAGATTCTGGGTTTCAGTTCGACTCCCGATTTAAACCGACGCGTCTGGGAGAAGGTCAATCCCAACCTCGTCGCCCAGCTGCCTGTTGACGAAATCGCACAGCCAGGCTTTGAGATCCTGGATATTAACTTCAATGGTTCTGTCACAAAGGTCCATGCCCGACAGGGGAACCTGCCGTTAACTTACATCCTGCGTGATCACCTGGGACAACTGCTGGTTGATGACATCGAACTCGATCTGCAGGGCCGCCCCTCGTCTGTGAAAGCCACCCTGGAGCTTTTGGTTCAGGTACAGAACTACGCATACGACATGCACGAAAACAATATTCGCAATCTGCAGCGTCACTCGACTCGTGACTTCAATGAACTGGTCTGGAGACAGGTTGATCGGGTTCCGCAGATTGGCTTCTCTATCCCGGAACTGCTGATGTCACCATTAACGACAATGGAACTCAATGAAAACCAGGGTTATGCTCGCATCAAACTGGGTGATGACCAGCAGGGTGCCACAGTGATGATCAAGCGTCAGCACGATGAGTATGTAGTTGACGATATCATGGTTCATTCCGACAAAGTGGCTTCCCGCTACGTCTCCACCAAGAAAGAGCTTCGCCTGGCAATGGCAGCAGACACCGGATTGCTGCGAAACAATCAGGCGGTACAGGCGACATACACCATCTCAAACAAAACTCCCTCCGAAGAACGTTCTACCATCTCGATTCCGGAAGTAGAGCCGGCTGGCTTTGAAGTTCCACAGGATGAGCCCTAGAACTGGTCGACGGGCCCCTGGTCCTGAGGGGTACTGAGATAGCGAATGTGTTTGTGCACACTCACATTGATGCTTTGATACCGGGTTTTAAGATGCCCGGTATCAAACAGGTCATCTTTCAGCAGCTCCAGATCATCGGAGCCAACCGCGTTCGTAAAGATTTTTGACAGGTATTGCACGCCCAGTTTCGAAGGCTGGTAGCGATGCTCATCATAGAACGCGGGGTGCAGTGTGCGAGGGTGGATTCCCCGCCAGGCATCCCGCAGTGCGTTGCCACTGATTGAGCTGACATGGAAACCCTGCTGCTCATTCCACTGCAGGATGGCAACATAGTTGTTCTGCCGCTGGACCAGCAGGTCGACCGCTTTTCCCCCAAGCTGGGCGGCATAAAACCGGTCAAAGCGAATAGGACGTCCGCCACGCTGCGTGTGACCAATTTTACGGGTGAAGGTTGCCGACTTGGCCATTTCATGTCGCTTCCTTGAGACAAAGTAATGATCGCCCAGTGACTCGATCAACATGTTCTGCAGAATCTCGGCTGCCCCACTAAAGATCACGTTTCCAGCAGGGTCGACACTTTGCGATATGTCACCCAGGCGTTTCCCGTTCTGATCCCGGAGTCCTTCGCCTATGACGATCACCACATTTTTCTGTGTATCGTAGAGTTCTCGGACCCGGCGTTCGAATCGATCGTAATCCAGGGGGACTTCCGGAATCAGGATGATATCGGGTTGTCCATAGGCGGCCCCTAATGCAAGATATCCCGATTCCCGGCCCATGACTTCGATAATCGCGATCCGTCGGTGGCTTTCGGCGGTGGTTCGAATACGCTGCACGCCCTGCACACAGACGTAGACCGCGGTCGCATAGCCGGGTGTCGCGTAGTTGACCATGTCATCCAGCTCCAGATCCTGCTTGGCCGGCAGCTTGCGAAGCTTCTCTTTCCCGGTCTCCGGGTTCGTTTCCTTCACCCATTCATTTGGTTCATCGAGGTAATTCAATCCAAGGTCATTATCGATGGTTTTGGGAGCCAGCACACAAGGCATGAACTGTGAGATCGGCTGCATGCCGTTCAAAGTTCCATCGCCGCCGATACAGATCAAGCCTTCGATCCCGAGCTGATCCAGGCGTTTCTTAACCACCTGCAGTTCACCGGCATGGGACTCATCGATGTAAGTGCGGGATGAACCCAGAATCGTACCACCGCAGCGGGGATCCAGTTCAGGAAGAGTTGAATAGAGCGGATTCAACCTGATGTGAGGTACGGCCGGGTCGAGCAATCCGCCAAAGCCTTTAATAATCCCCACGACTTCCAGCCGTAGTTCGTTCGCACGCTCCACAGCTCCAAAGATTGTGGCATTCAATGCGGGCGTGTCACCACCTGCCGTTAAAAGAGCAATTCGACGCATAGCGGTCCTTTCATGCTGAACTGCGGGTAGCTGGTTGGGAATACATCGATGCATTCGCCATTTCTGTCAGACAGAAAATGAGTGTAATCCAGCTGGATCTTTGATTTCCTATTTACGGTATCAGGGTTGATTCGATAAGATTTCAGCCGCTTACACTACTGTCTATTATCGCAAGAATCCCGTTTTCTTCGCGAACCCGGTTGCGAATTATGATGTAGTTTCTTAGAGATTGCATGTGTTTTTTTATGTTTCCTGAAAAATCGCATGCCCACCGGCTCCCAGCCAGGCCCCTGCGCTACCTGTTTTATCCAATCTCTTTGATTTCTGAGTCATGTGAGGTTTATCGTGAAATACGCCATTGGTTGTTTTTTCTCTGCCGTGATCGGCGGTCTGGTCGTTTCTGCTCTGGATGCCCCGTCTGCAGGTCTGATTGCCTCTTCAGAGGCACAGGTACAACCGAATTTAACCGGCCCTCGAATCATTCCTCCCACGCCACTGAAACCCGCGCCCCCTGAGGTTAATGCCAACAAGACGACGCCGGAACACATCACCGAATTATTCAATCAACGCGGACTGTCTCCCGAGGAGGAGATTAATGTCAGCGTGTATGAAAAACTGAATAAGAGCGTGGTTCACATTACAACCAAGGGCACGAAGAGCGATGGTTTTTTCATGCTCGAATATGATACGGAAGGCGCAGGGTCGGGAGCGATCATCGACAAAGCAGGGCACATTCTGACCAACTACCATGTGATCGAAGATGCCCAGCAGGTGAATGTCACCCTGTTTAACGGGAAATCATACCAGGCCACCTTTGTCGGCGCGGATGCCATTAATGACATCGCGGTGATTAAAATTGATGAAGCTCCGGAAGTGCTGTTTCCGGTCAGCATGTCCGATTCCAGTAAATTGAAAGTAGGACAGCGTGTCTTTGCGATTGGCAACCCGTTCGGGCTGGAACGGACGATGACCTGCGGCATTATTTCCAGTCTAAACCGGTCGCTGAAACTGCGGGGGAACCGCACGATCAAATCCATCATTCAGATTGATGCAGCAGTGAACCCGGGGAATTCAGGTGGCCCCCTGCTGAATTCGCATGGGCAGTTAATCGGGATCAATACCGCGATCGCCAGTAATACCGGTCAGAGTTCCGGCGTCGGCTTTGCAATTCCTTCGAACCTCGTTGCCCGCGTCGTTCCCCAACTGCTGACCCACGGACATATGATTCATCCGGAAATCGGTATTCAGCGCGTCTATGAGACCGAGCAGGGTTTATTGATTGCGAAACTGACACCGGGGGGCCCCGCTGAGAAGGCAGGTTTGCGCGGTCCCAAAATCGTGCGACAGAGAAGGGGACTGATCGTCATCGAACGGGTCGACCGGGGGGCAGCGGATCTGATCGTCGCTGTAGACCAGAAGCAGATCAAATCGGCGGCGGACTTCCTGGATTATATCGAGAGCAAAAAGCCTGGTGACACCGTCGTGGTGACCGTGCTGCGGGGGAAGGAACAGACGCCGACTAAAGTCTCGGTCACCCTGACCGCCAGTCAGTCCAACCGACCATAAAAAAACTCCCCGGTGAAAGCTCATCGGGGAGTTTTTATGTTTTCATGATGCAGTTGAGTGCACCAGAGGAGTCTGCTTAGTTCAAAGCAGGCTCAACGTTGATCCGTCGACCATCCTTATCGAAGAAGACAGTGCCTTCAACCAGTGAGAAGATGGTGTAATCTTTGCCCATTCCCACGTTTTTACCAGGATGCCATTTGGTACCGCACTGACGGGCGATGATGTTTCCTGCCAGAACGCTTTCACCGCCGAATTTCTTGATTCCACGGCGCTGTGCTTCTGAATCGCGACCGTTACGGCTGGAACCTTGACCTTTCTTATGTGCCATTACTCTTTTCCTCAGGTAGCAAAAGTCGCCCCTGACAGGGGCTTTTCCTAAAATATTGGTTAATCGTGGCCGTATATTGGCGAATCAGGCCTGAACTTGCAAGAGATAAACCCGTTTCTGGACAATTTCCCACTGTTTTTCAGCAGTCAGGGAGAAATCAGGGCTGTTTTTGCTCAGCCGCGTTCAGATTGAGTTTCTTTTCCATCTCGGCAGCCTGCTCAGGATCATCGGGCAGGTATTGCCAGAAGGGACTCCCTTTCGGACGGAACTCCTGTTCCTGCTGTCCAAACTGGTCTCCCGGTCGCCAGTATTGCTGAACCAGGACCTTGCGGAGGGTCATTTCTTTCCCATCGGGTCCTTCGACCTTTTTATAGCCGTTCGAGAGACCGTAGAAGAGAATTGTGAAATAGTCGGTATTGGGGTCCACACCTGTCCAGACACAGACACCATAGATGGCGTTTTCCGATTTTGCATCGGCTGCGGTCTCGGGTGGCAGCTCTCCGATGATATCGACGGCATTTTTGAACTGACGACGCTCCCGCTTATTGATGATCACTTCCGCTTCTGGAACGATCTGGTTGGGGTAGCTGGTCTGCTGGCCGTTATCATTGGTAATCAGGACGACTTCCGGCACGAACAGGGAAGGCCCCAAAGGTGGGACTTCTGCATTCTGTGGTGTGAGGTCATTTGATGAGCCCGGACGTTCCAGCGGTCGTAACACACATTTGTAGACCAGGTACCAGACGAGAGTCTTCTCTTTTTTCCCCGTTTTGGGGTTCGTCAGATCCATGCGGATCATACGCATCGGCTTGAAAGTCGCATCCAGAACCCAGAGAGATTTCTGAGTCGCCCGTTCTTCACCGGTCGCGGTCAAATCGGGTTTAATGGTAAATCCACGAGTCAGTTTATTTTCCTGAGCCTGCGCTGGCATACCACCTGTCAGCAGTGCCAGACAGCTGCAGATAAATGTTGTCAGAGCAGAACGTTTCAGTAATTGACGCATGTAATAACCCCGAAGTTTCTCACGATGCACGGAAATGAGCAATTGGCTGTCTGTTACAGTATATCGACGTAACCCGGGAAAATCCCATAGAGTCTTTACCAATTCGCTGTAAAATCACCTTGTTATCAGGCGGAATTCAGACCGGCCAGCATAAACATGTACACTCAGGAAGAGCGGTTTTGAGAGACGGGACTGCGTTGTCGCAGTAAGAACCGCGCGTCTGTTTCCCGTAAAGTCTCCGACTTCAATATATCCCTGCCTGGAAAGCAGGGTCAAGCGCCTGCTTCCGGTTCGGGGGGATTTCACAGTAAATCCGCCTGATTATGTCAGTTGCTCGCAGCAAAACAGCACCGGCTGACAGACTGCCCTGGCCTTTATAATCCCTGCAACCCCTCTGATCAGATGCAGAGAGTGGAAGGCGGCTTAGTGAAAATCGTGACCGGTCAGTTTCTCTTCGATTTCATCGGCGTGCTGGGCCACGGCGATCACGCTTTTACGAATATCCTCTGCATCCACTGAAGAGCGGGGGAAGGTATCCACCATGACGAACTTTGACTGGCCATTCACGTCCCGAATCGAGATTCCCCCATGCGATATTTCGGAATTCAGACGCAGTGCTTCCTCGTAGTATTCGGGCTGGGCATCACAACAGGTGCTGTAGATTAACAGCAGTCGTTCATGCAATTGATGTTCGCTGGGTTCGATGATGACAGTCTGCTTGCGTCGTTCACTCTGTTTGACTTCGAGGATGTACTGGTGACCGTTGCGTTTCCAGGAAACGTTGCGGTTATTCCCAAACGCTTCGTGCAGCATCGATTCGATATTCTGCACCTGGCCGAGAATTGCATTCAGGAACAGAGAGGCCATGTAGCCATTCTGAAACCGGTTCACAGGACTCTTATCAAGCATCAGGGAGACACACTCAGCGATCTCCAGAGGGATCTCGGGGCAGAGATCGCGTACGCTCGGTGCCGGTTTGGAAACCACATCCTGAATCAGGGCATTAAAATTTTCCGCACGGTGAGGCAGATGACCTGTGAGCAACACAAAGAAGCAGACGCCCAGCGAATAGACGTCCGAGGTGGCGCTGGCCATGCCCCCCTGAAAGAGTTCCGGCGCCATGTAATTCGGAGTACCGGCCAGATTGTGCTGATGCGCGCCTCCCTCTTCTGCAGAGATGCGCTTCGCCAGGCCGAAATCAGCGATTTTCGGGACTCCCGCACCGGTCAACAGAATGTTTTCCAACTTCAGATCCTGGTGAATGATGCCTTTAGCGTGCGCGGTTCCCAGACCAGAAGCCACCTGTGCGATCAATGATGTTGCGTGCAGGGCAGAGAGGGGGCCATCCTCGCGGATAACATGGCTCAACGCACGTCCGGTAATCAGTTCCATTTCCAGAAACCGATAACCGCGTTCCTCACCAATCGCATGGGCGGTCACAATATTCGGATGATTCAATGTGGCGACGGCGCGACCTTCATGAATGAAACGCTGCACGTATTCAGGATCGCGTTCCGAAAGATGTGGCAGCAGAATCTTCAAGGCGCACTGGCGTCCCAGATCGCGATGTGTCGCCAGGTAAACCATGCCCATGCCTCCCCGGCCCAGGAGCGACTGACACTGATAAACGTGCAGATCGGTACCTGCAATCGGATCCTCCACAACAATGGAAGTGGAGTCTGCATTCTCAATCAGCCCGTCGATCTCCTGCACGACGATTGTTTCCTGGAGATCCATCAACGAAATGTCATCCACTTGTGCACCGCAAACGGGGCAATTATCAGAACCGGCCTGCTGGAAGTAAGTGGAATTGCAGTTCGCGCAGTACTGCAACTGTCGATCTTGCTGAGGGGTGCCGGAATCTGAGGATGAATTGGGGGCCATTGCTGAATTGCGCTCGATCAGGGGGATCTCTACAGAAGGTAATCTGTTCATGCTTCAGACAGTATTTCTATCATATCGGGATTTGAAGGAAATGCGACAACCAGTTCCTGCACAATGCCGGGCATCAGGTGAGAATTCGTTCCGCACGGCCAATTATTTGACAGGATTCCCGGATTTCCCCAAAAAATACAAATTCCTGCTTCGTAAATCCGACTATTAAGACATAGACTTATTAAACAGACGACATCCCGCACACAGAATCACGGCATAAGTCTTAATTATTTCATCATTTACAACGGCGCGCGTCCGGTTAATGCACCGAGTAGGGCCGGCGTTCTTCCCTCAGATTTAGAATATCTCCATGGTCGCTCCTGAAAATTCTCCTTCGGAAGATACAAATCCCGAGAGACTCGCAGCACACACCGCAGCTGATTCCCCGATTTTTGAGTCAGAGGATCAAGAGTCTGCCCAGTTTCTGGATCAGTTTCTGGATCAAGCTTTGCAGACTGCCCAAGGGGAAGACGCACCTCGTCCGCATGATGGAAGTTCCGGAAACGCGGCTCCGCCTGGTCCCGGTCTGATTGAGTCGATCTGCTGGATGTTCGGCGTCTTTGGTGCCCATTTTTTGGGAATCATGCTGTTCCTGGTCTGTGGGGTGATTTATCTGATCGCCACATCCAATATCAGCCAGGATCCTGACACGTTCCGCAAAGAAATTGCCCAGCTCGTGGAAGGCCATCCGCTGGAGGCAGCTGGTGTCGAACAGGCCGTGTTTGTCTTTATTGGACTGATTGCCGTCGGCTTGCGTCTGGGGAAACGTCCCCTGCAAAAACTCAATCTGCAGCCGTTTGCGATTTCAACAGGCTTCCTGCTGTTTATCTGCGTGCTGCCCCTGGCGCTCATGTCGGGAGAATTGTATCGAATTGCCTTTGACGCCTGGAGTCTCGTCGCGAAACAGATTCCCATCCTCGAACGTTTCAACGAAATGCAAACGATGGAAATCGTAAAGGATATGGCGGCGAACAATTCGCTCTGGTCGCTGATTCTGGTGATTGCCGTATTCCCCGCTATTGGAGAAGAACTCATCTTTCGCGGGATGATTGGCCGCGGTCTGATCGCACGTTGGGGCCTGGTGCCGGGAATTGTGATCACGTCGATCATGTTCGGTATCGTGCATGCACACCCCGCACATGTGATTGCCGTCATTCCGCTCGGGATGTTCATGCATTATGTGTATTACGTGACCCGCAGTTTCTGGGCGCCGATGCTGGTGCATTTCATGAACAATGCGTTTGCCGTCTCGATGGCAAAGATGGCGACCGAGCTTCCCGAAAGTGCAGCCAGCCTGGGAGACGAAACTCAGCCGGTGCACCCGTTAATCGTGGCATCCGCGGCGTTGTTCCTGACCGCCGTCTGTATTCAACTCTGGAAGACACGGGTGAAATACATGACGCCACAGGGCGAGGAGTGGACTCCCGGCTATCCTTCCACCGAACAACCTCCGGCAAACAGCCCGGTGACCATGATGCGAGAGAAGGCGCATCCGCTGCTTTATGCAGCGGGTGTATTCCTGTTTCTAATATTCCTTGTGAGCATGGCGGCATTCAGCCCTCAACAGGAAGCCGTTACCGCACAACCCGAGGCGATGCAGCTCATAACGTTTTAAGATACTCGAGCACTGCCTGTTTCTCTGCTTCATTCAGATCATTGGGATAATCGTGCCCCGCGGCTGATTTGCCGAATTTCGTAGTGTCGAAGTGGCGTCTGCGTTCGACAGTAGACAGATTTTCCGGCAGCTCAGGCAGGCTTTCGATCTCCAGTCCCACACGGTTGACATCATAACCGTCTACGGTCCGTTTCCAGACTTGCGGCCGTGCTTCGGGATGCAATACATGCCAGAGCGTGGGGACCGATCCGTTATGAAAATAAGGCGCTGATGCCCAGATTCCGTCGAGCGGCGGAGCCACATAGCCGGCTGGAGCTTCGACGACCGGATCCTTACCGTAGCGAGAGAGCCAGCTCTCATTCAGGGCTGCCCGGTAAGCGGGAGGCAGGGATTGATGACGCACGGGGTCTGTCTTCAATTCAGCCAGCGAGATGACCTTCTCGGGATAACTGGGGTTGTCTCCATAAGTACCGTGACAACGGGCACAATTCTGGTCGAAGATGATACGCCCCCGCGCGGCCAGTTGTTCATCAACGGGCCAGCGATAGCGGGGCGGTTCGAGTGATTCAATGTAGGCCAGAATGTTCGCGAAGTCCGCCTCCCACTGTTTGACCTGTCGTGCATTGTTGCGAGGAATCAGAATGAACTGCATGAGCACCCGGTGATTTTTGGTCATGAAGGCATCGGAGTAGATCTTCGACTTGCGTTTTACGTTCCACCAGGCCGGGGGATCCATATCGTGATGCAGCAGTTCGGGAATCGGTCGGGTCTTATCAAAATTCATCTCCCCGTCACGCAGGGAGTCGAGTACGACACCAAAAATTACAGCGTTGGTCGTGCCGTGCGTCGTCCCCAGGGGCATCCCTACTGCAGCCAGATCCAGGTGGCTCAGCTTCTTTAACTGTTGTAGTTTGATTTTGCTTACATCTTCGGTCAGCGTATGCAGGCCAATATGACTGTTGGGAGCTCCGGGGATTACCTGTCCGGCTACCTTGCCACTATGACAGGCAAAGCAGTTCATGACCCACTTCTGTTCGTTAGTGACAACATAGCCCAGCGGGGACGACTCCGACTCGGGTTTCTGCATGATACCGTAATAGTCAAAAATCATCTGTCGCCGCTCTGCCAAAGTCGCTGCCTCAGCCTGCTTGCGCTGGTCTTCCGGCCAGACTTTCCAGAGATCATCAAACACAGCCTGATCAAAGTCGGGAGGCAGATACGTCTTTTCGGTCAGCAGTTGGTATCCGCGTGCAGCCGACGGTTCTTCTTCCGCCATTAACGGACTGACAGGGACAGTAAACTGCACAAGCATCAAGAAGCAGAAACAGAGCGTTCGCATGTTATTTCAAATCAATTACAGGAACAATACAGGTCAGGGAAGAAACGGAAACAGGGTTTTGACATTGTCAGAGTTCAGAGGAGAGCCATATTCACAGGGCTCAAACGCATCGATCAGTTGAATTTCCTTGCCGCGTTCGGGCCCGTATGTTTCGATTACCAGATCCCGATATCGATCCGCCAGCGGACCGATGCGGTCTTTCATCTTACCACCGAGCCAGACTTTGCGTTCCGCGGGATCCTGCGGGACATCATCTTCATAGAAATGATTATAAGCCAGCCAGTCATAGAACTGACTGCTGTGACAGTCGAGGGCGTCGATCACGCGATCCCAGACCGGTTCGATATCAATGACCACCGTCGGCGAAAACGGGTAAGGCCGGGTAAAGTGATCTGACAGATACGCGATGACCGGATTTTCCCGCAGGGCAGGGACGTCAGGTACGATG
This sequence comes from Gimesia benthica, assembly GCF_009720525.1. Classification (NCBI taxonomy): domain Bacteria; kingdom Pseudomonadati; phylum Planctomycetota; class Planctomycetia; order Planctomycetales; family Planctomycetaceae; genus Gimesia; species Gimesia benthica. Next base: position 7,983,373 of record NZ_CP043930.1, read on the forward strand.
GGAGGCACCGTAACCATGTAGGCGGCGTCACAGACCAGTTGCGAGGTATATCGATGATCAGGATGATAATCGTTGGGGCGGTGTGTCAGGATCAGATTGGGCTGGAAAGTACGAATCAGTCGAATAATCTCAAAACGGGCTTCGATTGTAGGCTGCAGGTAGCCGTCTCGATTGTTCAAAACTTCGTATTCAATCCCGAGAGTACGCCCGGCGGCAGCAGCTTCAGCACGACGAATTCCGGCCAGTTCCTCTCCGGAAATCCGGTGATGCCCCGATTCCCCATTGGTCACACTGACGAATTTCACGGTGTGACCGGCCTGCTGATACAGGGCGGCTGTACCCCCCGCCTTGATGTCGCAATCATCGGGGTGAGCGCCAAATACCAGGATTCGCAATGTTTGATCAGCCATAGAGTTCTAAACCTTCACGGAATTATATAGAATATCGGGTGCTTGACGAGGAGGTAATTCCTTAAACAATATTACTAATGTTGTACAGCAAAGGTTTCAGATTCTCCAGCAAGTTTATGGTGCTGAACTGTTGAACCTGGCCCAACTCGATGGTGTCCCCTCGACACACCTGTTTCTGCTCTCGAATTTCAAAGGATGTGAGTCACATGTCGTTGCCTACAGTCGATCCCGGTGAAGGTGTCTATGAAGATCCTCTTGATCTGATGGATGAGATCGATGCGCTGAAAAAAGAAAAAGATGCAACTCTGCTGGCTCACTTCTATATTGATGGCGACATCCAGGATGTCGCAGATTTTACGGGCGACAGCCTGAAACTGGCCCGTGATGCCGTCAAAGTAGAAACATCGACCATCGTCTTTTCCGGCGTGCACTTCATGGCTGAGTCCACCAAGATTCTCAGCCCCGAAAAAACGGTGCTGCTGCCCGACCTGCATGCCGGGTGCTCCCTGGCAGACAGTTGCCAGTACGAAGACCTGCTCCAGTTCCAGGAGAAGCTCCGTGCCGAAGGGCGTGATTTTGAAACTGTGGCCTACATCAATACCAGTGCGAAGGTCAAAAGCCTCTGCGACTGGATTGTCACCAGCGGAAACGCCCGGGAAATTATTGACCGCGTACCCGCGGATAAAGAAATCCTGTTCGTGCCGGATCAACACCTGGGACGTTACCTGCAGGAAGTCACCGGTCGGCAGATGATTCTCTGGCCCGGGTCCTGTATGGTACACGAGATCTTCAGCGTGCAGGATCTGCTGCGGGCCAAGAAGAATAATCCGGGATCGATCGTGCTGGCCCACCCCGAATGCCCACATTCGATTCTGGAAGTCTCTGACTTCATCGGGGGGACAGAGAAATTGCGTCAGTACGTAATGTCGATCAAAGAACCAGGGACGTTTCTGATTGCAACCGAAGCCAACATGATTCACCCCCTGGAAAAATCGGCTCCCCAGCACACTTATCTTCCCGTGCCGGGCATCATGGCATCTTCAGGAGAAACATGTGCCTGCAACCGCTGCCCGCATATGGCCCTCAATACACTGCAGAAAGTCCGTGACTGCCTGAAATATGGTAAGCCGGAAATCGAATGGCAGCCGTACTTCGACAAAGCCCGCGACGTTCTCGAACGCAGCCTGCTGCAGTAGTCGAACCTGCTCTCCCGGATGCGGCTTCCTGCTAATATACCGGGCACTTACGCGCATTACCTGCACACATAATAGCAGGTTCATGCGTCAATGTAATTTTTTTGAGTACTTGAAAACCTGATTGAGACTCTCATTGCAGGGGTTTTCAAGGTTCTACTGAACGCGCCGATTTTATTAAGATCATTGTCTTATTTTTTAGGCACACGCTTTGCCTTGTGTTCATTCAGAATTAATACCGGCTTGCCTCACATCCTGTCGGTAGATCTTTCTGCGGGCTCTGTTGCGCTAGTGGAGTCGCAGTCCATCACAGAATATCTGATTGAACATGAACTAAAGCCAAATCATTCAATAATTGATATCTCATATTCGTCTGCAAGCCATTAGTGCCGCGCTACTTCCAATGCTTGCAGCAGAGACTGACTGATCCCGACAGACACAGTCTAACTCCTCTCTCATTCTTACGCAGGGTATCTCTGCGCAGATCGTCGATCCGCCACGACATTTTACTGAAGAGAGTGGAAGCAGTCTCGAGTTCACCTCGAATCCACAAGAAAGCTCTCAGAAAATGGAACTTAAGAACAAAGCAACCCGGATCAACCTGTTTAATTTCTCAACGCCCCAGATGCGGGCATTTCATATGTCCTGGTTTGCTTTCTTTTTGTGTTTCTTTGCCTGGTTCGGCATCGCACCGTTGATGAATATTGTCCGCGAGGAAATGAGTCTGACCAAAGAGCAGATCGGCTGGTGCATTATCGGATCGGTAGCGATTACCGTCATCGCGCGACTGTTCATCGGCTGGCTCTGTGATCAACTTGGCCCTCGGTTGGCTTATACGTGGCTGCTGGTCCTGGGGGCTATCCCAGTGATGGGGATCGGCTTCGCACATGATTATACCACGTTCCTGATCTTTCGGATTGCAATTGGGGCGATCGGGGCCGCTTTTGTGATCACGCAGTATCACACCTCTTTAATGTTCGCACCGAACTGTGTGGGAACCGCCAATGCGACCACCGCCGGCTGGGGAAACCTGGGGGGGGGGTGACTCAGATGGTGATGCCACTGATTTTCGGACTGTTTGTCGGCATTCTCGGGTTCAGTGATTCCATCGGCTGGCGAGCATCAATGTTTCTCGCCGGCCTGGTGTGTGCCCTGACTGGAATCGCCTATTACTTTCTGACCCAGGACGCTCCCGACGGGAACTTCAAAGAACTCCGGGAAGCAGGCAAGATGCCTCAGAAAGCCCAGCAGAGAGGGCAATTCCTGAATGTCTGTAAAGACCATCGCGTCTGGGCGCTGTTCGTGATTTATGGTGCCTGTTTCGGCATCGAACTGACCATCAACAATGTGGCGGCTCTCTATTTCCTCGATTACTTCGACTACTTCAAAAGCATGGATACGACCAAGGCTGTGAAAATGGCCGGTCTGTTTGCGGGCTTATTCGGCCTGATGAATATCTTCGCTCGCACACTGGGGGGAATCTTCGGTGACCGCTTCGGGCAGAAGTGGGGGCTGAGCGGCCGCGTCAAATGGCTGTTTATCGCCGTCTTCTGTGAAGGTATTGCTCTGATGATCTTCTCACAGATGAGTGTTCTCGCCATGGCACTGCCGTCACTGATCGTCTTCAGCCTGTTTGTGCAGATGTCAGAAGGGGCGACTTACTCCGTTGTACCGTTCATCAACAAAAAAGCGCTGGGAGCCGTTTCAGGTATCGTCGGCGCCGGTGGCAACGCCGGGGCAGTCACAGCGGGCTTTCTGTTTAAAACCCAGGCCATCAACTGGCCGACCGCTCTGTTCATTCTGGGAGCGATCGTCACCTGCTGTGCTTTTCTGACTTTCCTCGTGCGGTTCAGTGAGGAAATGGAAGAAGAAGCCCGCCTGGCGCATGAATCAGCGCTCGCCCCTCAGCCGGGTGAACAGGAACTTGCCCCTTCCATGGGGCAGTAAACGCAAGATAAGAGAACCAAACTATAGATTAATCTTCATGTGCTCAAATTAAGGTAGGAAAACGTGATTCAGCAGAACTTCGACAATAAGAAGAATGTCGTCGTCATCGGCAACGGAATGGTCGGCTTGCGATTTTGTGAGCAGCTCGTAGAGAAGGACGAACAACAGGAATATAAAATCACCACGTTCTGTGAAGAGCCCCGGGCCGCTTATGACCGCGTTGGCCTGACGCAGTTTTTTGCCCACAATGACGCGGAAAAGCTGATGCTGGCCCGCAGAGAATGGTATGCGGACAACCAGATCGACCTGCATCTCTCCGATCGGGCTGTGAGTATCGATCGTGAAAACAAGATCATCCGCTCCCAGAAAGGGGTGGAAATCCCTTATGACAAAGTCGTGATCGCCACCGGCTCTTACCCCTTTGTGCCGGATGTGCCAGGGATCAAAAACCGGGGCGTGTTCGTCTATCGCACGATCAACGACCTCGAACAGATCATCGCTTACGCGAAAAAGTCCAAGACGGCCGCAGTCATCGGTGGCGGTCTGCTCGGACTCGAAGCAGCCAAGGCAGCTCTCGACCTCGGACTCCAGACACACGTGCTGGAGTTTGCCCCCCGGCTCATGCCCCGCCAGATCGATGATGCGGGTTCGAAAGTCCTCGTACAGAAAATCGAGGAACTGGGCGTCCAGGTTCATCTGAATAAAGCCACCGATAAGGTTCTGGGGGAATCCCGCGTTGAGGGAATTCTCTTCCAGGATGGCGATACTTTAGATCTGGATATGATCATCGTCTCTGCCGGCATCCGTCCCCGTGATGAGCTGGCCCGGCAATGTGATCTCGAAGTCGGACCGCGTGGCGGGATACTGGTGAATGATTTCCTGCAGACCTCTGATCCTGACATCTATGCGGTTGGCGAGGTGGCCCTGCATTCCGGTATGGTCTACGGCCTGGTCGCTCCCGGCTATCAGATGGCTGAAGTGGCAGCGACTCATCTGTGTCACGCCGAAGCGGAATTTACGGGCAGCGATCTTTCAACCAAGCTCAAACTGATGGGCGTCGATGTTGCCAGCTTCGGTGATTACGAAGCGGGACCCGACGTTTCCAAGAGCCTGACCTTCGAAGACCCATTCAAGGGAGTCTACAAAAAACTGGTGTTTAACACCGAGGGCACTCACCTGCTGGGAGGCATTCTGATTGGAGATGCTTCCGATTACGGTAGCCTGTCCCTGCTGGCCAAGTCGGAAGACAAGCTCCCCTGCAGTCCACACGAACTGGTCGTGGGCAGCGGAGGTGGGATTCCCGGCAGCAGCGCTGCGGACATGCCTGACGATGCACAAATCTGCTCGTGCAACAATGTCACGAAGGGACAGATCTGCGCGGCGATTCAAGATCAGGAGCTGACATCGGTCGACGAGGTCAAAGCCTGCACAAAAGCGGGCGGTGGCTGCGGTGGTTGTATGCCACTGGTAACCGACGTGTTCAAAGCCGAGATGGCAGCAGCAGGAATCACGGTTAACAACCACCTCTGCGAGCACTTCGAGTTCTCACGGACCGAGTTGTTCAATATCATCAAAATCAAAAAGCTGAAGACGTTTTCTGAAGTGATCGCGGATTGTGGGGCCGGCAATGGTTGCGAGGTCTGTAAGCCAACCGTAGCTTCGATTATAGCCAGTCTGTGGAACGAGCATATCGTCGATCATGCACCGCTGCAGGATACCAATGACAGGTTCCTTGCAAATATGCAGCGGGGTGGTCTGTATTCCGTCGTTCCCCGTGTTCCCGGTGGTGAAATCACGCCTGAAAAACTGATCGTACTCGGTGAAGTCGCCCGAGATTTTGGACTTTATACGAAAATCACCGGAGGTCAGCGAGTCGACCTGTTCGGAGCCGAAGTGCATGATCTGCCCCGGATCTGGGAAAAGCTGATTGATGCCGGTTTCGAAAGCGGACACGCTTATGGCAAAGCCCTGAGAACGGTAAAAAGTTGTGTAGGTACCACCTGGTGCCGTTACGGAGTAGGAGATTCGGTCGGTTTTGCAATTCGCCTCGAAGAGCGCTACCGCGGAATCCGTGCACCTCATAAAATCAAAGGGGGCGTTTCGGGCTGTGTCCGGGAATGTGCGGAAGCGCAGAGTAAAGACTTCGGACTGATCGCGACTGAGAATGGATACAACCTCTACATTTGTGGAAATGGCGGAGCCAAGCCACGACACGCCGACCTGTTTGCATCGGACCTGGACGAAGAAACCTGTATCAAATACCTTGACCGCTTCCTGATGTATTACATTCAGACCGCAGACAAACTGACACGCACCGCCACCTGGCTGGATAAGCTGGAAGGGGGAATCGACCATGTGCGTGAAGTGGTCATTGAAGACAAGCTGGGAATCTGCGACGAACTCGAAGCCATGATGCAGTCTCTGGTCGACAGTTATCACTGTGAATGGAAAGCGGTCGTTGATAATCCTGCCAAGCGACGTCTGTTTGAACAGTTCGTGAATACCGACGAACACGAACCATCAATCGAGCTCATTCCACAACGCGGCCAGATGCGACCTGTCGACTGGGCACCGGACTTTGTTCCGCTCGAGAGCCTGCAGGCCGCTGAACCACCGGTCCCCGTTTCGGATGAACCACCACGCAAATGGATCAAGGTGGGGCAGGCCAGCGATTTTCCAGCGGAATCGGGATCGACCGTCAAACATGGTCAATCTCAGCTGGCTGTTTTCAACTTCGAAAGTCGCGGGGAATGGTTTGCCTGTCAGCAGATGTGCCCGCATAAGCAGGCGATGGTTCTCTCCCGGGGTATCATGGGAGATTCACACGGGATCCCCAAAGTTGCCTGCCCGCTGCATAAGAAGACTTTTTCCCTGGAGAATGGTTCCTGCCTGAGCGGGGATGAAGAATATGCAGTCAAGGTGTTCAATGTTAAAGTTGATGAAGAGGAAAACGTTTATCTCGAGCTGCCTGCTCCCGAGGTACTCGATGAATTAATTAACCAAACAGTATGTGCTGGCGCTCACTGAGCACAGGTTTAAGAAATGATCTTATCGAAGCCGGAAGACGAACGAAAACAAAACGAAACACTGGTAACCCTTTCTGTCTGTGATGTGATTCAGGAAGCCGAGGATGTCTGCACCTTTCGTCTGGACAACCTGCAGGGCCAACTGCCGGTTCACAAACCGGGAATGTTTATCAAGGTCTGCCTGGATATCCGGGGCAAAGAAGTCTGGCGGAGTTTTTCCATCAGTTCTTCGCCTTTGTGTCCGGAACGAATTGACCTGACGATCAAACGCAACCGAAAAGGGGAGGCCAGCAATTACTTTTTTGAACAGGTGCAGCGTGGCAGTCAGCTTCGTCTGAAAGGACCGCTGGGCCAGTTTTACTATGATCCGGAACACCACACCGAGCCATTGATTTTGCTCTGTGCCGGGATCGGAATCACTCCCATGATGAGCATTGTCCGCTATCTGAACGATTTGCAGGAGAACAGGTCCTGCTACCTGTTTTACGGTGCGCGTACACATCGGGATGTCATCTTCGACCAGGAAACACGTCAACTCATGACCCAGTTACCGGGTTTTCATTACTTCCTGACACTTTCACAGCCGGTCCCCCACTGGATGGGTTACTGCGGGCATCTCAACTTCGATTTCATCATTTCCCGAATCCCTCAGATTCCCAGCTGCCGTTTCTTTTTGTGTGGCCCCCGGAATTTCAATCAGGAATTCCAGGATTGTCTTGAGGAAATGGGAGCCCCGGCGGAGCTGATTCACAGCGAGCAATTCCATAAAAAACGAAAAAACAGTTAACTCATGAGCTTCAACTTCGACGAACAAAACACCGGTTCAGACGCGCCTCTGGATGGGAACAACTCGGCTTCACAGGGAACAGCCACCTGTCATCAGGAATTCGACCTGATTTCACTGTTGCTGGAAGAGCAACAGACTCTGACCGCCGTCGCTGAATTTGCGCGTCAGTATGAAGCAGAAGTACTGCCGGCCCAATCGCGTTACTATGCGGATCTGATTCCTTCCAAATCACCACAGTCCGGCGAACAGTATGCATTTCAGGTCGACCTTGATCGCTGTTCGGGATGCAAAGCCTGTGTCACCGCCTGCCACTCAATGAATGGGCTGGATGAAAATGAAACCTGGCGCGACGTGGGTCTGTTGATCGGCGGGACAAGCCAGGCCCCGATATATCAGCACGTCACCACCGCCTGTCATCACTGCCTGGATCCGGGCTGCATGCAGGCCTGTCCGGTGAATGCGTATGAAAAAGATCCCATCACGGGAATTGTGAAACATCTTGACGATCAGTGCTTCGGCTGCCAATACTGCACACTGGCCTGTCCCTACGATGTGCCCAAGTATCACAGCCAGAAGGGGATTGTCCGCAAATGCGACATGTGCAGTCAGCGGTTGACAGACGGCGAAGCTCCGGCCTGTGTACAAGCCTGTCCGCACCAGGCGATTTCGATTGATATCGTCAATCAAGAACAGGTTCTGGCTGACTCCGAAATCAACACATTTCTTCCCGCAGCCCCCGATCCACAACACACGTATCCCACTACCACCTATAAATCACGCAAGCCGTTCCCGCGGAATACGCTGCCGGCGGACTACTATTCTGCCCGTCCACAACACGCACATCTGCCTCTGGTGATCATGCTGGTGCTGACACAACTGTCCGTTGGCGCCTTTTTCACCGGCTCCGTGCTGGAGTACTTTCTCAGTGCGGAGATCACATCGGTGATGGTACGCCTCTCAGCGACGACAGCCTTACTCTTTGGTTTGCTGGCACTGGGGGCCTCCACGTTGCACCTGGGGCGTCCTTTGTATGCCTTCCGTGGTATTCTCGGACTCAAGCATTCCTGGTTGAGCAGGGAAATCCTGGCCTTTGGTGTGTTTGCCGGTGCGGCGCAGGTCTATGCCGGCCTGACCTGGTTTGCCGGATCACTGTTACCCAGTTGGGAGGTCTGGCAACCTGCTGCAGGCTGGCTGGTCAGTGCCCTGGGGGCAGTTGGGATCTTCTGCTCCATCATGATCTATGTCTTTACCAAACGGGAATTCTGGAGTTTCGAAGCCACCACAACCAAGTTTGTGCTCACCGCGGCGCTGCTGGGAATTGCCTCCACGTGGGTGGTCATTTTCGCCTTGAATCTGACAGCTAATTCTGCCGCGACCAATCTGCTGCTGGCACAGGCCGGACCGATTCTCTCCAAAGCGCTGATTGTGACGACCGTGCTCAAACTGGGTTTTGAAGCATCCATCTTCCGTTATCTGCTGCGGCGTCAGAACTCGCCTTTGAAACGTTCTGCGTTGCTGATGAGTGGTGAACTCTCCAGCGTAACGCTGGCCCGTTTTGCCTGCGGTATTTTAGGAGGCATTCTGATGCCTCTGTTCCTGCTGAACCAACAGACGCAACCGGTTCAGAACCTGACTCTGTTTTTTACTGTTAGTATTTTATTCATAGCCTGTTTAGCTGGTGAACTCCTCGAACGTTATCTGTTCTTCTCTGCGGTCGCCGCTCCCCGCATGCCTGGTGTGATCCACTAAATTACTCGGACAGGACTCGGTGTTTCGATGTCGATTATCGATCAATCAAAATTAAGCTCTCTGATTCATCAGAAAGAGGGCCATCTTACCAGGGAATTACTGCTCTCACCCGGGGGCTTCGGTCTGGGCAAAGTCCCTGAGAAAAATTTACCCGATGCGACCACTCAAATGGTCTGTGGATTCTGCGGGACCGGATGTAATCTGAATATTCATCTGAAAAACGGCGAAGGGGTCTGTATCAGTCCCACGACCGAATATCCTGTCAACCTGGGCATGGCCTGTCCCAAAGGCTGGGAGGCACTGTCGGTACTTGATTCTCCGGATCGGGCCGTCAGCCCCCTGGTAAAAAAATCCCCCAATCACTGGGAGCCGGTCGACTGGGATTCCGCACTGAGCCTGTTTACCAGTAAATTCAAAGCCATTCAGGAAAAGCATGGCAATGAATCGGTCGCGTTCCTGAGTACCGGTCAGATGGTCACCGAGGAAATGGCTTTCCTGGGCGCGCTGGCCAAATTTGGGATGGGCATGGTGCATGGAGACGGAAACACGCGTCAGTGCATGGCTTCAGCGGTGACCGCTTACAAGCAGTCCTTTGGCTTCGATTCACCACCATTCACTTACCAGGACCTTGAAGAATCAGACGTACTGGTTTTTGTGGGCGCGAATCCCTGTATCGCGCATCCGATCATGTGGGAACGTGTGGTGCGAAACCCCCATTCGCCGCAGATCGTTGTTGTCGACCCGCGGAAAACGGAAACCGCGATGCAGTCGACGTTACATCTCCAGATCGCACCCAAGTCAGACCTGCCTCTGTTTTACGGGATTGCCCAGTTGCTGATTCAGAAGGGCTATGTTGATGCGGACTATGTGCGCGAACATACGGAAGACTTCGATGATTTCAAAGCCCATGTGCGCGATTATCCACTGGAACGTATCACCGCTGAGACTGGCGTCAGCCAGGAAAAGATCGAACAACTGGTCGATCTGATTCACACAGGCAAACGGGTATCGTTCTGGTGGACCATGGGAGTTAATCAGAGTTACCAGGGAGTACGCACCGCCCAGGCGATCATCAACCTGGCATTGATGACGGGGAACATCGGTCGGCCCGGCACTGGCCCGAATTCAATTACCGGTCAGTGTAACGCGATGGGATCGCGTCTTTTCAGTAATACAACCAACCTGCTGGGGGGGCACGATTTCCTGAATGACCACCATCGGGCGAAGGTGGCCGACATTCTCGACATTCCCGTAGATCGGATTCCCGCTGAGAACAGTCTGCCTTACCATAAGATCATGGAAGGGATTCTCGCGGGTAAAATCAAAGGCCTGTGGGTTATCTGCACGAACCCCGCGCATTCCTGGATCAACCAGGGACAGGCCCGCGACATTCTGAACCGGCTCGATTTCCTGGTGGTACAGGACATGTATCACACCACCGAAACGGCGCGTCATGCCGATCTGATCCTGCCCGCAGCAGGCTGGGGCGAGAAAGAAGGGACCTTCATTAACGCAGAACGTCGCATCGGTCGGGTCAAACGCATCAAACGGGCACCGGGACAGGCGTTGTCTGATTTCTCTATCTTCAAATTGATCGCCCAGTACTGGGGCTGTGGTGAGATGTTCGCTCAGTGGAGTTCTCCCGCGGAAGTTTTCCAGTTGATGAAAAAACTGAGTGCCGGACAGGCCTGTGATTTCTCCGGAATCGAAGACTATACCGCCATTGAAGAGCAGGGGGGAATCCAGTGGCCGTTTGCAGCCAGTGAAACGGAACCACCACAACAGCAACGCAGACTGTTCGAGGATGGTCGCTATTTTCACGAGAATGGTCGGGCGCGGTTTATCTTTTCTGAACCGACCAGGATGCCGGAAGCGCCCAGCGAACAGTATCCCTTCGTTTTATTGACGGGACGGGGCACTGCCTCCCAGTGGCACACACAGACCCGCACACGGAATTCCGATGTCCTGCGGAAGCTGTATCCGAATCGAATCTATGTTGAGATCAATCCGGAGGATGCGCAAAAGCACTCCGTTCAACCAAATGACCTGATCTTTGTGGAGTCACAGCGCGGCCGTCTGAAAGCCCGCGCGTTTATCACCCAGTCGGTCCAACCGGGACAGCTTTTCATTCCCATGCATTATGAAGAGACCAACCAGTTGACCGATGCCGTCTTCGATCCGCACTCCAGTCAGCCTTCCTATAAATGTTGTGCTGTGCGGATTATTAATGAATAATGCCCCCTGAATACTGGACCGAATTCTTACCGGGAATCAGTAACATTTCTCCCACACGCGATCAGTCCGGCCACGCATTTGCACGCTGACACTTGAGCACAATCCGTCCCTTCGATTCCATTTCTGCAAAATATCATCCCCGCGTCGGTAGAACCGGAGTTTGTATTAAATCGCGCTAAAGAGTCCCGGCGATTACCGATACCCCTCTATAAGCACTTGCGGGAAATTACCTCAGACAGTGCGCGCTGCATGTGAGACGATGACACCCCCTCATCCATTGAATTTCATAAACCGGGCCCATGAATTTACTGCAAACTCAATCCATGCATCTCAAGGCGGGTATCTTCTGTTGTCTACTGCTGTTTGTCGCTCCCGTATTTGGTCAGGGAGTGCCTCCTGCGCCGGGCTGCGACCAGGAGCCGGGACAATGCGTGAATACCCCGGATTGCACATCCTGTGTTCCAGAGATCAATTACTGGGTCGTCAGTTCGCGTTGCTGTATGCAGAAAAGCAAATGCTGCTGTCCCTGCTGCGATTTTGAAGTCTATCACTCAGACGAAGCCGGGAGGGTTTCTACTCAGTCGATGGAGAGTCTGCTGCAGTCCCTGGATCCGAATGCCCCCATCTGCATCATGGTGCATGGGAGTTTCGTCAAATGGGAGAGCGTACTCCTCGATTCCTATAATACGTATCTCTGGCTGAGAAATGCGGCCCCGCACCTGCCTTTAAACGTGATCTTCTTTACCTGGCCCAGTGATGATACACCGACGAAGATTGTTCCCGTCGATGTCAATATCCTGGGAAAACGTGCTGAGTATAACGGCTTCTATGTTTCACGACTGATCGCCGATCTGCCGTCCCACCATCCGATCAGCCTGCTGGGTCACAGTCACGGTGCCCGTGTGGTCGCTTCTACAATGCACCTGATTGGCGGGGGATCGATTCAGGGTGTTTCCCTGCAGGATTGTGGACTAGAGATCTGCTGCCATTGTCGGCACTTCCGCGTCGTCTTTGCCGCTGCGGCGATCAATCATAACTGGCTGAACCCCGGGGATCGTTATGGCTGCGGATTGAACTGTACTGACTGCCTGGTCAACCTGAGAAACCATAAGGACCGGATCCTGCGGTTCTATCCTGTACTCGCGCCGATCTCGCGACGGGCGCTTGCCAAGACCGGCTTTACCTGGCTGGACCGTCGTAAACTGGGCGATGACGTCAACCGCGTGCACGATATCGACGTCTCACAGTGTGTTGGGGGAGGCCACATGTTCCCTAACTATTACAGCCACCCGCAAATTGCGGAAGCCATTGTGCCGGCCATCTATTTCAGCAACTGAAAACACTGTACATTTCCGCCTGCCAGACCTCACTGTCTACTGTCATACCCTGACTGACACACGATGCTGTCCGTCTCACAAGCCGTCAGAAACCGCGAATTTATTTTGCATCTCTCGTGAAAGCGGAGTATTCTGACGGATAATTAATCCGCCATGGGACAGACAAAGCACCCCTATCCACCTGCCACATTGGGACTTATGCCTTCCCAGTATTCTTTGTGGATCTTTCAGAATTATTCGAGATTCTGAAAATAAATCCGCCTGCTCGTGCATCGTTGTTACTAAAAGCCGTGGTTTTGTTATGTAAACGGGAGTAGATATTGGCCACCGGTAACGATGGCAAGCTCGCCCCCGAGATCGTCCATCAACTGTTTGAGACTCATGCAGGCGAATTGCGCGCTTTTTTGACGGGTATGCTCCGCAACCATGATCTGGCAGATGAAGCATTCCAGCTTACCTTTTCCAAAGCACTCCAGTCAGGAGGTCAGTCTCGGGAAGAGACCCGCAAGGGCTGGTTGTTTCGTGTCGCCTACCATGAAGCGATGGCCCTTATCCGTCGCGATAAAATCCACAGGAAGTCGCTGAACGATCTTAGCCAGATGACTAGCCAGTTCTGGGACGAGGCACCAGATCAGCGACTTCTGGATCACGAAAACCAGGAACAGATCCGACAGGCCCTTGAAAGCCTGCCAGACAACCAGCGGGTGATCGTCATCGCCCGTATTTACGATAACAAGACCTTCAAAGAGATCTCGGAAGAACAGGAGATCCCTTTGGGAACTGTGCTCACCAGAATGAGGCTCGCGATTCAAACACTGTCCCGGCAATTGAACTCACCTTCAGATGATTCCTGAGTCTCACTTGTCCGCCACTGTTTAAGATGACCGCTATGAATAATTCACCTGACAATTTGGATGCAGATCAAACCGGCGACCTGGAATGGCTGGCGTTTCAATACGTGGCCAATGAGCTTTCGGAGCAGGAGTGCCTGCAGTTCGAATCCCTGCTGGCCGAAAAGCAGTCTGCCCGCGAAGCACTGGTCCATGCCACTCAGTTGGTTGCCGGTCTGAAGTCCATCGCGCCCCAACCTGCCGGGCAGGCGACAGTCGCTGCTGCTCAACAGCCGGAAACGACCTCAACTACCCGTTGGGCCTTCTGGGGACTGCTGACCACCGCCGCCGCTGTAGTGTTGCTGGTTCCCAGTCTGTTTAAATCGACTGGCACCACGGACAGCCCCACAATCCCCACCGCTCAGACCGAACCTTCTACTGAAGATGCCGAATATTTACTGAGCCTCTGGGCTGAGTCTTCCCAGGAAAGCAACGTCGCGCTCACCTCGAACATGAATACGGAAACGGTCGAATATAGCGATCAACAGAATGTGCTCGCTGACAACCAGTCCCTGGAAGTTCCGGACTGGCTCTACACGGCTGTATCACTTCCGGAAGAAAGCGTCAATTGAGCATGCGAAGTATGAACCGTTTCACCGCCGATCAATGTCCGCTTCTGACCTGGGTCTGCCTGTTCTGCCTGACCCTGATCACCGGCAGTACGCTCTCCGCGGAAGATCCCCGGGCCTCTGCCACCGTCAATGTTTCCAAAGAAGCATCGAAGAAAGCAGGGGACAAAGCAGACGGTGCCCGGAAAGAACCCAAAAACGCTGGTGCACTCTCCCCGGAGCGTGAAAAACAGGCTCTGGAGTTTGCCCGCTCGCATCACCCCGAGCTGGCCGAACTGATCGAACGACTCAAAAAACATCGTCCCCGCGAATACCGTCGGGCCGTCCGTGACCTGGATACAACTCTGACCCGTCTCGAACGGTTCAAACATCGGGACGGCGAACGCTATCGCCTGACACTCGAACGCTGGGAAGTCGATTCCCGCATTCGTCTGCTGGCGGCCCAGGTTTCGATCAAGGGGAGCGATGCAGACCAGGCGGAACTCAAATCACTTTTGAAGCAGCGTGTGGATCTGCAGCTGGAACTGTTACAGCACGACAAGAAATCCGCAGAGAAGCGTCTGCAGAAACTGGAGAAATCCATCTCCGAGATGGAACAGAACCGGGACCAGCTCGTCGATGCCGAGCTGAAACGTATTAAGCGAAATCTCAAGAAAACCAAGTCCAAAACAAGCGACAAAAAGTAACCGGATTACCTTTTGACAGACAAAGTTGTCTTCCTTATTGCAAGGTGTGGTATGAAATCACTCAAACTCTATCGTAGTGTTTACTCTCTCACAGCAGGTATGCTGGCACTGGCGCTGTTTTCCCTGACAGCGACCGCCGCAGATCAGGATCAGGTGAAACAGCCGGTCGAACAGCGGTATGCTGATCAGTCCACTCAGGAGGTTCCCCAGTTCCAGCAGCACGTCGTGCCCTTGCTGGGAAAACTGGGCTGTAACGGCCGCGCCTGTCACGGTTCGTTCCAGGGCAAAGGTGATTTCCGTCTGTCTCTGTTTGGTTACGACTTCGTCATGGACCACAAAGAGTTGACCAACGCCGAAGCAGAGCGGGTCAACATGAAAGAGCCCGGCAAAAGCCTGATCATTCAGAAGCCTTTGAATGAAATTGAACACGAAGGGGGCAAACGTTTCGAGCTCAACAGCTGGCAGCATCGCCTGCTGACCCGCTGGATTGCCGGCGGCGCACAGGGAGTACCCAAAGACGCACCCAAGTTCGATCGCCTGGAAGTCACTCCAAATGCGATTCAGTTCAGCAAAGAAGGGGAGACCGTTCAGCTGAAAGCGGTTGCCGTCTGGTCTGATGGTACCCGTGAAAACGTAACCCCCATCTGCCGCTTCCAGACGAACAACGAGCAGATCGCGACCATCAATGAAGAAGGTCTGGTCACTTCCAATAAACCAGGCGATACGCACGTGGTCGTGTTCTACGATGCCGGCGTGATTCCCGTCCCCGTACTGCAGCCCGTTTCCGATCAATATGGCGACAAGTATCCACAGGTTGCTGCCTCAACCAAGGTCGACAAGCTGGTTGTCAACAAACTGCAGAAACTGGGCGTGGTGCCCGCAGATCTCTGTGATGACACCGAGTTCCTCCGCCGCGTCAGCCTCGACCTGTCCGGAACGTTGCCCGCACCGCATGAAGTTGAAGCCTTCCTCAAGAATACCTCTCCCAACAAGCGTGCTGAGAAAATTGACGAGTTGCTGGAAAGCCCCGGCTATGCTGCCTGGTGGACCACCAAGCTCTGCGACTTCACCCAGAACAACTATGATGATCTGATCAACGTCGCTCCCGTTCGCGACAAACCGAGCCAGGAATGGTACGACTGGATTAAGAAACGCGTCACTGACAACGCTGGCTATGACGACATTGTCGAAGGCATCCTGCTGGCCACCAGCCGCGAAAAAGGGGAAGACTTCGATCAGTTCACCAAAAACATGAACGCCATTTACCAGGACAAACCGGGGCAGGATTTCGCTGATCGCGAGCATATGCCTTACTACTGGGCCCGACGGAATTTCCGTAACCCTGACGACCGGGTACTCGGTTTTGCCTATACCTTCCTGGGGATTCGCATTCAATGTGCCCAGTGCCATAAGCACCCTTTTGACCAGTGGACCCAGAACGACTTCAAAGAATTCCGCGGCTTCTTTACCCGCGTCAACTTCGGCGTCAATCCCGAGTCACGCGATGAATATGCGGCAATGGTCGAAGAGCTGGGCGCAGACAAGCTCCGCGGTAACCAGTTACTCCGTGAGCTGAATAAGAAGGTCAACAAAGGGGAAACCGTACCTTTCATGGAAGTGTATGTTCCCAAGGCCCGTCCTGCGAACAAGAATCAAAATAAGAACAAAAACAAAAAGCAGCGTCGACAGGGACGCAACCAGAGCCCGGCTACCGCCAAGCTCCTGGGAGCCGAAGTCGTCGAGATCAACGAAATGGATGATCCCCGTGCTGCATTGATGGAATGGTTACGTCGGGAAAACAACCCGTTCTTCGCCAAAGCGTTCGTGAACCGTGTCTGGTCTGCCTATTTCAACCGGGGCATCATTGAACCGGCTGATGACCTGAACCTGGCCAATCCTCCGAGCAATGCTCCGCTGCTGGATTACCTTTCTCGTGAATTCGTGAAACATGATTACGATATGAAATGGCTGCACCGGGAAATCGCCAACAGCGACACCTACCAGCGCAGCTGGAAGACCAACCCGACCAATGAACTCGATGAAGTCAACTTCAGCCACTACATTCCCCACCGGATGCCGGCCGAAGTGCTCTACGATGCGATTCACCAGGCAACCGCTTCAGATGATGCCATCGACAGCATGAAAAACAGTGTCGGCGAACGGGCCATCGGCATCGCAGCTTCGGGTGTCCGCAACCGGGCTCTCCGCGACAAGCAATACGCGTTAACGATCTTCGGACGCTCGACCCGGGAAAGCAACTGTGACTGCGATCGCTCCGTCGATCCCAGCCTGCTGCAGACCATGTACATCAAGAACGACAACGATGTGTATTCCGCCATCAACCGTTCCAACAGCAGCTGGCTGTTCCAGGTAGGACAGCAACTGGGAGCCGTCGAAGCGAAGAATGCTCAGAAAACACGCATGAACGATCGTGCCGATCAGCTCAAAGAGCAGGCTCAGCAGTTGAAACAGCGGGTTGCCCAGCTCAAGAAGCAGGAAGATAAGAAAAAGCAGCTGCAACAGGCACAAAAGCGTCTGCGAACTGTGACTGCAGAACTGAAAAAAGTACGACAGAACGCAGGTCGTGCCCAGAACAGTCCGGCCAAGGTGCAAACCCTGGAAGAACCAATCTCCGCAGAGAAAACCGAAGAGATCATCACCCGGACATACCTGCGGAGCCTGAGCCGTTATCCCACGGAACAGGAAACCGAGTCTGCGAAGAAGTACATTGAAGAATCGAAAGACAAAATGGCTGGTATTTACGACCTGATCTGGGCCGTGCTGAATACTAAAGAATTCATGCTGAATCACTAAACCGCTTCAGCAGACAAGAACCATATTAAAACAATTACATCCACACACAGCCTGAACGCAGTGATTCAGGCACCTCATTCTGAAAGGAACTCTAATGGCCGTATCTATGACATGCGATGGAGTGAAGCGCCGCGACTTTTTGAAAATCGGGACTCTCGGTTTTACCGGGCTGACACTCTCCTCTTACCTGCGGATGGTGGATGCCGGCGAAGCGAAACCGAAGCAGGCGACTTCCGCCATCTTCATCGAGCTTTCCGGCGGTCCGTCCCACATGGATACCTTCGACCTCAAACCGGAATCATCCAGTGAATACCGGGGCGAATTCAAGCAGATCAAAACGAATGTGAGTGGCATCGAAATCTCCGAGCATCTGCCCAAGCTGGCTTCCTGCATGGACAAGTACGCTCTGCTGCGGGGTGTCTCTCACTCCGTCGCCGCGCATGCTTTGGGTCGCGAATATGTCAATACCGGCAGCCGTCCGCTGCCTTCACTGGAATACCCGGGATATGGTGCGGTCTTCACGAAGGAATATCCAGGACCGGCTAACCTGCCGCCTTATGTTTCGATTCCGAACTCCACTCAGAAACCAGGCTTCCTGGGAGTGAAGTACGCTCCGCTTAATACCGGCGCGACTCCTCGTCCCGGTCAGCCGTTCAACGTGCGTGGCATTTCACTGCGTTCAGGATTGACCGTCGAAAACATCGAACGCCGCGAGACACTGCTGCGGGATATCGACCAGACTTTCAACAGCCTGGAAAAGAATTCGCAGTTGATCGAAGGTCTGGATCGTTTTGGACAGCAGGCGCATGCCATTATCACTTCCAAGCGTGCCCGTGATGCCTTCGACATTTCGAAAGAATCGCCGGCATTCACGAAACAGTTCGGCGAATCAAGTTTTGGTCAGAGCTGTCTGCTGGCATCGCGGCTGGTGGAATCTGGCGTGCGGTTCGTCACAGTCTCCATGGGGGGCTGGGATACACACCGCAACAACTGGGAGAGCCTGGAAAATCGCCTGCTGCCTCCCTTCGATGAAGGGCTGTCTGCTCTCTTCAACGGACTGGCTGAAAAGGGGCTGCTGGAAACCACGGCTGTGTACGTCACCGGGGAATTCGGACGTACTCCCAAGATCAACACGCAGCGTGGCGGACGGGATCACTACCCCCGTTGTATGTTCATGCTGATGGCAGGTGGCATGGTCAAAGGCGGCCAGGTCATCGGTAAAAGTACCGCCAATGGGACTGAGCCTGCCGACGCCGGTCGGTCTCCCGACGATGTTGCTGCTTCCTTCTACCACAACCTGGGGATTGACTTTACCCGGGAATACCACACGAACACCGGTCGTCCGATCACAATCGTACGCGATGGTTCTGTGATTAACGAACTGTTCAGCTAGAACTGAGCATTGGTTTCAACCGCCAGGTGCAATGGTGTTCTCTGGCATTTTATATAATTTCCTGAGGGGGAATACGAATGTTGAAAGTATCGAAAGCGCTTCTGACCTTTGCTCTGATCCTGGCCTGTGTCGCAACTGTCGATGCAGCTGAAAAAGGTGCAAAAAAGAAAAAAGGCAACAAGAAGCAGCCCGCAGTTCGGATCCAGGCCCTGAACCTGCCTGACTCCATCGAACTGAGTGCAGAGCAGAAAGAAAAAGTTGCCGCGCTGAAGAAAGAATACACGCCGCAATTTGTCGCTCTGCAGAAGAAAAATCGCGAAATTATGACTCCTGATCAGCTGAAAGCCCGTCGGGAAGCCATGAAAGCAGCGAAAGATGCCGGCAAAAAAGGCAAAGAACTTCGTGAATCTGTAGACGAAGCCGTCAAACTGACTGACGAGCAGCAAAAGCAGATGAAAGAAGTGACTGCTGCTACCCGCAAACTGAACGGAGAAGTCCGTGGCAAGCTGGAATCAGTTCTGACTTCAGAACAGCTCGCCAAAATCAAAAAACCGGGCAAAGCTGGCAAAAAGAAAAAGAAAAACAGCTAGTACTGTTGATTAGGTGCCTGTTCCAACGTGCTGAAGGGACAGGCAAGCCTGTCACTATTCGCTCCCCCGATTCCGTAAACCGAGTCGGGGGATTTTTTTTATATCTTCGTACCAGATATCCCCGATATGCATAAATGTGAACGGGTCAGACGGGCAAAAAAGAGTTGTTTCCACACGTAAATCTTGATATAAACATAAGTTGATTAAATACGTCTGTTTCTGAAGATCGACAGATCCATCTCTCTGTTTCAGAGGTGAGGAGTACTGGCAATGCGGCGGCACGCGCGACAATCCTGGTTAATGCTTCTAATGGCTATAGCAGCATTAACACTCACGAACCTGCAGGATCTTTCCGCAGAAGAAGCCCCGCTCAAGGATCATGAGGTCGAATTCTTCGAAACGAAAATTCGACCGGTTCTGATCAAACACTGCTACGAATGTCACGCTGCGGAAGCGAAATCGATTCGAGGCGGACTGTTGCTGGACACCCGCGCGGGAACCTTGCAGGGGGGCGATTCCGGCCCTTCTGTTGTCCCCGGGAAACCTGAAGAGAGCATGCTGCTCGAATCACTGCGGTTCGAGAGTTATGAAATGCCTCCGTCCGGGAAGCTCTCCGATGAAATCATTCAGGATTTCGAGACCTGGATCAAAATGGGGGCTCCCGATCCACGCAAAGGCGAAAGCAAGGTCGTCAGCCAGCAGATCGATATTGAACAGGGTCGGCAGTTCTGGTCCTTCCAGCCTGTAAAGCAATCGAACCCTCCCCAGGTCACAGAACAGGCCTGGAAGCAGAGTCCCATTGATGCTTTCATTCGTTCGCAGCAGCAGGCTTTGCAACCGTCGGAACTCGCCGATCGGACGACTCTGGTACGCCGCCTGTATTACGACTTAACAGGTCTGCCTCCGACTCCCGCACAGATCGATGAGTATCTGAACGATACCAGCGAGGATGCAACGGCCCGCCTGGTCGAACAACTGCTGGGTTCCCCACATTTCGGTGAACGCTGGGGCCGCTACTGGCTGGACGTGGCACGCTTTTCTCAGTCGACGGGCGGAGGTCGTTCGCTGCTCTACAACTCCGCCTGGCGATATCGGAACTATGTAATCGACTCTTTCAACGAAGACAAGCCGTTCCATCAGTTCATCAAGGAACAGATCGCCGGCGACCTGCTGGACTCAGACGACATCCGCGAGCGTCAGGACCAACTCATTGCGACCGCCTTTCTGCTGCTGGGACCGACCAATTACGAACAGCAGGATAAAGAACAATTGCGGATGGACGTAATCGATGAGCAGATTCAGACCATCGGTCGATCCTTCCTTGGAATGACACTTGGCTGTGCCCGTTGCCACGATCACAAGTTCGATCCCATTCCCGCTTCCGATTATTACGCCCTGGCCGGCATTCTCCGCAGCACCAGGGTGCTGACCCCCGGTAATGTTTCCGGCTGGACGAAGCGTCCGTTGCCACTACCGGGACAGCAGGAACAGGCGCGTATCGAGTATGAGAAAGCCCTGGCACAACTCACGTCCGCGCAGAAGGCCAGCCAGAAAGAATTGAAACAACTGAAGGCAGAACTGAATACGATCACACTCGATGATTCGTCTGCGACCCTGGTCGGAGACTGGAAGCAATCCACGTTCTATAAAGACTTCATCGGCAAAGGCTATATCCACGACCAGCAACAAGCCAAAGGCAAAAAGCTGGTCAAATTCACGCCGCGACAGCTCAAGTCAGGGCGTTACGATGTGCAGCTGGCTTACAACTCCGCTGAGTCCCGGGCTTCGCGTGTGCCCGTCACCATTAAGACCGCAACCGGTCAACAGACAGTGTATGTCAACCAGCGGGTACAACCGACGGACGGCACATTCGCCTCTCTGGGTAAGTTTGACTTCCGGGGAACAGAGGAAGAAGAAATCGTTGTCTCGAATGAAGGCACCGATGGCTACGTGATCGTTGATGCGATCCGTTTCGTGTCGATTCCCGTCAGCACCTCTGCCAGCGAAACAGAACCAGAAATCAATCCCGAATACGAGCAGACCTTAAGCAAGATCAAAGCCACGCAGCGTAAAATCAAATCCATTCGGGACGAGATTGCCGAACGCAAGCAGAACGCGCCTCCGGAAGTGCCGGAAATCATGTCGGTCTACGAAGGGGAGGAACCTGGTGATTACCATCTGCTGATTCGCGGGAATGTGCATCAACTGGGCAAGAAGGTCCCGCGCGGATTTCTCACTGTCGCCCAGACTGAGTCGGCTCCGGCGATTCCCGCTGATGCCAGCGGGCGTCTGCAACTGGCGGAATGGGTTGCCAGCCCGGAGAATCCACTGACCGCCCGCGTGTATGCGAATCGCGTCTGGCAGCATCTGTTCGGTGCCGGACTGGTGCGAACCGTGGATAACTTTGGAGTACGGGGAGAAACACCCTCGCACCCCGAACTGCTCGACTACCTGGCACAGCGTCTGATCGAAAATGGCTGGTCAACCAAGGCCCTGATTCGTGAAATTGTTCTGTCGCGAACCTATCGGCTCTCGAGTCATTCCACGGCTGCACAGCGTGCTGCCGATCCGGACAATCGCCTGCTCACCCATCAGAACCACCGACGACTGGATGCCGAAGCGATTCGCGACACGATTCTGTTTGTCAGCGGTGACCTCGACCTCAAGCAGCACGATCAGACGGTTCGTCCCGGTACGAAATCAGAATACGGTTACGAGTTCAAGAACAATTACCGTAGCGTCTACATCCCGGTGTTCCGCAATCGTCTGCACGAGCTGCTGGCAGTCTTCGACTTCCCCGATCCCAATCTGTCTGTAGGACGCCGGAATACGAGTACTCTGTCCACACAGGCACTGTATCTGATGAATAACCCCTTCGTGATGCAGCAGGCCGAGCAGATCGCACGGCGCGTACATCACGACTATCCCGCCGATCAGTCAGCCCGCATCAATGCCTTGTTCAGGATCATGCTGGGACGTCTGCCATACGCAACAGAGAAGGCAAATGCAGAGCGATTCCTGAAACTGTCGCAGACAGAAACCGCTTCGGAACAGATCGAAGCCTGGACCGCCTTCTGTCAGACCATGATTGCCTGTATTGATTTTCGCTACATTCAATAACGCACCTGGAGTGATTCCATGTCAGTTCAATATAACCCTGTGACACGACGTCAACTGCTGCGTTCTTCCGCCTGCGGTTTCGGAGCGCTGGCCCTGAACGGAATGCTTTCCCAGGCACGGGGTAATACGCCCAGTCCCATTACCGGTAATCCACTGGCACCCCGGCAGCCGATGTTCCCGGCCCGGGCCAAGCGGATCATCTTTATCTTTATGCAGGGGGGCCCCAGTCAGGTCGATACTTTCGATTATAAACCGCTGCTCGAAGAGAAGAACGGCGAGAAAATGGAATTCAAGAATTCCCGCAGCATCGCCAAGACAGGAACCTACGGCAAAGAACAGATCATGCAGTCCCCCTGGAAATTCCGTCAGTACGGGGAGAGCGGGCACTGGGTATCCGATCTGTTTCCGGAAATCGGACGTCACGTGGATGACCTCTGTTTCATTCACAGTATGCACACCAATGGTGTCGCCCATGGTCCGAGCACGCTGTTTCTGCACACCGGGACTACGAATCTGATCATGCCTTCGATTGGCTCCTGGATTACTTATGGCCTGGGAACGGAAAACGAAAACATCCCCGGTTTCATTACAATATCTCCCTCTTACGGCAATGGTGGCCCGCGCAATTACTCCAACGCGTTTCTACCTTCACATTACCAGGGAACGGCACTGGGGAGAGCTGGGCAACCCGCCAGTGAGGCCCGCTTTAATAATATCACCAATGGTCAGGTTCCTCTGAGGAAGCAGCGTCAGCAACTGGCATTACTGCAGTCGCTGAACCGCGATCAGCTGCAGTCCTATCGGGAAGATGATGAACTGGCAGCGGTTGTCAATTCGTTCGAACTCGCATTCCGCATGCAGCAACATGCTCCGGGACTGACCGATCTTTCTCAGGAATCTCCAGCAACACTCAAAATGTACGGCATTGGGGATGAAGCAACCGACGACTTTGGACGCCAGTGCCTGCTGGCACGTCGAATGGCTGAGGCGGGGACCCGCTATATTCAGGTCAACTATTCTGATAATGCGAATACACCCCGCTGGGACCAGCACAGCAAAATTCAGAAGCACGAGATCCACGCCCGGGCAACCGACAAGCCGGTCGCGGGGTTGATCGCTGATATGAAACAGCGCGGTCTACTGGAAGACACTCTGATCTGGTGGGGAGGCGAATTCGGTCGTAACCCATTCAAACAGGGCGCCGATGGTCGCGATCACAATCCGAAAGGCTTTACCCATTTCCTGTGTGGCGGCGGTGTCAAACCTGGTTTTTCCTTTGGGGCGACCGATGAATTCGGGCATGAAGCGGTCGAGAATAAGGTCCACATGCACGACATGCACGCCACGCTGCTGCACCTGCTGGGGATCGATCATGAAAAGCTGACCTACCGACACGCCGGTCGCGACTTCCGCCTGACCGATGTGGAAGGTCGCATCGTCCACGATCTGTTCGCCTGATCTCACAAAGTCATTACTGACAAGCGCAAACAAACAGGTTCGCAAATGACCCCCCATTTGCGAACCTGCTGTCGTCTAAACTATTCTATTGTCCGTTAATGCGATACAGGACCTCCTTTCCCGATATAACTGGCGCTTATGTAATCACTGTTATCTAAATTAGAAGGTGAGTGTGAGTGTAACCGTGGTACGGCTGTCGAGCAGATCTTTGCGTTCGGTAACAGGGAATTCCCAGACACCGGCAAACGAGAGACACTCGTTGATTTTGTAGTCAGCACCAAAGGCCATGGTGATCACATCGTTCCCGGCCACGTTTGATGAGCCCAGGTTGATCCAGTCGCCCCCTTCGAAGTTGACTGGCAGAGCACCACCACTTTTCGTACAGACGATACCGTTCATTTCGGCCAGTGCGGAGAGTTTTTCGGTCAGCGGATGATCGTAGTGCAGGCTGTACCAGAATGAGGTGGAGTTATCGAAGTCATCTGCAGGGAGATGGAAACCGGCGTTGGCAATGAAGTGTCCGCCGTTGCACAGTTCCTTACCACCGGTCAGGAAGGGGTTCCAGATCCCCTGGCCGTTCCCCTGAAAGACACGGGTGCTGCCGTTGTGGGCTTCGTAGATCATCCCGGTGGAGAGCAGGAACTGATTGTCGACATCCCGGATCAGCACATATTTCACACCAGCGGCAATATCAGCCCAGCCGTGTGCATTACCGACGCCGCGTGTCTGCAATGTATTGAATCCATCTTTGACAGCGATGATCGAGAGACGCTCATTTAACGCGATTCCCAGCTGCAGAGCATAAACCTGCAGGTCGCCGGCTCCCAATACGGGGGTTTGCGAGTCGATCATCTGATTGACAAACACGCCACGGACATAGGTCAGGGAACGCGGGTCGATCGACCAGACAGGGTTACTGACGGGCATGATCCAGTGTTTGAAGCAGGGATCGCTGGGAAAACGGTTGAGCAGGGGAATGCGGTCGCAGAGTGTGCAGGCCTGGCAGGAATCGCACTGGCAAAACTGCTGACAGCCACAATCTGACTGGCAGGTCTGACAGGGGGCTGCCTCTGGCATGGCTTCATACGCGGTAAAGACGGCATCCGGTGTCACGCCAACTTCCGTTTCTGCCCCCGACAGCTGTAATTCAGCAGGTTCTGCAGATGCACTTACCAGCTCAATATCGGGTGAATCGAAGAGTGTCGGCTCGTCAGCTTGAGTCGATACAGTCAGCAGATTGAAGAGCAGTGCCGCCCCGGCACCACACATCAGCTTGATATCCATTTCTATTTCCTTGAATCCTTGATTATCGATTATGAGAAAAACCGAATCTGACGAATGTGAATTTTCTTTATCATGAGACTTCGACACCAAATACGACATTTATATCTGTTATTTCTATTTCGCCACTCATAGAATTCGCGCGTGAGGTCGAAAAATATTCTGGAACGAATTTCATAAAAAAGTAAAATCGACAACCGCAAGGTTTCACACTGACGGGGTTGTGCTGTTTGCCACGAACAGATGTGAGGCATTCCCCTCAAAGGACTTAGGTCAATCAACTAAACTAAAGTACAGATACGCCTGTTTCAGGGCAGTTATTTTTTTGCCCATGTTTCAGATATGTAGATCTCATAGACATCTATCAATTGTAATCAAGCGTTCGCATTGTTTTCAGGAGCAGAGGAGCAACCGTGTCGGCTGAAACGACTTTAGAAAACGCCACTCAGGACAGTAATCTGGAAAAGTTTGTTTACGATGACCAGATTTCCCGGATGTTTGCCCTGGCAACGCTGGTGTGGGGAGTAGTCGCCTTTCTGGTGGGGATCGTCATTGCGACCGAACTCGCGTTTCCTTCCGTGAACCTGGGGCTGGACTTCATCACTTTTGGCCGCCTGCGACCGCTGCATACGAACGCAGCCATCTTTGCCTTTGCCGGCAACGCCATCTTCACCGCCGTCTATTACTCGACGCAGCGTCTGTGCCGGGCCCGCATGTGGAGCGACATGTTGTCACGACTGCATTTCTGGGGCTGGCAGTTGATTATTCTGGCAGCCGCACTGACCCTGCCTTTAGGCATCACGCAGAGTAAGGAATACGCCGAGTTGGAATGGCCCATCGACCTGGCGATCGCCGTAGTCTGGGTCGGTTTCTTTGGTGTGAACTTCTTTATGACGCTGGCCCGTCGACGCGAACGGCACATGTATGTGGCCCTCTGGTTCTACATCGCCACGATTGTGACTGTCGCGCTGCTGCATGTGTTCAACAACCTGGTCGTACCGATTGGCCTGTTCAAGAGCTATTCCGTTTATGCCGGTGTGCAGGATGCTTTTATGCAGTGGTGGTACGGGCATAACGCGGTGGCCTTCTTCCTGACAACGCCGTTCCTGGGGCTGATGTATTACTTCCTGCCCAAGGCGGCAAACCGACCGATCTTCTCCTATAAGTTAAGTATTCTGCACTTCTGGTCGCTGGTCTTCATTTATATCTGGGCCGGTCCGCACCACCTGCACTACACTGCGCTGCCTCAATGGGCTTCAACTCTGGGTATGCTGTTTTCGATCATGCTCTGGATGCCTTCCTGGGGGGGAATGATCAACGGACTGCTGACCCTGCGCGGGGCCTGGCAGAAAGTGACTTCCGATCCGGTCCTGAAATTCTTCGTGGTCGGCATCACGTTTTACGGGATGTCTACTTTTGAAGGCCCCGTGCTGTCGATCAAATCTGTGAATGCCCTGTCACACTACACCGACTGGACCATCGCCCACGTGCATGCGGGCGCCCTGGGCTGGAACGGGTTCATGACTTTCGGCATGATGTACTGGCTGCTGCCACGACTATTTCAGACCGAACTCTACAGTACACGGCTGGCAAATCTGCATTTCTGGCTGGGAACAGTCGGGATCCTGCTGTATATCTTCCCGATCTATGTCGCCGGGCTGACTCAGGGACTGATGTGGCGGGCCATCACCGATACCGGTCAGCTGGCTTATCCCAACTTCGTGGAAACGGTTCGCGTGCTGATCCCGTTATACGTGATCCGCGCAGTCGGCGGGGTCGTTTATCTCTCCGGGGCACTGCTGCTGAGCTACAACTTCTTCCAGACCTGGAAGAGGCGTCCTGCGAACTACGAAGAAGTCGAACATTACGCTCCCGCGCTGGAGCCACATTATGATGACGATCCGGCTCCCCAGTCTCGTCTGTCGGGTGTGCTGGAAGTCGCCAAGAAGCTGGATGTCTTTGAACAACTCGTGTGGCACCGTCGCTGGGAACGGCTCCCCCGCCTGATGACCATCTGGGTGATCATCGCTGTGGTGGCTGCATCGCTGTTCGAAATCATTCCGACCTTCCTGATCCGGTCCAACGTGCCGACCATCGCGACGGTGACACCTTACACACCACTGGAGTTAGCCGGACGGGACATCTACGTAGCGGAAGGTTGTTACAACTGTCATTCGCAGATGATTCGTCCCATGCTGGCAGAGACCAAGCGGTATGGTGAATATTCCAAACCGGGTGAATTCGTTTACGACCATCCGTTTCAGTGGGGTTCGCGTCGCATCGGTCCCGACCTGGCACGCGAAGGGGGCAAGCAGTCCAATCTCTGGCATCTGATTCATTTCCGTGATCCGGAAAAGATGACCAAAGGTTCGATCATGCCACCTTATCCGTGGCTGGAAAAACGTAAGCTGAATTTCAAGACGATTCCGGACCGCGTCTGGGCCGCTTCCTACCTGGGAGCTCCTTACGACAAAGCCGCCTTGAGCGATTCCATCACGTTGGCCAAGCAGCAGGCGAAAGCAATCGCTGATGACATTGAACGTCAGAAAGGTCCCTCGGGCCTGGAAGACAAACAGGTCGTCGCGCTGATCGCCTACCTGCAGCGTCTGGGAACGGATCTGTTCAAGACTCCGAAATCCCCGAATCCATCCGCTGAACCCGCACCAGCGGCCGATAATAAGACCGCCCGGGCAGAACCAGCGTCAACGAGGTAATTATTATGATCAAAGAAGTCATGCGTCTGTTAAATTATGATTTCTGCGCCGAAATCGCACTCGTGCTGTTCCTGATAGCGTTTGCCCTGGTGGGTATCAAAGTCGCGCTGACCAGCAAAGTAGAAATTAAACATCAATCAGAAATTCCGCTTTCGGACGACTAACCAGATTCGGAGACAATGATGTCTGAAAAAGACCAGTTAACCACACATAACTACGACGGAATTCAGGAATACGACAACCCGATGCCTGGCTGGTGGGTCATGCTGTTCTGGGGATGCATCTTCTTTGCGATTCCCTACTGGCTCTACTATGAATCCGGCGTTCCGGGGCGGTCGATCTACGATCAGTATAAAGACGAAGTCGCCGACAACCTGCGGCTGCAGTTCGCAGAAATTGGTGAACTCCAGTTGAATTCAGCGACGGTCTATAAATACAAGGATGACCCGAAATGGCTCAAGGTGGGCGAAAGTGTGTTCCAGATGCACTGCGTGGCCTGCCATGCAGAGAAAGCGGAAGGAAAAGTCGGCCCGAACCTGACCGATGATTACTGGATTCACGTCAAAGAGATCGGCGACATCGCCACGGTCGTCGAGAAGGGTGCCAACGGTCAGGCGATGCCTGCCTGGGGAAATCGCCTGCATCCTAATGAAATCGTGCTGGTCGCCGCCTATGTGGCCAGTCTGCAGGGGTCTCTGCCGGAAGGCACCGGGAAGCCACCTGAACCGAATGCCAAAAAAATCGGCCCCTGGCAAGCGCCCGCTACCGCGGAGGGGAAGTCTGATGCTGAATCTGCACCAAACGCAGATCAAAAGGCGGAGCAGGACGTCGCCGAGAAACAGCCGAAGTCTTGAGTAGTCTTAAAAGTATGTGATATGGTGAACCCCGATGAGTGACCAAGTCCTGGAACCTGAAGAACACGTTTTATCCACGCTGGAGAAAGACGGTTCACGTCGCTGGATGTATCCCCGGCTGTTCAAGGGGAAATTCTGGAATCGCCGGCGGATTGTCGGCTACTTCCTGATTGTGCTGTTCATTGTCCTGCCCCACCTGCAGGTCAATTCGCGGCCGGCGATCTTTCTGAATATCACCCGGCGGGAATTCACGATTTTCGGATTTACGTTCCTGCCGACGGATACGTTGTTGCTCGCCTTTTTCATGATCTCGGTCTTCCTGTCGATCTTTCTGTTGACGGCACTGTTTGGCCGGGTGTGGTGCGGCTGGGCCTGTCCCCAGACAATTTACCTGGAATTCGTTTACCGTCCCATCGAACGTCTATTCTGTGGCACCACCGGTCATGGCGGCAAACCCCGGAAATCGGTCCCGCTGATTCGGCGTGTCATGATGTATGGCGCGTACCTGATTATCTCCATGATATTAGCGCATACGTTCCTGGCTTATTTCGTCAGTGTGAGTGAGTTGCAGCACTGGGTACGACAGTCGCCATTCACACATCCGACCGGGTTCCTGGTGATGACAGCCACCGTCGTGCTGATGATGTTCAACTTCTCGTTTTTCCGGGAACAGCTCTGCACCATCGCCTGTCCCTATGGACGTTTTCAATCGGTGCTGCTGGACCGACGTTCGTTGATTGTCAGTTACGATCCCCAGCGGGGAGAACCTCGAGGTAAGATCAGCAAAACGGATCCGACACCCAAGGGGGACTGTATCGACTGTGGTCAGTGTGTGCAGGCCTGTCCTACCGGCATTGATATTCGCGATGGACTGCAGATGGAATGTCTGCACTGCACGCAGTGTATGGATGCCTGTGATGAAATCATGGTCAAAGTTGATCGCCCGCTGGGCCTGGTCCGCTATTCCTGCCAGGATGAAATCGATGGCCAGCCAACGAAGAAACTGCGGCCACGTGTAATCATCTATCCTTTACTGCTGCTGTTGTCGGTCTCTGCGTTTACTATCACATTGCTGAATAAGAAATCGTTCGATATCACGATCATGCGTAATTATGGCAATCCGTTTATCGTGACCGAAGATGATCAGGTTGAAAACAACCTGCAGTTGAAGCTGGTCAACCGTACGGATCAGCCGGATGAATACACAATCAAGGTACTCGACGCCCCCGATGTCACCATGGAACTGATCGGCTCTCCCCAGCTCAAAGCACGAGAGACCAAAACGATCCCCATGCTGGTATCGGCGCCGCGCAAATCGTTTGTCGCAGGCTTGCGGGAAGTTGAACTCTCGATTCAGTCACAGAACCAGGCAGATGAAAGGAGGGTCACATGTCAGATTCTCGGCCCGTAACCAACGAACCCGAAAACATTGAGAATGACGAATCCGCAGAAACCCTGGCCCGCTGGAAGTGGGGAGGCGTTATCCTGGGCTTCCTCGGTCTGCAGATCGTGCTCTCGGGGGTTGCCGTGTTCCTCGCGACCAGTGATCCTTCGAATGTGATTGTCGAAGGATACTACGAACAGGCAATCTCCTGGGATCAACAGCGGGAACGCCAGGCAGCCAGTGATGCCCTGGGCTGGACGACGCGCCTCGATCTGGGTAAACCGCAGGGGCTGATGGGCGAACGGCTGCTGACCATTCAGTTGGCAGGTCCAGATGGCAAGCCGGTCAGCGGCTGTCAATTGAGTGGAGAGATTTTTCACCACGCACGAGGCGGCGACGTCTTCAAGCTCCATTTCAAAGAACAGGGGCCCGGCAACTACACAGCCGTCGCGCCGCTCCAGCGTTCCGGACTGTGGGAACTCTCATTGAAGACCGCCGGGGATACTCGTCATTTCCAGGAGAAGAAACAGTTTCGTCTGAAAGAATCGGGAGAATTTCAAGCCGTAGCGACGACACCTGCCAACAACGCAAGCAATCACCAACTTTAACCGAAGTGCGGGACAAAACATGTCAGACCTGCAGACCATCATTCCACTCCTGGCGACCATCTTCGTCGCCAGCATAGCCGGCAGCGGACATTGTATCGGCATGTGTGGACCATTGATGCTGCTGGCGACGAATCGCTCTTCTGAATCAGGCTCGCATTCGTCCCTGATTTACGAAAGCTGCTATCATGGCGGCCGGTTGCTGGGATATACACTACTGGGCCTCGCGGCAGGCAGCCTGGGCTGGCTGATGGAATCGGGCGGTCAACTGGCTGGTCTACAGCAGGCGGCGGCGGTGGTAACCGGTGCCGGCATGATTCTATTTGGTCTGTTTTCTCTAGTGACTATCTACCGTACCGGCAGTATTCCCCACTTTGGTACGGCGCGCGTGGGCAGGGTGTTTGCGAAGTTCGTCAAACGCGTGCATCAACTGCCGCACGGATTACGACCACTGTCCATCGGCTTAGTGACGGCCTGCCTCCCCTGTGGCTGGTTATACGCATTTCTGCTGCTGGCGGTCAGTGCCCGTACACCGCTATTCGGTGGACTGACCATGATCGCCTTCTGGCTGGGAACCATTCCGGCGCTCTCGCTCGCCAGTCTGGCCAGTCGCTGGTTTCCACGAAAATGGAACACCCTGGGCAACACATTAATCGCCAGCCTGTTGATTGTCAGTGGCATCTTTACGATGGGTGTGCGGGCGCAGGCTGACATGGGAGCGCTCCACAAACAGTTGGAAGCGCCTTCTCAGACTGAACAATTAGAGCAGCTCAAAGAGCAGCCGCTCCCCTGTTGCCTCCGAGGTGATTCCGATTAACAGCCCCCGATCCCAACCTGAACGCGCGCCGGTGATCGATGAGATCGACGGAGGCGAAACAGCTCAGTCGAGCGGGCAGGGCACCTGCATTCACTGTGATCTGCCAATCCCCACATCGCGTCAACACAGCTCCGGACCGGAATTCTGCTGCGCGGGATGTGAAGTCGCCTATGCGATACTGCAGGACATGGATCCGCGTCTGCTGGAGGAAATTGCGGATGCCAAAACAGCGGGGCCTTCGGAGCTGACTTACGAGGAGATGGACCACCCCCGGTTCCTGGAGCTTTACGCCCACCAATTGGATTCCGGTCTGAATCGCATTCGACTGCACCTGGAGGGCATTCATTGCGCCTCCTGCGTGTTTGTGATTGAAAAACTCCCCGAGTTTCTGCCTGGCGTGATCAATGCCCGGGTGAATCTCACCACCGCGACACTGGACTGTTTCTGGAATCCGGACGCCGTCGCGATCTCCGAAATCGCCCGCACACTGGATCGGCTAGGCTACCGTCCGCACCCGGCTCAACCCAACGAAACCGAGCGACTCTATCGCCTGGAAAACCGGAAACACCTGATTCGTCTGGGGATCGCTGGAGCCTGTGCCGGGAATGTGATGCTGATCGCATTCGCCCTTTACGCTGGTATGTTTACCGGCATGTCAGCCGAACACTTGAACCTGTTTCGCTGGACGAGCGCCGGTCTGGCACTGGTTTCAATCTTCTGGCCCGGGCAGATCTTTTTCAAAGGCGCTCTGCTCGCACTCAAGACGCGGGTTCCGCACATTGATTTGCCGGTCGCCCTGGGCATCACTATCGGAGGGATCGCGGGGCTGGTGAATTCGATCCGGGGTAGAGGAGAGATTTATTTCGACTCACTGACCGTGTTGATCTTTCTGCTGCTGGTTGGCCGCTACATTCAAT
This sequence comes from Gimesia benthica, assembly GCF_009720525.1. Classification (NCBI taxonomy): domain Bacteria; kingdom Pseudomonadati; phylum Planctomycetota; class Planctomycetia; order Planctomycetales; family Planctomycetaceae; genus Gimesia; species Gimesia benthica. The sequence goes on from NZ_CP043930.1 coordinate 8,016,149, forward strand.
TCCGCCAGCAACACCATGCGTTGAGCCAGCTCTCGCTCCTGAAAAACATCACGCCTCGCCATGCACGCCTTGTCACTGGGACAGAGGTGCTGACAGTACCCATTGAAGTTCTGCAGGTGGAAGACCAAGTGGAGGTTCGCGCTGGTGATGTGATTCCGGCAGACGGCGTCATTCTCTCCGGCGACTCGTCAGTTGATGAATCGATCCTGACCGGGGAGTCGCGGCCCCGCAGAGTGCTGACCGGCGGAGAGGTAACCGCGGGCACGCTCAACCTGACTTCTCCCTTGCGGATGCAGGTTCAGTCCGTAGGCGAACAGACTCGGATTGGACGTCTAATGAACCTGGTGGAACTGGGTGTCAGTTCCAAACTCCCGCTGATCGAACTTGCCAACCGGATTGCCGGCGTGTTCGTGATCACGGTCATCCTGTTGTCGCTCCTCTGCCTGGGACTCTGGTGGTCGAGCGGGGCGAAAGTTGCCGTCGCGAATGCGATCTCTCTGTTGATTGTCACCTGTCCGTGTGCCCTGGGACTGGCGACTCCACTCGCGCTGGCTGTCGCGCAGGGGAAAGCAGCGAAACGTTTCATTCTGATCAATTCCGGAGACGCGGTCGAAAAACTGGCCCGACCCGGGATTCTGTGGCTGGATAAAACGGGGACGCTGACTACCGGTAAAATGCAGGTTCAGGTCTGGCAGGGAGATCAGAGCCGGTTCCGCGAGATCGCTGCGTTGGAACAGCAGGTTGTCCACCCGATCGCGACGGCGATACTGGGCTATATTGAACAGCAGACCGGAGGTGCGTTGAGTGATCTACCGATGCCTGAAGATGTGCAGGCGAGTCCGGGGCAGGGGATCAGCGGTACTGTGAACGGGCATCAGCTGCTGATTGGTACCGAGGCGTTAGTGACTTCGGAAGGTTGTCTCATTTCCCCAGCGTATCAGCAGAGTATTGCTGACTGTCGCAGCCAGGGACTGACAACCGTGTTGATTGCCGTCGATGGAGAACTGGAGGCGGTCTGTGGCATCGGCGACAGCTTGCGCCCCGATTCGCGTGCCACGCTGGATCACCTGAAGGCGGCCGGCTGGTCGATCGGGATTCTCTCGGGCGACCATGAGGAGATTGTGAATCCGATCGCCCGGCAGCTCGACATCAATCCTGAGTTTGTACATGCAGGCGTTCTGCCGGAAGAGAAGCTGCAGATCATTCAGCAGTCCACACCAGAGGGACTGACCGTCATGGTGGGAGATGGCGTCAACGATAGCGCTGCCCTGGCAGCTGCTTCGGTCGGAATTGCCGTCCATGGAGGAGCCGAAGCCAGCCTGCAGGTCGCTGACGTTTATCTTAATCGTCCCGGCTTGAGTCCGCTGCGGGAGTTGATCGATGGTGCCCGGATGACGAACCAGGTTATCATAAGGAACCTCTTGATCTCTCTGGCCTATAATCTACTGGCTGCGGGTTTGGCGCTGGGGGATTGATCAATCCGCTGATCGCGGCGGTGCTGATGCCCATCAGTTCGTTGACGGTGCTGGTTCTATCGTTCATGAACCGTTCTTTCCGGGAGACGCATGCATGAGCGTATTGTATATCGCACTCCCGGTTGCCATTCTGCTTGCCCTGGCGGCTGTCATCGCGTTCGTCTGGACGGTGTCACGTGGTCAATACGATGACCTCGACACGCCGGCGCTCCGCATGCTGGAAGACGACGAGCGACGCCGTCCGCGTCACAGACCTGCTCCCGAGAGTGATACTTCACTTCGAGAAGAAGCGGATCACCCACACGATTCCCGTCAGCAATAAGCTGAGCAGGATGCAGGTCGTCAAGGGAAAATAGAAGCGCACGTTTTCCCGTTCAACCGCGATATCGCCGGGCAGTTTTCCGATCCAGGGCAGCGAGGGTCCGAGCAGCCAGAACAGACCAATGGCGGCGATGAATAATCCGGCTCCAATTAATATCCACGCGGGGTGATTGCTCATGGTTTTACGGCACAAACAGAGTTTATCGGGTTTGTTTCCTCCAGTATAACAGAGGGAAGCGGCTCGTGGTCAAATGCTTTGCCTGCTGAAAGGGACTGGTGATATCAGCCCTGGGGAAGTTCTTCCTTCAGTAGTTCGACAACGCCGGTGTCGTCGTGGTAGACGGCTCCGACGACTCCCAGCGTGCCGGCCTGGACGCGTTCGCGGATCTGGTCGCTGGAGGCCAGGATGGCTGCAACGGCCCGCAGGACATTCCGGTGACTGACCTGCGTGGAGGAGAGTGAATTCTGCTCCGGGGAATCTGTCTGTTTCTCGCTGTCAGTCTCGTCCTGAATCGACTCTGATATCAGATTGACGACCTGATTCAGGTGCCGGTTATTGCCTCTGTCTTCCGGGAGCCCGGGTTGCTGCTGTTCCAGCGAAGCCCGGATGGCGCCACAGCGGGTGTGCCCTAGAACCAGTAGCAGCGGGGTGCCGGAGAGGATGCAGCCGTATTCGAGGTTATTCACGACTTCGGTATCGATTACGTTGCCGGCGACCTGCACACTGAAGATGTTGTCGGGCCGCAGATCGAAGATGGATTCCACCGGCATATAGCAGTCGATACAACTCAGGATGGTCACGCAGGAATTCTGGGCGTAAGGTTCCCCCGGCGAATTCTGTCGCGATTCTCCGCGGGTAAGCACACCGGCGCGGAATCGCTGATTGCCTTCCATCAGCAGGCGTAAGACATCATCGGGAGTGAGCTGGCCACGGAGTTCCGTCTGGGAATAATCGATCGTTTGAATTTCACCAGCCGGGTCGTAGCGTTCGCGGAACCCCTGGAGGCTCACACGGATGCCCCGCGCGGGGGCCGTGATGTTCTGGAAATCGCGTAACAGGCTGAGGACGTCCGGGTCGATAAAGTCGGTTTTGCGACCATCGATGACTACGAAGCCGTCGCGGGGGACTTCGAGCAGTGCGCGTTCGATGGCGGCCCGGTTGAAGAAGCTGACCTGGTTCGCGAGTTCGATGCGTAGCACATCGCCGCCGACATGTTTCTCAAGCACGCGGTGCAGCGGGCAACGCATGTTGCTGTAGAGGATGAAGCTGATACTGGTTGCCAGGCCCAGCAGGATACCGGTGAGGATATCGGTCACCACGATGAAGAAGGCGGTGCAGGAGTAGGGGATGAACTGATAGCGGCCGGCCTGGTACATCTGTCGGATGAGTGCCGGGCTGGCCAGCTTGTAGCCGGTGACCAGTAGAATTCCGGCCAGGCAGGCGAGCGGAATCAGGTTCAACACCTGGGGAATCAGCAGGAAACATCCCAGCAGCAGGCCGCCGTTCAGGATCGCCGAGAGTTTCGTCTGGCCGCCCGAGTTGATGTTCAACGAACTGCGGACGATGACCGATGTCACGGGGAGCCCGCCGGTCAGCCCCGCGGTGATATTACCGACCCCCTGGGCGAACAGTTCCCGGCTGCGGGGGGAGTGCCGCTGCTGGGGATCGAGGCGGTCCACGGCTTCCAGGTTGAGCAGTGTCTCCAGTGAGGCGACAATCGCGATCGTGAGTGCCGCGATGTAGACCTTGCTATCGGTGAGCAGCGAAAAGTCAGGGAAGACGAGGATGGCTCCGTATTCCGCGGGGCTGTTGAAGACCGGTACCTGAACCAGTTGCGGGTTGGGAATCCGCCAGGCGGCGCCCAGTCCACTGAACCAGAGCTGGCTGATGGCGACTCCCAGGACGACAGAGATCAGCGGGCCGGGAATGGCGGACCGTTTAAGGACGGGAATACGATCCCAGAGAATCAGTTGTAGCACTGAGAGGAGCCCAATCACAGTCGCGCCGGCGTGCCAGTCGAGGTCGGAGAGCGAGACCAGGCTCTGATAGAGTCCCAGGTTTTGTGGTGCAGCGCTCAGTGAGCCGTTTGTCTGCAGACCGTCATGACCGATCAGGTAAGGCAGCTGTTTGAGGATCAGCAGCAGGCCGATCCCGGTCAGCATACCTTTCACGACGCCGGAGGGAATGAACATCGAGATGAAGCCGGCACGACAGAGACCGGCGATCACCTGCAACAATCCTCCGAGGGCGACCGCCAGCAGAAAGGCTTCGAAGGAGCCGAGCAGGGCGATCTGTGTGGCGACGACCGCTGTCAGTCCCGCCGCCGGTCCACTGACGCTGGTCTGCGAATGACTCAGTGAGCCGACCACGATTCCGCCGATGATGCCCGAGATCAGTCCGGAAATCAGGGGGGCATTCGAGGCGAGAGCAATACCCAGACAAAGGGGCAGGGCGGCGAGGAAAATCACCAGGCTGGCGGTCATATCGCGTCGCAGGCGATATCCCAGTGTAACAGTCTCATACATGCGCGGCGCTATTCTGTGTTGGCGGTCATCAGAATTCAAAAGTGGCAAGGGGCATTGTACTCGATCCGCGGGGAGAGACCCAAGCCTGACGACGGCTAAAGCGGGACAGGATTGACTTATCAATCGCCGGTGATGGGTTACGGGGTAGCGGTATCCTGACCGGCGCGCCACTCTTTATAGACGTCGCGTGATTCGGTTGGCAGATCCGACAGTCAGGACATACTCAGTTTGATCACTCAGACCGATTGACCACTTCATGAAATGAGTAATCCGAGGCAATTGAAGTGAGATCGACATGCCGGAAGTTCTCCCAATTGATCCGGTCCAGCGTGGTTTTATCAAAAACCATCGTTGAAACGTTCAATAGTTTCTCATTGCCGAACTTATCGAATATCGGGACAAATGAAATGAGTTTAACAGTTGAAAACTCATTAAAGCCGGATTCATGGATCCCTTTCAGGACACGGGAGTTTTCAATCTGGAAATCGACCTCTGTGGGGTCGGCTCGTGAGACATCATTTCCAGTAATAACGATTTTCAGTTCGCCATTCTCGAGCGTAACCTTGCCCGCCTTAACGCTACTCAGCGCCTGTTGTACTTCAAATCGAAGCCGTTCCAAGGTGCCCGCGGGAAACTCATTTTCAACGCTTCCGGACTCCTGTTTGCTGTTGGCTTCCTCATCGCTGCTCAGTTTGAGTAAAAGCATCACCAGCACCAGGCCGACGACACAGAGGCCAGCACAGCCGAGAAGCATTGAACTGCAACCGCAGCCCGGTTTTTCACTTTCCGAAATCATGTGGTTCCTTGCGGGCGGCGTGTGCTACCCGATAGAGAGTTTCCAGTCATGGTATACGGTGGAGACACGGAGAGCAATGACGATTGACGTGCAATCCAGTGAAGCATCAGCAACCGGTTACGGGGCAGCGGTATCCTGACTGGCGCGCCATTCGTGATAGACGTCGCGTGATTCGGCTGGCAGTGCCTGCAGGAGGGGTTCGGGGATGCCGGCCCAGCCGCCGTGAATGCCGATGCTGGTAAACGCGTTCGCGGCCGGCGTCGTTCCTACGCTGTGCGGTCCCTGGTCGGGGGAATAGCCCCAGAGTTTGTCGTCGGCATCGAAGGTAAACAGCCAGGGCTGTGTGCCGTCAATCTCCCAGCTGGCACTCGAAGCCTCGGGGGTGCCGGGATGGGCGGAGACGTCTACGCTGATCCGATCCTGACCTTCCAACTTACGGAGTGTCAGCACGGCGGTCCCCCCGGGTGCGGTATAGACGCCGGTCTCACGAATGAGCTGACCGGCGGCGACGCGGGGTGCGTTGTTCCGCGCGTACCAGACAAAGCCCAGCGCGATCAGCACCGCCAGGATGGGGACGAGTGTGAGAAAGCGAATTCGTGGTTCTGAGGGTGGCTGGGGGGACATGAGGCTGGTCCTGTGGGTTTGAGTACGATCGGTTCAGTGCATACTCCACTGTATGTCTGCGAGAGGCGGGTTACCAGTTTGAAGTTATGATCCTGGCCATTTGAAACCATCAGGAAAGGGCTGATTTCAACTGGAAACTGCGATTGTATTATACACTTGCAAACACAATCACATTTGGACACAATCTCTACTATATTTAAGGTAATACAGGGCCATTTACCGTGACTGTGAAGAATGTGTGAAACCGATTCTGCGGTGATGCGCCCTGAGTTATTACGCTCGCCAATAACCTGCTTTTCGATCTCGGGCTCAGTCGCACATGCATAACACAACCTTACCTCCCGCTCAGTCAGAACGTATCCCCCTCAAGGAAGCCTTGGAACAATCTGAAGAGCGATTACGCTTTTTTCATCATGAACTCAAACAGGAGCGAAGTCGGCTTAAGGAACTCACCTCAAAAGTGAAATCGCTCCGACTGAAGACTTCATACTTCAATTCTACCCGCACCTATCGAGCCAGCCTGAAACAGTATCACATCTGGGAGCCTGGCGCCTGGGTCGTCGTTCCGCCTGTACTGGGACTGGTGACACTCATCTTGATTGATCTGGTGATGGGGTCTCGACCTGTGAGTGTGGTGGTTGCCGTTCTGATGATTGTTATTTCTTTCGTGGCTCTCCTGGCGCTGTCAAAGTATCCTTCCGACGCTGAGCTTCCGCAGCTTATGGAGCAGACGAAAAACGAGCTGGCTCAACTCTCCAGGAAAGCGACTCAGACGGAAACCCGTATCGGGGAGTTGCAACAGGGGCTGGAACAGGAACTGGTACTGAATGCGAACTTAGTCGCCCAAAATAAAGAACGGGAACGAATTTCCTCAGCCAGATATCAGTGCCAGCAGTTATTCAACGAGAACTGGCGTGCGATGCGAAGCGTTGAATTCGAGCAGTACCTGGAGCGTGTTTTTCAGCTGCTGGGTTACCAGACGCAGACTACCAATACCACGGGTGACCAGGGAGTCGACTTAATTGTGGAAAAAGCAGGCCGCAGAATTGCGGTGCAGGTCAAAGGCTACTTTCACAGCGTCAGCAACTCCGCCATCCAGCAGGCCTTCACCGGCATGCGGCATTACAACTGCCATGCCTGTGCCGTAGTTACCAACAGTAAATTCACGGCAAGCGCCATTGAGCTGGCGGAAAGCACGAACTGTGTATTGATCCACGAAGACAACTTTCGGGAGTTCGTGTTTGGGGAAATTGAATTTGTGTGATGCCTGATGTTTTCTTTACTTCTTGAAAAACATGTCAGCTCTTACTTCATAGGAAAGATAAAAGGGTCTGGTCTCTTTTTTAAGAGTCCTGACCCTTTTATTCTCCTGACCAAAGTCCTCTCATGATTCACCACCGAAGACGACTGCTCATCATCGTTCCACTGCTCGCCGCCGTCGCGTGTTTCCTCGGTTGGTACGCATATGCTGAATACCGCAAGGCCCAATTCCTGCGAGATCTGCATCTTGTCGGCTTCAGCACTTCAATGATCAGCATGCCACGCGAGGAACAAGGCAATGCCGCACATGATCGAGCGGAAGAACTCGACATCGATTTGTTCGCCGCATACAAAAGCAACCTTGAATCAGGCTTGCGTTTCCAACTGGCATGGATGCTTATCACCAATCAATCAACTGAATACTCCCAATTCGCGAGTCAAAACGTCGATACTGTCCCGTGGCCCGAAGTGCGGATTTGGGTCTCGCGCCGAAATCAAGAATCATTGTCACCCGACTATCGCCAGAAACTGCTGGATCTTATCCTCGCGTCACCCACATCCGAAGCAAAACTCGTTGCGGCTCGTTGGTATCTCAAACAAGGCAAGATTGCCGAATCCGAAGATGCCTATCACGCGGCAATGACAAATGGTCTGTTTTGGGATGCGCTGGATGCGGCCGATCAACTCCTCGAATCAGAACGGTATCATAATGATGCGGTCAATCATCTGCTTTCGGTCGTCCGCGATTCAGAACATTTCACCGGTCGGGCTGCTTACAGCCTTTTGAATCTGTACGACGTCCGCGACGAATTAAATCCATTGGTCGACGGCTGCCGCAATGAACCAAGGATGGCCCAAACCGAAAACGGCTTGTTGACAAATTGACGCAACTGGTCGAAAAAGATGTTGGCGATTCGAGGCCGAAAACGCACGCCCGCTAACCATGCCATGAATGGGAGCGGTCGATAACGCGGTTTTTGGAGAAAGACAAAGGGGTCTGGTCTCTTTTTTAAGAGTCCTGACCCTTTTATTTTCACTGACCCTTTTATTTTCACATGATTCCTGTTACACGCTAAAAGGGGAAGACTGCCTTCTGTGGATCCTACCGATCATTTCTCAATAAACCAAATCGCTCCAAAATGGGATCTGCTTATAAACGGAATCGCATTCATCCCAACTGAAATCAGAGTCGCTTTCGCATGCATACCATCGCTCTTCGTGTTTTCCGAATTCCTGTACCAGGTAGTCCCATAAATTCTGGCCGTAATAAATAATATCGGTCTGATAAACAGAGAACACAGGGTTTCCAGCTTCAAACGGTCGCTCAGGTAAATAGCGATGAGAGTACAGTGGGATCAAGGTCGGTGCCTTTTCTACTTCTATACGAGCGATCTCAATTGCTTCCTTTATATTTTAGGTTTTGTCCCCCATTCATCCAACCAGAAATCATTATTCTTAATATCGAATACCATGCCTTCCCAAGGCCAGTTGAGTCGGGCTTCCAATTGTTCGACATTATCTTCCCGCCAATTGGGAAACGTACCTCATTTGTCTTTTGATGCGATTCCTACTGGTAAAGCTGATTGCAACAGCACACGTAAGTCGGGAGGGAATCGGAAACCAAACCGCTGCTCTATGTTTTCTATCTCCAGATCCGTCAGACCTGGCTCAAAGACCACAGACCGGGATTTCATGCGATTGATTGCCTCAAGAACGATCGCCTCGGAATTATCTTTCATTGTCTGCCCTGTCAGAAACTAAGTCAGTGAAGCAAAAAAGCCGTAACCCAGTGTGAGTTACGGCTTTTGAAGTGCCCCCGCTAGGAATCGAACCTAGAACCTACTGATTAAGAGAGATTCTACAACGTCGGGGCAGAGTCGGTTCATTGTCGGATTGATTGTTTTGCAGTTGGTTTTACAATGTTTGTTGAGAGTCGGATTGTCGTCGGTATGGGCGGCGGAGGCAGTGCTAGCTAACACTCTGGCTAACACCCTGAAACGATACAAACGGGGATAGGTTTGATCCCGAAAACCGGACCATCCATCCGGCTTCCCCGTTTTACTTTTGGATTCGCTCGGGAGGGCGAGACTATGAAAATCTGGGACGCTGACAGGAACCAGAACGAGTTACGGTGTTTTTTCAACCGTGACTATGCTGAGATTTTTAATGTTGCTGGTGATGCCTTTCGAAGGCTTACTGAAATTGCTTACGATGTGAGCGAAGACGGTTTCGATGATCCTAGTGTGGACCTAACTAAGCACAACACCGAATATCTCGACTCGGTCGAGCTGACCGTTGCTGCGATTACAGCATATTGCGACACCAACACATCCATAATCACAGATCCGCTGATACACCTAATTCCTAGACTGCGATCACTGCTTGCAGGCGAAAAACTGGGAAGGATGATTGGTGGCGAAAATATTGAATCAGGGCTTTGTGATGATGAGTTGATTTCTATTGTCAGAATGCTGGATAATCTCTCGGTCAGATTCTTAAATCACATACATTTCGTTGCTGATGATAAACAGCGGGGAATGATTGAGGGAGAAGACCGACAGAAGAAACGCGAAGACGAATTAACCATCGAAATCGCGGAACGTGACGAAGGCGGTCTTAGTTGGCCTGAATGCTTATCCGTATTCCTGGAAGAGTGCAAGAATTCCGGCATTGAAACCAGTATAAATGACAGTAAGGACCCCGCTGATGCCTTCAGGAAGAGGTACAGAGTGCTCAGGGGAAACAACTACGTCAAGAGGAAGAAAACAGGCGGCAGGCCGAAGAAGTCCATTAAATAGAAACATGGCCTGAAACATGGACCGAGAAAAAACTTTGAAAAACACCAAAGTTTTATTACTGGTTATTCTGCAGTCATTTTCGGCTATTGTCCCCTTATTCCTCGTTATTCTCTGATTGCAAAACATGGACTCCCTTAACCGGTCTGAGTCCATGTTTTTTCTACGTCGCACACGCCGTAATATTTCCCTGTCGAGAGCAACGGTACTCCGACACTGAGACTACTCAAGACAAGGGGAAACATGATGTCTGTTTGCGGCGAATCTCTATTGATTCCTGTTACACGCTTGAAGAGCTAATGAAGCGGACCGGGCTGAAACGCGATGCGATGCGAACAGCACGCCGGAAGGGGCTGCGGGTAATCTATCGGCACAATCGCGGGTATGTCCTCGGGCGCGACTGGTTGTCCTATCTGGACATGCAGGCCAAAGCGGACAGTGCAGAAGTGGTAAACGGCCACGAGTGAGGGCAATCACTCGCAGCCGTTCTTGTGTTCCTGTTAGCGACAACAGAAGGATTGAGATCATTATGACAGATGGAATACAGAGTCAAGGCGGGTATTTCGGCGGTGGTTCCGTGTGATGGAATCCCACCAGGAGGAATCCAACCGCTTCAAACTAACATTGTTGATCGGTTTGGAAGATGGACCCGCTTACATCGAAAGCCGGTTGACGTTACGGTAAGCACAGAGCAGAAGCTCAACTATCGCAAGCTGCAGGCGGCGGTATTGGAGCAGACTGGTCACCTGATAGACGATGAGCGACTAGAAAAGGACGGCGTCAGTAAGTGGCCCCGTTACCTTGCCGATCAACTCGGAAAGGGCCGCGCGAATGGTGAATCAAAATCACATGCTGCAGGCGGCGCTTGATTACGCTGCTAAGGGCTTCCCCGTCTTCCCCCTGATCATCGGGGGGAAGCGTCCCGCGGGCGATCTGGCGCCCAACGGTTGCAAGGATGCCAGCACAGACGAAGACCAGATTTGCGAATGGTGGACTGCAAAGCCTGATGCAAATATCGGCGTTGTTACCGATGGCTTGTGTGTCGTTGACATCGACGGTGCTGATCATGCTTGGTTGTCCGATAACGGCAGACTCGATGCGCTGGCTGGTTCTCCAGTCTCACAGACTCCGCGCGGTGGTCGTCACTATGTCTTTCGGCAGAATGGCGAGCCACTACGCAACACAGCGGGCAGGCTGGCCGATCACGTCGATACCAGGGCTGACGGTGGTTACATAGTCGCTGCCCCTTCGGTGGTCGATGGCAAGCCTTACAAGTGGCTTCCCGGTCATGAGCTGGATTCACGCGATGAGCTGCCCACAGTGCCGGAATGGATCATACAGGGCTTACAGGTAGTGAATGAAATCCCGTTGACTCTGGAAGATGAAAAGATCCACAAGGGCATCCAGCACAATACGCTTTTCAAGTATGGCTGTAAGATGCGGCGATGGGGGCTTTCCTTCAATGAGATTAACGCAGCGTTACAGGTGATGAATCTGCAGCGATGCGATGAACCAGGCACAGAGAGTGCCATTGAGGACATCGCGCG